>NZ_OY808998.1:306279-612559 GCF_963681195.1 Vibrio sp. 16
CGAACCTAAACCATACAACCTTAAACACAAAACCCAACGACGGGATGAAAAATACCATGCGTTGGGAATCTGTCTTAAACGCTTTGTTAGGCTCTCAGATCACTTACAACTGTAGTTTCAATCTTGGGTAAATACTTGGCTTCTTTGGCATAATCTACGGACATCGAACTACTTTCAATGTTAGAGACTTTCCAAACACCATCAATCAAGGTCAAAGTCCATATTGTTTCAACATCTTTGAACTTTTTGCTCCCTTCGACTATTTCGCCTGTCTCTTTAACTTTCAGGTAATCTTGAGTTTCACCGGTAATTGCAACCACGACTATAGAGCCTTCATGTTCTGCAGATTGATTCCTATGAACAAATAGTAGCGGTTTAATTTGGGACAAATGAGTTACCTTGCAAACATTAACTAACCCTTGTTTTTTCCAATTTTCAAGATGCACTTGTTGCTGATTTTGCCAATACCAATCTGTCATCCAGTCAGAAACAGTCGATAAGTCTTCACTCTCCCAACCTGAATGCACTCGATAAAAACAATCCTTGGCTCTTTCTTGTACTTTTAACCACTCAAACAATTCACTGTAGCCAGCCATAAATCTTAGATCTTTTCTAGCGCGTCTCTCAGCTAATTTCTCCTTGCAAAGGTAGTAAACTATCCAGGGTGAAAAAAAGGTCAGTATACATAGCATTATTACCTTTCCCCAGAAAGTCTCAGATAATGCGCTTGCAATTACCCCTCCAGGACCAGCAAATGCGGGGTCCGCAACTACTAAACATGTAACAGAAATTGCCGACAAATAAATCACTAATTTACTCATTAAACCTCCTTGTATACGATTTGAGCCTAACGCAACGTTAAGTGATGAACAACGCCAACCACCAAACCTAAACCATTGTTCTTTTGACACTAAATCTGACTGGAACTGAAACCGCCAAGCGCTGTGAATCCACCTTAAACGCATTGTTAGGTATATTGCTGGTAAGTACTAGTTGCTATGAATCAAACTTAATGGTCTCCCTTTAGAATCAGTGAAATTGTTGCAAACTCCTATCCTAATGGTGTCTACAATCCACCAAATACCAAACCCACCACCAGTCAAAAACATCAATATACCTGTACCAATTTTTCCATATACAAATCTGTGTATGCCTAACCAACCTAAAAGTAAACAGACAAAGAAGGCTACCACACCATCTGAACTTCGACGCGTAGTAGCTCTGGTGGGAATAAACTCTTGTTTATATTTACAAGCACCACATACATTCACGGTCTCCGGCATCTCCTGACCACAATTTCGACAAAAAACATTCATATATCACTAATTATCCTTAAAATAATTGTTCTTCCGTATACTGGTGTACCCACAAAAAGTAGACAGTACATAACTACATACTTTCGTACTCAACTGGGCTGACATGCCCCAACGCTGAGTGTCTTCTTCAGCGATTGTAAAATACCTCGATGTATTCGAAGATGCCCATTCGGGCTTCTTCGACAGTTTGGTAGTCTTCTGCGTATATCAGTTCGACTTTCAGTCGACTGTAGAACGACTCCATCACCGCATTATCCCAACAGTTGCCCTGTCGACTCATGCTCGGCACACCTCCATGCTTGCGCATGAAGTCTTGATATTAATATGCTCTGTATTGTACACCACGGTCCGAGTGGATAATGACGCCCTTAGGCGGCTTACGTGACTCAAACGCCATTTTTAGGGCATTGGTGATGAGCTCGACGGTCATCGTTGTCCCTAGCGAGCAACCCACGATGCGCCTTGAATGCAGGTCCATCACCGTCGCCAAGAAGAGCCAGCGGCTCTTCACCCAGATATACGTGATGTCCGTAACCCACTTCTGATTTGGCGTCTTAGACTCAAAGTCTCTTCGCAGTAAATTGTCGGCAACAGTCGTCATCGTAGCCACATCCTTGCTGTATTTAAACCCTTGCCATTACGTGCCCTGATACCTTTTTCTTTCATGATATCAGCCACATAATTCACGCAGCAGGAATAGCCAGCTTCATTTAGCTCTTCGGCTATTCGCACTGAACCGTAACGAGCTCGGTATTGGGCATAGATACACAAGACGTGCTGTTCAAAGCGCTCTCGCCGACATAGCTTTCAATAAACTCGTACTTCACTCTTGCTGCTTCGCGAAGTACGCCGAGACCTTTTTTAGGAATTCCATTTCATCTTTGAGTCGCTTGTTCTCGCGCCTTAGCACTCGAAGCTCTTCGGACTCTTTCTTCGAATAATCGACACCATCTAAGGTGTTAAACTGTTTATCAGATAGGCGTGTGAACTGGCGCTTCCAGTTCCGGATCTGCTGGGCACTGATGCCCAGCTCCTTGGCAACGGAGACGGCTGTTCGGCCAGGAAGACTGGCCAAGCGGACTGCTTCTTTTCGGAACTCTTCGGTGTACGCTGGATTACGATGTTTAGCCATAAATCACCTCTCAATTAGACCCTAGATCTAACTCAGTAAAGTGTCTACTAAACGTGGGGGTACTCGGAGGCATAACGCCGCATTAAGGTGTGAGCAACGCTACCACCTAACCTAAACCATGCCACCGTAAACACAAAACCCAACGATAGAATGAAAAATGCCAAGCGTTGGGAATCACTCTTAAATGCTTTGTTATGAAACTTTGTCAAAGTTGTATCGGCGAAGCACAACGTAATCCAAACTACCACACCAAATTACTGGTTTTCCTGTTGTTGCATAGTAGCAATCACCAATGATAAGCGCATGACAACCCTCTAATTGGTCTAACGACTTATCTACCTTAAAGTAAGCTCGGAACTCTTCTGTGATATCAGGATTGATTGAAACACTTAAGCCATCGGTGCGATTACCTGCGTTTAACCAAAGCCTACCATCTGCAGTAAAGCCAGCGTCACTGATAAAGCCCCAATAAACTCGACTTAGCCCGTTGTACCCTTCGTGGACATCTTTAAAGTTTACAAATAACTCGTTCGCTTTTTCTGGTAAACCCTGAATGGGAGCATTAGGTATTGTTACTTTAGAATCAGATGTATAGAGCTTGTCGGAACGAACTAGCTTATATAATGTGTTTTTAAGCGTTAGATGTGCAGGGTAATCTTTACCACCACCATTTTTAACCTCTTTTCCTGATCTTCGCTCTCCCACAGGAGTGTCCGGTTTCGGTGCTGGGGTTTGAACATCCACTTCATAGTTTTTATCTAAGCCAAGATCCAAAACTATGCCTGAGTCTGGATTAGCCGCAGGCTGTCCATCGCCTCCATCGCCATCATCAACGACTTCATAATTTGTCGCATATGTGCAATCTTCAGAATGATGGGCACAGAAATGGGGAACTTTGTTCCCATAACTAGATTTTCTAAACCAAGCATCGCCTTTACAAGAAGTACATTGCAGATTTCGGCGCATAGTTACTATAGCTTTTTCACCTAACGCCCAAAATTCATCTGCGTACCATTCTTTTCCATCAATAGTACAAAAAGCAATATCCATTGTTATTACCTCTTAATTATTTTCGACCTAGCCAAATTGGAAGTTTCATAACGCCCTGTTAAGGTGTGAGCAACGCAATACCGAAGCTCCCGCATACCACCTTAAGCACAAAAACCAACGCATAGTAAAAATGCCACGTGTTGCGAATCACTCTTAAACAGATTGTTAGGCAGTTTCCCCAAGTACTACTTTACTGACAAAACCGTCGGTACTCAGAATCTCTGTTTGAATCCCCCAATATTCATAGACAGCCTGAAATTTCTTTGAAACCTGTCATCATCAGTAACTAAGATGTCAGCGATAGAGCCATAAATCGCATGACTAACATCATGCATTCTTGAACGGCTTTTTTTGACAGCTTCAGGTCTATAGCGAATGCTTTCTAAATAACAAAATGTGATTTCAATGCAACGCTCAAATGCGGTGTGTGACTTTAATATTTCAGGGTAGTTGAAATCTCTCAAGCCAACTCGCCTTGCAGACATAGCCGCTAAAAAATCTAGATGAAACCTGCCATTTAAAGCTAGAGAGTGCTCCTCCTGCAATAAAATAGAAGAACTTTCATTAGACATTTTTTGTGCCGTTTTACCTGTAGGGTCTGCACTCTTATACCATTCCAACTGCTCACTTTCTTGCTGCTCAAGATGAGAGTTTAAATGATAGAAATCAATAACTCTTTTGAAGCACAAAGACGGGTGTTCAATAGTGATATGCATTGGTATATCCGATCCCGGAAACACCTCTCTATTTCCTGTTAACTCAGATATGCTATCTATTTCTTCGAGTACTCTCTGCTTGACCTCTCGGTTACTTGCCGCCATAAAAGGAACTGCAAGTTCTTCCATATGAGCAGGACTATATAGAAAACTATTCTTCTTTTTTAACTCTAATATCGCATTGACAAGATCAGAACTTTTTCCTGCTAAATACTCAGACAACACGTTCTGATCCAAATATATTTTTTATTTTCCATACTTACTCTTTAACTTTCGTCACAGCTACTGCCTAACGCCGCGTTAAGTGGTGAACAACGCCAACCACCAAACTTAACCCATTGTACCTTATACACTTAAGCTGACATGAACCAAAATCGCCAAGCGTTGTGAATCCGCCTTAAACGCCTTGTTATGTTCACATTACTCAAATAGTATGCCCACATTTTTGGCATTCGATTTTTCTATCTTTTAATGATTGCCCAAAGTTTGATTTCCCACAGTTGTCGCAAAACTTAGCGCCACGTATATTCATAAAAGTTATTAGAGATACAATGGGAACAATTACAATCCAGAATTGATGATTAACAAAGCCCTGCAAGTGTACAATGAACAAAAATAAAGCCCCTGTCACGACAGAGAATAATGGATAGTATTTCCTCTTAAACTGTGCATTTTTATTTATATAGAACAACACAAAACCGAGGAGTGAAACACCTCCCCAAACACCAAAAGCTATTAGTACTTTCTCATCCATTTTCACTATCCATATTGTGTACATAACGCCCAATTAAGGGGTGAGCCACGCGACCACGACACTCAATTTGGACACCGTAAACACTGTACTAAACCCAAACTAAAAATGCCAAGCGTGGGGAATCCCTCTTAAATTGTTTGTTATAAGGCGGACTTTTAGTCAAGCGCCTTTTCTAACCAAACAGAGCTAATGTACTTGCCATTTTTCTTTGCATACTCATTAAATACGCCAACTTCTCGAAAACCAAAACGCTTATGCAAGGCAACCGAAGCGTCATTTGGTAATGCAATACCTGATAGAACCCTGTGGACTCCGTAATCGGAAATTGAGGAGAACAGCTTTGAGTATAATTTTGAACCAACTCCTTTACCCCTTGCTGTTTCTGCAAGGTATACGGTAACTTCCGCTGTATCCTCGAATGCTGAAATGTCCCTGTATGGCTGAGAACATGCAAAACCTAACAACTTGCCATTTTCTATAGCGACGAACAGTTGATGCTTACTATTGTATGAGAACTGAGAAAACCAGTTTAGACGATTTTCCTGCGTAAGTGCGCGATCTTCAAAACGCGCGTTAGTGTGCTCAATATAAAAATTGAAGATGTCTGTGATAGCTGCAATATCACCTAATTTCCCAACTCTAATTTCCACCAAAGTTCCTTTTATTTTCGAGCCTTATAACGCCCTGTTAAGGTGTGAGCAACGCTATACCGAAGCTCCTGCATACCACCTTAAACACTAAACGCAACGGATAGCAAAAATGCCACGCGTTGCGAATCACTCTTAAACAGTTTGTTAGGCGCTCATTTATTAAGCTATACCTAAGTGAATTTGTACGCGAATGCTCTTAAGTTACCAACCATACAGAACACTGAAACTGTAGAACCACCTAAACCATAATCACCAACAAAAATTTCACGCATTTTCTCGCGAACTTTAATTTCTGCTTGCTGCTCAAGCGACTCATCTTCGTCTGCCCGAATTTTCATTTGTATATAGAGAGTTGTGTTAACATAATCTACTTTCACAAGATCATCATCATTTTCCATAGCGGCATCGATGTTTTGATCGACTCTTGAACGGTCACCTGACACATTGTAAGTAATGGTGATATGAGTCCATTCATTACGCTTATGGTTTAATACTTCACCTGGTCTAAAGTTTGAATTCTCGAGTTGTAACTTGGTTATCGTCATAACAGCTCCTTATTAATTTTCGGCATATGGCAGATTAGAAATAAGGGCAAAAATACTGAATTCAAGAACTATGTTATTGATTTATATAAAAGTGTGAGCTATGACGCCTAACGCCGCATTAAGGTGTGAGCGACGCTTGGCTATACTTGAGCGAAGCGAAACTGCCAAGCGTTGCGAATCACTCTTAAATGCTTTGTTATGCAGACTTATTTTTTGACGCCAAAGTCACAAAACTTACCTATGACATTTTTGTCAAAATCACCGAGACGGACAGAATTACAAGCACGTGTTAAGTATTGAATAACAGATTCATTCGTTTCCTCTACGCTATAGTTAATGCTTGTTCCGTCATTTGTATTTACTCTAGCATAACCAACATACCGCCTACCTTCGACATTAGCATCAATCGCCAAAACCACTGATCTATTCGAAAATTCTTCGCCACTACTGCTTCCAGGATCATCGAACGGGACACCATAAAACTCCGCTGCTACCGGATTTATGGAAGTAAGAACAACCGTAGAAATCCCTTCAAGTGCAGCTATTGTATTGCTACCCAACTCTTGCTGAGTGAGGTTCATACTCAAAGTTGCCAAGTAAAGCCCATAATTTGTATAGTAGGCTAGTTCACTAAAACAGTATTTGTCTCCTACATTACACTCCACAACATCAAGAAACTCCACAGGATTTAATACACGTTTGTTCGGTGTATCATGGGGTAGCAACTCTGTTCCTAGAAACACTTCATAATTCGAACCCAACAGAACTACGGTTTTATTTTTCTCAATGATTAATCGTTCGTCTTCTGATACTAGGGTAATAGAGTAAGTGAACTTAAGTGTTTTCCCTTCGGGGTTATGTGAGGATAAACGCGCAGAGAACAAGCTACTACTTTTTTCAGAGATAAAATAGTTAACACCTTTCCTTATTGCTTTTGCAGAAATATTACGATTTTCTCCCATAGAATTTTCGATGAGACGACCAGTTAGTAAGTTTGCAATAGCATGAGAATTCAGCGACAAGTATGTACACTCGTTGTTCTCTGTACATGAAGCTATTGTGGTCGCTGGATAGTAATTCATTACGGATACTTCTCCTGAATTTACTACCTTATACTCTGTTGCGTTTACTTTAAGCGCAACTAATCCAAGTAAAATTAACCTTATTACATTGTTTTTTGTCAAAGTTTTCTCCACACATTAGCTGCATAACGCTGCGTTAAGGGGCTAGTAACGCTACAACGTAACCTTAAATGACCGCCCTATTCACTTAACTTTATTTGGCACTAAAACCGCCTAGCGTTAATAGTCCCTCTTAAACGCTTTGTTATAAGGTTCGGGTACAACAACGTTATACCCAAAGCTTTTCATCTATAATAGCTTTTAGCTCTTCGCTTAATCGCTTTAGGTTGTCGTAATCTTTAAGCTCTATTTTGCCGGATGATCGTGTTTTCAATATTATGTTAGTGACATTTCCGCCCTTTTCTTTAACTTTTAAGGAAGTAACTTGATCCCAAGGTAAAATAGTTTTACTACCAAGGTTTTGAAAACTCACTCCGTCACTTTCAATAACCACTCGATGACTCTTCGCCCACTTTAAATAACGTATTACACCGTAGAGTCTCGCACCGACTGCGAACAACCCAGAAAAAACAACTATAAAAATGACTTTAGACCAATCAAAGTCTTCACCATATTCCGGTGTAGACATTAGACTTCCTAAAAACAGGATAAAGACTAACGTCCAAATGGGACTTAGCTTTTCCTTTCTGAGCTTTTTGTTGTCGATTTTATACACTTTATTGATATCCAATTAACCTTATAACGCCCTGTTAAGGGGTGAGCAACACAATACCGAACCCGCCGCAGACCACCTTAAACACCAAAACCAACGCATAGTGAAAATGCCACGCGTTGCGAATCCCTCTTGAACAGTTTGTTATGTGTGTTATTTTCGCTTACCATTCCGGTCTTTGGTAACGCGAATGCTAAAGGCTTTTAGTTTATCCGACTCTACTACCTGCATTATTGTAAGACGATCGGAGCTTGCATAATTCAGCTTTAAGCAAGCTTAAACTCTTTCACTTCAAGTTTTTCTACAACAAGAACAACGTCTCGATTATCAGCATCCTTTACCAAAGCTTCCTCTTCTGGGTCACTTGAGTCGAACCACTCAAGGTTTGAACCAAGCTCGTCAATATTATCAAGTACCCATACTTCCCCATCCTCCAGAAAAGTAACTGAAATTGGAAACTTGGGTTTATTCTCTAACTTCATGATGGAATTCCTCAACACACATAACGCCCAATTAAGGTGTGAGGCACGCAATACCGAAGCCACTGCATACCACATTAACCACTAAAACCAACGCATAGTAAAAATGCCACGCGTGCCGAATCACTCTTAAATTGTTTGTTAGGTGCGTAGCCAAAGTTGGTAAAAGTCTGTTTCATCGTGCTTAGGATTCTCACGCACGAACTCCCAACCATGGCGCTTATAGAATGTAAGAGCTCGACTGTTAGTCCGACTTACTGAAAGTACTGCCCGCAAACAACCCGCCTGAATCAAAGTGCTTACTATATAATCCTGCACTTTTGGAGCGAGTCCTGAACCACGAAAATTCGGCCTTAAGTAAATGAGATGCACATAGCCAGTTTCCCGTTCGGGTGAAAAGCTACGAAACTCTAGCTGCCCTGCAAACTGACCATCCACAAATATATGGATATAGTACCATCCTGAGTTTGCTAATCGGTCTAAGACTCGTTCGCGATAACCACTAATGAAATCATCAAAACCATCGTAATGCCCAAAACTACAAAAGTACGCATCTTTTCTCGCAGCAACGCATAATTCGAAATCATCAATGTTTATCTGCCGAAAAACAATTTCCATACTTACTTTTTCCTTCAAGCACCTAACGCCGCGTTAAGTGGTGAACAACGCCAGCCACCAAACCTAAGCCATTGTGCCTTAAACACTAAATTTAACTTGAACTGAGATTGCCAAGCGTTGTGAATCCGCCTTAAACGCTTTGTTATACTGCTGTCTGCCGCTCCAGACGAACTTCTATTGCTTTAACGTTTGAGCTGTCAGCCAATTCAAAAATATCTGATTCAATACGCTCTGCAACCTTGAAACCTAGTGCCTCAAAGATCTCTACATTACCAGTTTGCTCAACGCACCAAACTGAGAGCAAGCCTGCATTTGAGAACATGCGCTCTGCTTCTAAAATTAAGCTTCGAGCTACACCTTTTTTACGACATTCAGGCATGACAGAAAGTGTACTTAAATTAAGCGTCTTTCCGGACAACTTAACTTTTATAAGACCCACTAGCTGGTGATCTAAATAATACCCCAAACAAGTCCAATCATTTGTTGAACTAGCTTGGTTTCTTTGAGCTTCGGAAGTTGGACGATAGATTTTTCGTAGCTCGGAGAAGCTTGTTTTTGATAGAGATAAGAGCGCCTGATCTGTGCCACTTATTTGCTTTATCATTGATTTCTCCTTTGCGGTATAACGCCCTGTTAAGGTGTGAGCAACACAATACCAACGCTGCCGCATACCACCTTAAACACCAATCGCAACGCATAGTAAAAATGCCACGCGTTGCGAATCACTCTTAAACAGCTTGTTAGCTATTTTATTTCAGATAAATGTTGAACTAATACTGACCAATTGTGGTAAAAAATGTCATACCTTGGATTTGACAACAACCCATTAGCCCTAACTTGCTCTTTTACACACTTATTATCTAAGATCCAAACATCAAATGTTGCGATCGGACGAGAAACATTTACGGATACTTTTTGAATCTCATGAGTAGGCTTGTCAACTAACACTAAAAAATCGAAATCTGTCGAGTTTAACTTCAATGACGATGTGTTCGAGGAACGATACTTAACTTGGACCGTGCATGACTTCTTAGTCTTGGGGTCTACAACCAACAAGTCATAGCCTGGCATATTAGGGCTAGCAACAGAAACTATGTACCCCAACTCAAGCATAATATAGCCAGCAATATAGAGTTCAGCTCCTTCTCCCTTAACAGCGGCGTCAGACTTACTATCCCGCAAATCCAGCTCACCATAAACACTCGGATAACCATCAAGCTTGTTGCGAGCCCAGCGAAAAGCGGTGTGAAGATTAGCACACGTTTTACTAGTGGCTAGCTCTGTAAAATTTCCGTCTTTCGCACGAATTGTTACGATATACTTGTCACGTTCTCCTACCATTGAAAAACGTTCCGCCCATACGTCGACGGCTTGCCCTTGATATGAATAACCCTCAAACTCTCTAGATGAAATAGCACCATCTTCATCTTTAAGTATCGTCACGAATCTCAAATTGAATTCTCCCTAAATAGCTAACGCCCTGTTAAGGTGTGAGCAACGCAATACCGATGCCGCTGCATACCACCTTAAACACTAAAACCAACGCATAGTAAAAATGCCACGCGTTGCGAATCACTCTTAAACAGTTTGTTAGGTTTTAGCTACCCATCTGCTTGGTTATTATTTTTTTATCTTCCGTTTTTGACTTACTATACTGTTGGTTAATAGCCGATAGATGGATTTCGCTATGAATCGTAAAAATAATTAAAATAGCTAAAACGAACCCTGAAACAAACACGACCAATTCATTATTTAGCAAAACAACAGAAATAAGAAGCAGAATTATCGCTTCAATATTAATCAAAAACTGAAGAAAAAACTGAGGAGATAATAAAATTCGACGATGAGTTATTTTCGTATTAATTTGATGGCACCTGAACCTAAATAGGGTGTACGACAACGTTGCAATAAACACGCTAAAAAACAGGGTTAATCCTCCTACATAAACATTTAAGCCATGAAAATCACTTTGTCTTGAATATAGAGATAACAACCCTCCAATGAAAACCCCAAAGACAGCAGTAGACCAAGAAGGCACTTTCCAAATTAAATTGTCGAAATGTTTATATGACTCAGTATAATTATCATCAAAAGTTAGTTTATTTAGTTCATCTGTAGCATTTTTTTCAATCAAAGGTTCATTATGTGAATCTTCATTTCCAAAATTCGATGCTAGCGCTTTTTTTTCGTAAGAGTTTAGTATCTCACAAGCTTCTGAATCTGAATGCCAGTCAGGTTCTTTTTTATGAACATCATTGTAAGCACTATGCTTAACTGTGTGTACTACCGTCTCTTTTGGTATAAATAGATTGTGCGCAACACCTGGTTTTGTAGTAAACACATCACCTTTATTATACTTAACTGCTGTCACTTCATCCTTAATACATTCTATGTAACCAACCCACCCTTCTTCTACTATATATGTTTCCATTAAGTGGTTGTGATAATGTGGATTTTGCCACCCCTCACTTTCACTAGTTGTTACAGTTTTTATGTATGCAGAGCCGTCTGTTGATAACAATCTAAAACGCAACTCTCCATTAGTATTCATTTTGCCATGTCGAATTGAAACACCATATTTATCGCTTGCTTCCCAGCACGAAATAGTAGATTCAACTCCATTACTTGATTTTTTTGTACCGTAGCATTCTTTATCAATCATAAATATGAACTCCAAACGGGATGAACTTAAACCTAACGCCCTGTTAAGGTGTGAGCAACGCAATACCGAAGCTCCCGCACAACACCTTAATCACTAAAATCTACGCATGGTGAAAATGCCACGCGTTGCGAATCACTCTTAAACAGTTTGTTAGCACTCTTTTTTAGTCACACATTGCTTAAACCTTTATGCTCTTTTCTAAGACCGTTAACCATTAAATCAAGAACCTCGGGTATTTCAGTGACCTCAATATAAGGCGAAATATAGGTTGTCGAGCTACTGCCCAACGCAAACTTAGATACTTTTTCAGAAAAACGTATAGGGTTATAAAAAATCTCAAAGTAAAACCCTAAAAATATCATGCTGATGGAGCTATAAAATTGCCCTCTAACTTCATATTTCCTAGGGAATGGTGAAACAACAAAATTTCTGAGATGACTTTCGTCAAAACCCCCATCTGTTGTATCAATCAATCTCTGTACAATGACAGTACATGAATTCTTTGAAACATTATCCTGCCTAACCAAACTAGATCGAATTAGCTCTAAAAAACGTGGGGCAACTTGAATTGTTTTATAGTTTTCATGTTCTGAAACAGCACCCCGCCAGAAAATAGACAACACGAAGCTTTTAAATTTTTGAGAGTCGATATCGGAAAAATGGACGCCGTCCTCATGTCGAATAGCTTTTCCAACCTTTCCTCTTAATAAGTTCAAACCATATTGATCATAGGTAATGTTTAACTTTACCTCACATCCACTACACAACTGGTCAGTAGCCCAACTGTCCTGCGACTTTCTATTGGGGATTAACTCACCAGAAGAAAGTTCGATAGCCTGACCATTCCCTTGTTTAAACAAAGATCTAAATACTGAATCAGGTATTGCATGTGAATTACATAACTCAGACTTACAAAGGCACAGCTGACACTTTTTCAATGAATACCTCCTGAGTGCTAACGCCGCGTTAAGTGGTGAACAACGCGACCACCTAACCTAAGCTATTGTGCCGTAAACACTAAAGCTGATTCAAACCAAAAATGCCAAGCGTTGTGAATCCGTCTTAAACGCTTTGTTAGGGCACTTCACGCGTGTTTGTTCCACTCTAGTTTTTCTTTATTTCTAGCAATAAGCTCTTCTTCGACAAAAGCACGCATAGTGTCACGCTCAAGAAACAGAAACCTAAGACCAATTTTGTGCCCCTTAGCCACTGATTCTTTAACCTGAGCTAACTTTGAGCCTGTGGCTCCGTTCTTATTTATTAAGTGGGATGTTATACGTTGACGTATTTCTAAAGCTTTGCGCTGACCAATATAAACCGGACTCCAATCACCACCGGTAGGCTGAATAAAGATCGCATAAATATTCGCCTTATTACGCAATTTAGACAATATACGCTTCTCGTTCATAGATTTTATTTCATGAACTTTATCAGTCCACAATGATTCGTTCAGCGGCTCACTTCTTAGTTCTCCCGGGTACAAGAATTCCAATGGCGCTACATCAAGCAATTTGTTCTCGCACTCAGACAAAAAGTCTTCCACGCCATCTATCTTTATACCCATTTGACTTATCATGTACTACCTCTTGTGCCCTAACGCCGCGTTAAGTGGTGAACAACGCCAACCACCAAACCTAAACCATTGCATCTTAAACACTTAACCTGACTTGAACTGAAATCACCAAGCGTTGTGAATCCGCCTTGAACGCCTTGTTAGTTGCAAGTCCCCAACTCGTGCGTAAGACTAAAACCTGCATCACTTACTACTTTTGAAACCAATGAAACGAATTTTTCAGCTTCGCGGTTTGGCTGATACTTTGAAACAATCCTAATTTCAAAAAGCTTGCCCTTTGCTATTGGGTATTGTTCAAGTATTTCTCCAGATTCAATAAATGATAAATATAGATTTAGTTTATCTTGTAGCAGCAATAGCTTTTCATTTTGATCATCCCACTCTAAATGATCGGATATAACCAAAATTACTTTTTCATTGTCATGTGCAATAACATCTACTTTATCAAGCTGCTCAATTGTCATATTTTGTCCTTTGCAACTAACGCCGCGTTAAGTAGTGAGCAACGCCACCACCCTGCCTAAACCATTGTGCCGTAAACACTAAAGCTGAATCAAACCGAAAATGCCGAGCGTTGCGAATCTGTCTTAAACGCTTTGTTAAGCTACTTGTTCTCGGCTATGCGCCACAACACACCGCTAGGGTCTGTGATGCAAAACTCTAGCATTCCCCACGGCTGTTCAACCAATTCTGTCACCTTGGAACCAAACTCTTCCTCTAAATTGAGTTTCAGCACATGCTCATACCAACTTTGGGCATCTTCGACTAAAAGGTGCATCATGAAATTATCACTATGAGCCGGTTCATAAAAGTCTTGGAGCAAAAACGGACAAGAGCCAAATTTGAAGTACGCGATTCCATCAAATTCTGATGCGAGTTCGAAGCCAATACTCTGATAAAAGCGCTTCGAAAGTTCAAAGTCTTTGGCGGGCACAAACGATTTTATTTCTACTGTATTCAGATTTTCCATTTCTAGTACCAATTCCTTTCGACTGTTTGTAGCTTAACGCCGCGTTAAGTGGTGAACAACGCCAACCACCATGCCTAAACCATTGTACCTTAAACACTAAATTCTACTTGAACTGAAATCGCCAAGCGTTGTGAATCCGTCTTAAACGCCTTGTTAGGCGAAGTTTTCCACCAGTGTTTAAGTTGTTTTGAAAGCAGATTACCCGAAACCAAATAAGCAACCAAACACCCACTGACTTTTTGAGATTCAAGAACCACAATATCACTATATTTCAGCCAAGATTCCAACGACCACGAAATACAGACTTTCAGCGATCAAGTTGCTTTTGAGAAAGCGAAACGTAAAGCTGCAAATTTAAAACGAGAACGAAAGCCGCGATTAACTTGCCCTTGCTACACTTTGGAACAATAAAATTCACCACCAACCAACGCTGAAAACCAATGAGGCAACCCACGAACATTGGCATGTTTTACGGTTGGAAAAGTTCAAGAATTTAAGCCGACAATGTTGAATTGCCAACTTAGAAAAACGAATATTCAAAGAGACCTAAGAAGATGAGAACAAAGAACTTTTCTGCCCGTCGCCTAACGCCCAATTAAGGGGTGAACAACGCTTCCCCCCCAACCTAAATCATTGTGCCATAAACACTAAATTTGAAGTAGAAGCAAAAATGCCAAGCGTTGTGAATCCCTCTTAAATTGTTTGTTATGTGCGTACTCTAAGCGACAGTTGAGACATATTTTGAGCTTTACTCCATATCAACTGGTTCCGGATGCACTGGCATTTTTACGGGTACTTTAAAGTTGAGAACTGCCGAGTGACCCGATGAGTTAGAACTGTTCCCTTTGACATTGCCATTGATTACTGCAGCAACAACATTTAACTTAGCTTCACTACCAGCGTTTTCAACAACATTAACTGAAACTTCAAAATCAATAGATTGAAAGCTAGTTAACCCTGTTTCAATGACTGACAGGTTTTCATTTGTATGAGAAACAATTTCACCAAACTCAACTTCAGTTTGAGCATCGTGAACACCACCCATAATGTCTTTCAGTGTTTCGCTAATAAATGTTCTGAGTTCCATATTTCCTCCAAGCACATAACGCCGCGTTAAGTGGTGAGCAACGCAGACCACTAAACCTAAATCATTGTGCCGTAAACACTAAAGCTGAATCAAACCGAAAATGCCAAGCGTTGGGAATCCGTCTTAAACGCTTTGTTATACGAATTTTCCCGATTGGATCAATGGATTAAATTAAAGTTTAGGAATCTGGCTATTTCCTTTGAAGACAATGATTTATCCCCAACCCAATGCATGCCCTTTTCTCACCATCAGCCATGTGAAAAGCATCGATACCAGCAAAGTTGACACAAAAGTAAATTTAACTCCCCCAACTAGCGCTGCCACCATAAGACCTGCTGCTGTAGCAATAACCCGCACTTCATACCCTGACATATTGCGAGATTTACAGGACACACAAGCCACAATGTAGGAAGCTATCATTGACACTCCAAAGATCAAAAACTCAATATGATTTGGCGTGTCCACATAATCTTTAAACAGATACCACATAATTATTGTCACCTATCTTTTAGCACCAAATGCTCTAGAACCTAAAAATATTTATCTTGGATTGAGGATCAGATACTTATTTGAGTGAGCATACTTGGAGCTCTGCCTGATACCTGCGTCGGCACGCATTCGTATAACGCCACGTTAAGTAGTGAGCAACGCCACCACGAAACCTAACCATACCACCATAAACACGAAACCCAACGATGAAATGAAAAATGCCATGCGTTGGGAATCTGTCTTAAACGTTTTGTTATGTTGCTGATTTACCACTCAATTTCAGCCGATATTTTTGTACGAATAAGCTCTATTTGCTTTATATGACAGGAAGCGTTGTGCAATGATTTAAATATTGAAACTAAATATCCAACAATCTCTCCATTCCATTGCTCATCATGCTGAAATACTACGCCTAAGTTTGCATCCAAATTTCTAATCACATCGGTACAATCACGAACCTGTTGCTCTGCTTTTAAGTAATAGAGCATCTCGTCAATGGATACTATTGATGTATCTACCGACCACAAGTCTTTAGTGTTACCAACATCGCTTTTGAAGTAAATTAAGTATTGCTTTGCCCGCTCCAAGTCAGAGATAGCAAACTCAAAATGATGCACAAGACTTTTCTCATGCTTTTCAAAAGACTTTTTTCGTTTAGAAAATATCATTGTTAATAACCTATAAACTCGTTTATCAGAGACCAATATTATCACTGCAGTTTAAGGCAAGCATTGCATAAACTGTTACAGTCTTTGATTAGACTACATAACGCCCTGTTAAGGTGTGAGCAACGCAATACCGATGCCGCCGCATACCACCTTAAACACCAAACCCTACGCACAGTGAAAATGCCACGCGTTGCGAATCACTCTTAAACAGTTTGTTATTGCTATTTTTCTTTCGGGTAAGCAATTAGACCGATAATGTAGGCTACTCCAGTAATAAAAAGCATCGACCAATCTTGCATAAAAATAGCTAACGATAGGTTTAAAGAACCAAAGTTAAAGAGAACTCCTGCAAAATCATTTAATGCTATATCCATAAATAATGTACCCTTTTCTTTATCTTCTTTGCTTCGACTTTTGTGTGAAGCAAATGCATAGATTGAAAATAGGAACAAGCCGGACAAAACCTGATATGTTAAAATCCGATAGTCGGCTAACTGTATAAGTTCCTTACTAGGAACAACCTCATTTAGCTTTAAATCGTTGTCGTATATATATATGCCTACAAATATTAGTATGAATATCAGCCAAAACATTATGTTAGATGCCAACTTTAGAAATGCTAATTTCACTTTTACCTCGATTATTTAAATAGCTATAACGCCCAATTAAGGTGTGAAGCACGCGACCACTATACTCAATTTGACCACCGTAAACACTGAACTTAACTCAAACCAAAAATGCCAAGCGTGCTGAATCACTCTTAAATTGTTTGTTAGCTCTCATTTGCACCGAGTTTTTTAGTCAACCATGTATATGTTGTCATTGGTTCTTCAAAACACGGTTTTGTCACTTTTTCTAGGTTACTTTGAATGACTTCTAGCTTAGTTCGAATGGTATCGTCCTCTGCAAATGAGTCCCAGAATATACCTTCATGGATTCTCATTTGTTCTAGATGCCTTTGAAACTCTTCATCGTTCATAGGGACACGACCTTGGCGTTGCCAATAGTGCGTTGCTAGTTGTCTCGATGAAGCAAAGATACTGTTGAGTACTTTGTTAGTTTCAGTAAAAACATCTTCACTCTCTGCACCAAATGAAGCCATAAACCTATATTTCATCGTTTGAAATTTAGTAAAAACTTCTTTTCTAGACTCATAGCGCTCAAAGACAATATACCCACGATCTAATAACTCTGATTCTTCTTTGCTTTCCACTTCACCTTTGACACGTGATGAGCCTTCGCTCGCTGAGGCAAACGGGCTACGGATTACTGCAATAGCATCTTTAACTTCGAAAAAACCAGCTAATACTTCTTCTGCTAGTTCAATTCTTCGCTTACCAATGAACTCTCGCTTCCAAGCGCCAACCCCAGAAATGATTGCCCAACAAGCGGATATAATCGCTATAGTTTTTGCTATTAATGTTAATGTTTCCATAATTCCTCGCTGAGAGCTAACGCCCTGTTAAGGTGTGAGCAACGCAATACCGAAGTTCCCGCATACCACCTTAAACACTAAACACAACGCATAGTGAAAATGCCACGCGTTGCGAATCACTCTTAAACAGTTTGTTAAGCTTCGGGCTGAGGGGTCCACATAAATACATTTTCATGCACAAAAGACTTTAGTATACCAAGTGACTTTAGTGCATCCGACTTAGCAAGGTCTTCAGCAGATTCAAATCGACCATCGATCATTTTCTTAGCCAATGAGCCATTTTTTAACCCCGCTTTCGCATGAACATAAGGGTTGCGGATTTTCCGCAACACTTCCAATTGTTCAAAAAGAGCTTCACTTATAATTTCAGCTCCCTTTGCAGATTCAAGGATTTTCTTAAACGACGATTCCGCTATTGCATTCTGTCCTCTCATGATGAACTCACCGGACAATGAGTGCTCAATAAAAGCTTGGCACAAGAGTACAACTGCCATGTAATTACCGTTAACGTAACTATTAGCTAATTCATGAAAAGCTAAGCTAGACTGTAAACCACCAGTAAAAAGCATATCTCCCTGTGGCGAAAATAATTCATTTAGCTCTACAAATCTAACAATACGCTCTGGTCTAGTTTGCTCTTCATCTTCGACAAAGCCAGCGATACCCTGTCGTTTTATTTCTTCGTAGTCCATATTGTCCTCATTGAAGCTTAACGCCGCGTTAAGTGGTGAACAACGCCAACCACAACGCTTAAACCATTGTACCTTAAACACTAAATTCAACTTAAACTGAAATCGCCAAGCGTTGTGAGTCCGCCTTAAACGCCTTGTTAGAACGTTACTCAAAGCTATCGAGATCAATATTGTATTTATTTAGGACTTCTTGCATTTGGAGTTTCTTTTGCCCTGCAGCTACCGCCATAACTTTTGCGGTAACATCTGAAATTTCACCTTTTGAAATACCGGCTTTTTTTGCTTCTAACAAATAATACCGAGTGCATGGTAAACAATTCATCGCCATAGCTGCGGACAAACCAACTAATAATTCAGTTCTCGTATCCAAATACTCGTTTTCATGAGTTGAGTGATAAAACTCTTCGTACCCTTTTTGGTGCTTCCCTAGCATAAACATTCCTTATAAGTTCTAACGCCGCGTTAAGTGGTGAACAACGCCAACCACCAAACTTAAACCATTGAACCTTAAACACTTAAGCTGACTTGAACTAAAATCGCCAAGCGTTGTGAATCCGCCTTAAACGCCTTGTTAGGCGAAGTTTCCCACCAGTCTTTAAGTTGGTTTGAAAGCAGATTACCCGAAACAAAATAAGCAACCAAACACCCACTGACTTTTTGTGATTCAAGAACCATAAAAGCCACTATGTTTCAGCCGAAATTTCGACAACCACGAGATACAGACTTTCAGCGATCAAGTTGCTTTTGAGGAAGCGAAACTCAAAGCTGCAAACTAACAGCGAAATTGAAAGCCTAAATTAACTTGCCCTTTCCACACTTTGAGTCAGTGAAACTCACAACCAACCGACTATGAAAACCAATGAGGCAACCCGCAAACCTTAACATGTTTTACGGCCAGAGAGATTCAAGAATTTGAACCGACAATCTTGAATTGCCGACTTAGAAAAACGAATGCTCAAAGAGACCTAAGAAAATGAGAACAAAGAACTTTCCTGCCAGTCGCCTAACGCCCAATTAAGTTGTGAGCAACGCTGCCACATGACCTAAACACTGCACCGTAATCACCAACCAATTGAAACCGAAAGCGCCGAGCGTTGCGAATCAGCTTGAATTGTTTGTTAGGCAAATTTCTCGTTTACTCACTAACTTGGTTTAAAAAAGAATACCTTAAACACGATAAGCAACCAATCACCCACTGACTTTTTGTGATTCAAGAACTACTAAAGCCACTATGTTACAGCCTCACTTTTTACGTTCACGAAATACAGCCTTTCAGCGAGAAAGTAGTTTTTGAACCTGAGAAACTCAAAGCTGCGAACTGACAGCAATAACGAAAGCTTCGACTAACTTGCCCTTTCCACACTTTAAGCCAGTGAAACTCACCACCGACCGACACAAAAACACAATCAGGCAACCCACGAAACTTGGCATGTTTTACGGTTGAAGAGATTCAAGAATGTGAGCCGACAATACGGAATTGCCGACTAAGGAAAACGAACTGTCAGAGGGAACAAGAAGATTAGAACAAAGAACTTTTCTGCCCTTTGCCTAACGCCGCGTTAAGTGGTGAACAACGCCAACCACCAAACCTAAACCATTGTACCTTAAACACTTAAGCTAACTTGAACTGAAATCGCCAAGCGTTGTGAATCCGTCTTAAACGCCTTGTTAGGCGAAGTTTCCCACCAATGTTTAAGGTTGTTTGAAAGCAGATTACCCGAAACAAAATAAGCAACCAAACACCCACTGATTTTTTGTGATTCAAGAACCATATAAGCCACTATGTTTCAGCCGAAGTTTCGACAACCACAAAATACAGACTTTCAGCAATAAAGTTGCTTTTGAGGAGGCGAAACGGAAAGCTACAAACTTAAAGCGAGTACGAAAACCTCGATTAACTTGACCTTTCCACACTTTGAGCCAGTGAAATTCACAACCAACCGACTATGAAAACCAATGAGGCAACCCGCAAACCTTGGCATGTTTTACGGCCAGAGAGATTCAAGGGTTTGAGCCGACAATGTTGAATTGCCGACATAGAAAAACGAAAGCTCAAAGAGAACTAAGAAGATGAGAACAAAGAACTTCCTGCCCGTCGCCTAACGCCGCGTTAAGTGGTGAGCAACGCTACCACCCTACCTAAACCATTGTGCTGTAAACACTAAATTCAAAGCAAACCGAAAATGCCAAGCGTTGAGAATCCGCCTTAAACGCTTTGTTAGCTGCGTAGCTTTTTGGAGAGCAGGTTCTGTTTTGATTCGAATCCGGCGCTAGTATAAAAACCGATAGCTCCTGTGTTATTTGACCAAACATGCAGGTCAACTGAACTAGCGCCAAGAGCACTAGCCCACTTAGAAAAGTAAGAAACTAGCCCTGTAGCTACACCCAGCTTTCGAGCTTCGCTAGAAACGATTAACTCTTCAATATATCCATACGTTCGTGATTGCGTCCAACGACGCTCTTTAACGTCAGTGAGATTCCCCAATAAAGCTCCGACTACCTTTCCATCGTGCTCGCTAACAATAAGCAACTGATTTTCATCAGATAGAATGTCTTGAAGCTCAGTCTCATTTAGTACATCTTCAGTTTTGCGAACAACATCTGGGGCTAAGTCTGAGTTGTGCTCGCTCTCAGCAATGAAAAGGCTAACCAACACATCTAAATCTTTGATTTGGGCTACACGAACCATAAATCTTCTCCAAGCAGTTAACGCCGCATTAAGGTGTGAGCAACGCAACCACGAAACTAAACCATACCACCGTAAACACAAAACCCAACGTGGAATGAAAAATGCCAAGCGTTGGGAATCACTCTTAAATGCTTTGTTAGCAATATGGCTCAACCCTATGCACTGAACTCTTCTAATACTGAAACTGCCGCTTCAGCCTTACCACTTTGAACAAAGATATGATCGTGATAATAAGCTGCAATAACATTAGCGCTAATGCCCTTTGAAGCCAACTTGCTAGCAACTGCTGCTGTAAGGCCAACGGCTTCCAAACTAGAGTGAACCGTTAAAGTGATTTGACTATATACACCATCAAACGACAAACCCGCGGTTTCTGCTACTGACTTTTCTAGGACTAAAGTTAAGCCCTCAGATTCAATGAATGTGGCAACTGGATTTAGGTCAACATGGTCTGCTAGCACACCAGAAACTGTACAAAACACGAACTCTGTTTCCATTAGTTTTGGACTCATAGAACGCAATAATTCGTCTAGGTCTGTGATTCCTGACATATCGATTTCCTCTTATATTGCTAACGCCGCATTAAGGTGTGAGCAACGCAGCCACCAAACCTAAACCATTGCGCCATAGACACGAAACCCAACCTTGAACTGAAAATGCCAAGCGTTGGGAATCACTCTTAAATGCTTTGTTATACGCGTACTGACACTACAACGAAACTGTCATAACCTTATGATTTGGCTCACTTTCAATGTCAACCGCTAACCAACCTAATGACTCGTACAACGATGGTACATTGGTGTAAGCATACAGGTTACTTTGAGTTGCTGCTGATACTTGGCTAACTCCTCGGTTAATCAGTTCGCTAGCAATACCTTGACCACGCCACTCTGGTGAAACATAAACAGCATTAAACCAAATGACTTCTGAGTCACCATGAGGTTCTTTAAAGCACGAGTAAGCAAGACCACCGATAACTTGATTGTCTCTGAGAGCAACAATCACAGTTGGAAGGTTGGCTTCTGGTTTGTAGGTATCTACGAATAGAAAGTCAGACCATTCTGTTTGAAACAGCTTCTCTAGAGCAACCCAATACTTGCTATTTTCATCGCAATTTCTGAATACTACCTTGTTCATATTGGATTATTTCCTCAAAAGCGTATAACGCCGCATTAAGGTGTGAGCGACGCTTGGCTATACTTGAGCGAAGCGAAAACGCCAAGCGTTGCGAATCACTCTTAAATGCTTTGTTATGCCACTATCGCTCACTAATTGCGACTTTGGCTGCCAGTCCAATAAGCAAAGTACCCGACACGCCCTCTAAAATACGTGAATAGTTTTGTGCATTTGGGCGACTAAAGAGCCAACTACCAACCGAAGCATAAAGTACGTTACATGCCGTTGCCAAAGCACTAAAAAGCAACCCAAGTACCAATAATTGCATCGACGCTGAACCCGCTGATGTGTCTATGAACTGGGGTAAAAAGGATAAGAAGAAAAGCGCAACTTTAGGATTTAAAACACTAACAATTACACCTTGTAAGAAGACACTTTTGTTTGTCTCTTCCTTTTCATTTACAGCTATTTTGCTCTGTCCGCGCCACATTGAAATCAACGACTGAATACCCAAGTAAGCTAGATATACAGCCCCTAGCCATTTCACAACACTAAATGCTACGGCCGAACTAAGGATTATTGCTGATAAGCCCAAGCATGCAGCCAGTGTATGTAGAAAATATCCAGTACCAAGTCCGATAGCTGCTTTCATACCAGAGACGAACTTACCTTTCATAGTATTTGATACGATATATATCACATCAGGCCCAGGGATCATGTTGATAGCAAGGCAAGCAACTACAAATAATAATAACGAATTTAAATCCATTGTTTCCTCAATTTTTAATTCTACTCGGGTGGCATAACGCCGCATTAAGGTGTGAGCAACGCTACCACGAACCTAAACCATTGCGCCGAAAACACGAAACCCAAACTTGAACTAAAAATGCCAAGCGTTGGGAATCACTCTTAAATGCTTTGTTATGTGCGTACTAAGCATTACCACTGCAAGACGAGTTAAAAGAAAACATACGTACTTCATCACGTGGAAACCAACCTAGTTTTTCATAGAAATATTGAGCATTCAGGTTTTCATTGGCAACAAATAAGTGAGTTTTAACTATACCAATGTTCGATAATGCATCGACCGCTGAGGATATGAGTTTGGCACCAATGCCTTTGCCTCGACAATTCGCGTTTACAGCCAAATGTTGTACGTAGCCTCGACGACCATCTGTACCCACTAAAAGTGCCACCATCTACAGCGACAAAGCTGAGATTGGGGTTACGTTCTAAGTATTTACCTATGTTTTCTCTAGAGTCTGCATCACGCAGCAACATAGCTTCTGTTTCAGACCAAAGCTCAATAACTTGAGAGTAATCCGAGATATCCATTTCTCTAATCAATGCCATTTTCCCTCTAAGCACATAACGCCCTGTTAAGGGGTGAGCAACGCAATACCGATGCCGCCGCATACTACCTTAACCACTAGAACCAACGCATAGTAAAAATGCCACGCGTTGTGAATCCCTCTTAAACAGTTTGTTATGCCTATACCGCACGGAATAGCTTTGGTAAACAAGGAGCATCCCCGTCAAGAGCCTCGTTAATCTGAACCAATAAGTTAGGGGCAATGGCAGCCTCTTCCAATTTTATAGATGAATCGAGGTTAAGTGTCTCCTTAGCAATAGACTGAACAACATTCAACTTCGCAATATTCTTGTTAAAGGTTTTTTTGTCATGCTTGCTACCATCTTGATTCCAAGCAACCTGTTGATTCTTTGAGTTTAAGTGTTTAGATTGTGCTATATGAACATGCCTTTGTTGATTTAAAGCTGGA
Source organism: Vibrio sp. 16 (assembly GCF_963681195.1). Lineage (NCBI taxonomy): Bacteria > Pseudomonadati > Pseudomonadota > Gammaproteobacteria > Vibrionales > Vibrionaceae > Vibrio > Vibrio sp. 16. The sequence continues at coordinate 330,496 of NZ_OY808998.1, forward strand.
TTTTCAGCATCTATCCGATACATCCAATTTTTCTTACCCGATTGAGTCCATCTACCTTCATTGATAAACATTTCTTCAGAAATGTTATCGTGCGAAATTTCTATAATGAAATAATCGATCCCATTAGAAATTTCATCAGCATTTTCCAAGTCATTTAAAAAATCCTTAAATGATTTTATTGTCATATTATCTCCTTAGGCATAACGCCGCGTTAAGTAGTGAGCAACGCCAGCCACCCAGCCTAAACCATTGCACCTTAAACACTTACCCCAACTTAGAATGCAAAACGCCAAGCGTTGGGAATCTGCCTTAAACGCCTTGTTATGCTTCTTTTTTACGATTTAGGTATTGGCTATTAACTTTAACGCCATTAGGTGAAATCCAACCCTCGTTCAGGTAAGAGTGATAATATTCTAAAAATTCATCGTGCTCTTCAAATGAATACATTCGACAATTTATATTGTCGAGTAAATCTGTTGTGACTTCGATTACACCATTTTCACGATAAGTCACCTGATTTACTGTCCATGAGAAGTAATCGCCTACAACACGATTACTGAATTTAACAGATTCGCCAACTCTTGGGACGGCGGCGAGGCGAATGTTTTTTAGTAAGTGAGCCCACTCCTTTTTGCTCGCCAAATAGATGTTGAATTCGATTTCTATCAACTCTTTCTCCTGATCTCATGAAGATGCATAACGCCGCATTAAGGTGTGAGCAACGCTACCACGAACCTAAACCATTGCGCCGAAAACACGAAACCCAAACTTGAACTAAAAATGCCAAGCGTTGGGAATCACTCTTAAATGCTTTGTTATGTGCGTACTAAGCATTACCACTGCAAGACGAGTTAAAAGAAAACATACGTACTTCATCACGTGGAAACCAACCTAGTTTTTCATAGAAATATTGAGCATTCAGGTTTTCATTGGCAACAAATAAGTGAGTTTTAACTATACCAATGTTCGATAATGCATCGACCGCTGAGGATATGAGTTTGGCACCAATGCCTTTGCCTCGACAATTCGCGTTTACAGCCAAATGTTGTACGTAGCCTCGACGACCATCTGTACCCACTAAAAGTGCCACCATCTACAGCGACAAAGCTGAGATTGGGGTTACGTTCTAAGTATTTACCTATGTTTTCTCTAGAGTCTGCATCACGCAGCAACATAGCTTCTGTTTCAGACCAAAGCTCAATAACTTGAGAGTAATCCGAGATATCCATTTCTCTAATCAATGCCATTTTCCCTCTAAGCACATAACGCCCTGTTAATGCGTGAACATTAAAAACAAAAAACATTAAATAACAGTATCTTAAACAAAAAACCTCACTATAACACCAACTTTATGTAGCAAATGTGTAGCTTCACGAACGTAAAAAAGCCACCAACAATGAAAGGTAGCATTTCTTCATTCCTAAAACACTATTGGACAAAAGCGTGTCAGTGATTCTACTAATTTAGAAAATTACGAATTAATTCAGGAATGGCTCAACTTCCGTTTGTAGTCAAAATTTCATGCAACCTCACTTTCAACTATTATTGGTGCCGGAGAGGTTTTATTATTGAATTTAAGCCCCCAAGGGTATGGACAAGTCGCTCCATTAACAAATTCGTAAACAATGCACTCAGGGTGATTTCTAGTTATCTGTTGCCCCATAGCAAAGTTAAACGAGGATTGCGCTGCGCAATATATATGGATTCTCCTTACACCATCCTGATTAAACTTGTTTAGAAGCAACCTAAACTCCTTTTTAAACTTAGTCAGTTTGGACAAACTGGACATATTGTCATGACCAATATGAGGCATTCTTATTGTGACAATGGAACTTATATTGGTTGTTTCTCGAGCAACTTTCTCTATATCGAAAGAAATACTAAAGATTAAACATACGTCATCATTTTGCGCTCCTTCATAGTCAGACTCATCTATAATTGGCTGATTACTATCGAAGCTTCTGTTCAAGCAATGCCATTCTTCCAAATCTCGATCGTAATCCCATAACGTCACACTTGTTGTATTACCGATGAAGAAGCCAGAATAAAAACCGAGGCAGACGGGAGGGGTACCACCGTAATGAATAGAGGCAGATTCGTTTCCAGTTGCATCTGATAAGGATGCAACAGCTTTTTTGAGCATTACTCGAGTGTCATTTACTGCTTCTGAAGGATCACACAAAACACCATCTTTATAATGTTCAGATAAATCTATCTTTGCACATCGAACCTTTCCCTTAGCTTTCGTTACAGTAGACAAAAAAGATGAGCTTAGTGGTTTAAACAAAGCAATGTGCTCAACGAGAATATCATTCGCTTTGCCACTATCTTTCAAAGTTTGCAAAGCGTCATACATGATGAGTAAAAAACCAATTATAACGAAGAAACTAGAAAGTAATAATATGAAAGTACCTGTGTCATTCTCAAAGAATGACGCGGTTAACTCATACCCATCTGGAGTTTTAAGGGCTATCTTGAGAGCAGCCGTTACACCTATTGAGCTAAGCCCGCTCACAACTAGAAACTTGCCGATTGTAAATAGTTTGCTTCGGGGTCTAGTGTACCATTTGAACAGCAAATCGCCCCAATGCAATAACCTGTACACCAAATCTTTAAAGAACTCCACTACTTAATGCTCCGTGTCATTAACAAATCAAAACCGGACTCCGCTTCCGAGTATACAAATATCCGAAAGCTCTCGTTACCTACAATACCAAAAAATAGCTTTCGTCCTTCATTACGCTTCATACAAGTCTTCCAATCGTCTATGTCAACAGATGATGGTTCAGGATGAGCTTCTGGATGGGTGTGCCATGTCCCAAGGTATATTTTCTTTCCTCCACTATTTTCAAAAGCACTATCGACCGCTTTTTGGTGCCCTTTATCAAGCATTCTAAAAGAAGTCCTGCTTCTTATATCTTCGGGAAGTGGAGTAGTTATATCAGATACAATGTAAAGTGATTTATTGGTATCGTAGCCACCAATTAACACGCCACAAGCTTCCTTGTCATCACTTTTAAGTTGTTGATGTTCCTTCCATTTCAGAACAACTTCATCGAAAATTAGAAGGGATAGCATACTATCGGGTAATTTAGTCACACAAAATGCCCCTGCAATCACAAATTTCCTCACATAGCGACTCTACTGATAAAGAATTGCTAAAAGACTTGTATCTATACGTGGTCTTGACTCCTGCCTGAGTCACATCGAAGTTGTCTCCTTTCCAACTCACTTTAGAGGATTCAGTCAACCTTCCAAGAAGGAACTTTACTGCAAGGTCTGAAGCGACAAGTGCAGTTTGAGTTGAACAATTAGAACTATATGGCAAAAAGTTCTGGCCACAACCAGCGTGGTTTATCGTCAACTCCTGACCCGCTTCAATAAAATTTAGATTCGAAGCAAGGCCGTACTCACCAGTAGAATAATCAATGTAAGCACACTTTAAGCAACCACTCTTACCAAAACAGTCTAATATCGCATGTCCTCCAACTCCATATCCCTCTAGCCAAGTGTAAATTACTGATACGTTGATGTTTTCTTTCTCAATATAATCCTTAAAGAACCTTTCATGTGTTGGAGAACCAATTGCGATAATAATTAAGTCATAAGACTCTAGTATCCTTTTATCATGAAGAGATACTAGATTTGACGAGTATGCCTCAACATCACACCACAGGTATTGAGATTCGATCTGGCTCTTCATTGCGAGAACTTTAGAATAACCAGTAAGAAATTCGGGTATGCAGTGTCGATAAAGATTTTCAAGTTCGAAAGAGTCAGGGTCGCAAATATGAATTTGACCGACTCCAGAGGATGCTAGTTGCCTAACCAACTGTCCCCCAACCGAACCACAGCCGACTTGAAGCACCTTTTTATCTTTTAAGCCCGAAGCTGCACCACCTCTCGGTGCCACAAAGTCTCTGCTATAGGGTAGCACCGATATAGCATGAATCTCCCATGCTTTAAAAGCATTGAGATTCATAGGAAGTGACGAACGTTTTCCTTTATTCTTGTGCTTAAAGTGAAGTCCAAACCAAGTAATACCAGAAGGTGTTTCCGCACAAAAAACTAACCAGAACTTGTTTCTACGAAACTGGGCTTTTGCCTGAAAGAAAGAAGAAACTTCTTCTTCGAGGCCATTTAACGTACTCAAATACCATTCAATCAATCCATCTTGCTTATATGGTGCAGGATCTAAAGTGTTGAGAGGAAGTATCACAGCATCGCCAGCTTCATTTCTTTTTTCTGACAACGCAGAATTCGTTACTAGCGTTGAAAATTTACCCGGTTTATCTTCAGCGCTAACTCCAATATAGCGTGAATCAACACCAAAATTTTTCTTTTGCATAGGTGCTTTAACAGTGAACTGGAGACTCTGACTACACTGTAAATTTGGTGGTAGCACCAAATCGTACTGTTTATTTAGAGCTACATGGCTCCAGTTCGCTTTAAACTCCCGTAGTAACTCCTCTCGATTCCATGATGGATCACATATGGCTTTAGTTAACATTGATATATGTCGCTCTAAAGATGCCTCAAAAACTAGCTCTGGACGATCAAAGTTAATTGACAGCGATTCATGGTCACCAACACAAATAAACCCTATTTCAGAGACCCCTTCAAGCCCCAAATCACTATCTAACAAAATCACATGAGCTAGCGGCATATGTCGTGAAGCATTCAAGATAAAAAAGGTGGGCAAAGACAAAGGTTGACTAGACCCTTCGCTCACATTGTGAGCGAGAGAAAAGTTCTTTCCCCCAATCGTACAAGACACAACTATGCTATGTTTCTCACCAACTAGAGATATGTTATAGCCAAGAGTCCTTAGATGCTCTATCACGGAATCCATTATTACGCCCCTTGTGAGGTTCCAACCACGCCTGCACTGGAGAAAGAGGCTAAGCTACTTTTAGCACCACTGGAGTCCTCAGGAACTTCAAAGTCAGCACCAAACAATTTGTTCAATATCTCACACTGTTTACTTTCATCGGCTTCCCTTTGAACCTCTCCCAACTTAGTTTGCAGGTTTACAAACTTGTTCTGAAGTTGAGTTCCAGTGTCAGAACTACTGTTAGCGAAGATATCCATTCTTGGTGTAACTGGAAGCATCACAGAAATTTTGTATTTACTCACACCAACCAAATGAAAGTAGCCACTCCTTAAAATTCTATCTACAGTCTCTTTAAGTGCGCGGAGATCATCTGGCTTACCTTCTTGATCAAAACAAGGCTGAAAACACTGTTTAATTATTACTGTAAGCCCGATTGAGTAGACTTTTCTACGGACATCTGCTGAGAATTTGTGATCACGCCATCGTTTGATGTAACGCACAAGTCTAATAAACTGTTGCTGGGTATCATTAGGAGAATATGTATAACTGCTCGTATCATTGATCCAGTTTCTCAATCCCTTAGGATCTGAGTCCGACCATTTCCTATTCACTGAAGTAGAGTTGGCTTTACCTAATGCTAATTTATAACTTTCCCCATCTTTCGCATAAATAGGTATATCAATATGAAGATTCAAACTAGCGTAGTCAGCGGTAACACATGGCTTTTTGATTTTTGCGTTCCTAAAGCCCCTATTATCAAGAACTTCTTTTACTTTTCGCTTTGCAGTAACGGGATCATCGGGAGCTTTATCAAAAGCTACAACTACCGCACGATCTATGTCAAAATCACCATCTAGACTTTGTATCGCTGTATTTGTCGAAAAGGAGCCCTGTAAGAAATCGTCAATAACTGGATATCCTGCACTACAAAATGCTGTTCTTACTTGAGATAAAATACTTGAATCTTTATCTCGCGCATCTCTGTAATCCACGCTCTCCCTAGTTAATTTGATCTTATTGTGAAATTTAATAAAGTGAGTTTGAACTGCCATTTCTTTTAGCTCCCAATGCTAACATCATCATAAATAGCTAATTGGGGCATGTACTTAGATTATCAATAGCAGTGTTTCAATGACGATCAAAACAATGATCGATATCAAACCAGTTTCACTTTTACTAAATCAGCATCAATCAGTCTTAGCTGACCAATCCCCATAAACTAACTCATAAATCCTAGTAACATAGATAGTATTAAAGCTTCCCCCCTGAGGCCACAAACAAGAACTGGTATTACCAAAAGTAAGCCAAGTAAACTTCGGTGAAGTAAGAAGCTGGGGGGTTATAACTTGCTTTGGGGCAGAGCTGAGCCAGCGTATATTTAGCTGGCTCTATGATGGTTACTCCATAGCTAAGCGATTAAAGTCTATCAAAGATAGAGCCTTTCCTTGGACTGAATAATTTCTCGTAAAACTTAGTTGCATAATCATCCGTCATTCCTGATACGAAATCACAAATTACACGCATTTGAGCTGCTACTTTCTTATCTCCATCAAGACCTTCACCAGATTTTTTCCATCTAGCCAGAGTTGCCTTTGGAAGAAATCTTTCTGGATCTTTGGCTAGAGTTTGAAATAATTCAATAACTAGTTTCTGCCCTTTAAATTCTAATTGCTGAACGTTCTCATCTTGAATTACTTTTTCTACAACCAACTTAAATATACAATCTCTGAGTTTCTCTACCTGTTCAGTCAACTCTATGTTGAAGCGTAAAAGTGGGTGCTCACATCCTGAACCATTGTCCACAAACTTAGTACTAGTAATCATTAAGTTTACCAAAGCGCCAATAGCTTCCTTACGCTTATGACTAGCGCCAAATAGATTTGCCAAAATGCTCTTATATCGAAGGGATTCGTTATCATTTGCCACGTCGTTGAACAAGGACTCTTTACCTTGAAAATGTTCTTCCCAAGAAGTTTTGGTTATCATTCCTAGAGAAAGAGCATCTTCTAAGTCATGAAGGCTATATGAGATGTTGTCAGCTAAGTTCATAATTGAGCAATCTAGTGACTTGTACAACGTTAGTTTGTGTGGCTTTTTGTGATCAACTTTAGTCTTGGTAAATTTCTCAATATCCTCTAGAGAAAAGCCATCAGATATGAATTCAAATATGTCCGCATCTATTTCGTGATAACACTTTGGCGGTTTCTGAGTGTTAGCTTCGAAGAGCCAATATGGTAAGTGCTCATCCTTTTCAAACTTATAGGAGTCTTCATTAACCAGTTCCTTGTATGTAACTGGATATTTAAGAATGCCCAGTAACATTCTCCGAGTAGGATTCAACCCGTGATACTCAGTATATTTATCTAGTTTTCCAAGAATTCTTAATGTTTGACCATTTCCTTCAAAGCCGCCATAAGATCTCATACAGTAATTTAACGCTACTTCTCCACCGTGACCAAATGGGGGATGGCCGATATCATGAGCTAGGCATATGCTAGAAATTAGAGCTGATTCTGGCAGGTGTTCCCTTAAACCCTCATCACCATTTTTGTCAAGAAATTGAACAATCCCGCGTCCAATCTGAGCGACTTCCATAGAGTGTGTTAAACGTGTTCTATAAAAATCATTTTCGCCTAAACCCAATACCTGTGTTTTAGACTGCAATCGGCGAAAAGCAGCAGAGTGTATCAGTCTTGATTCATCTCTTTCATATTCACTACGAGTATCATTAGGCCTCGAATCTTGCTCTAATCTTCTTTGTGTTAAACTATTCAATCAGAACCTCCTATTCATCACGTGTCATATTGACAGGTTAGTTTAGTTTAATATGAACTCTTGTAAATCAAGTATCTAGTAAACTTTAAACTACAACACAATGTGAGCCTAATACTTTTCCCCTCCTCACAGCAGATGAGCATACTGAAAAAACAGAGCGTTAGAGTCATCCAATCAGCAACACAAGGAAATACAATTGAGATTAGAATTAGTAGGGCAAATATACATTAACAGTATGTGAATGAGTAAAAGAACTAACAACTAATGGGGCAGCTCTGAGCTACCCACATTAGATCGCTCATTCAAGACAGAGGCTAAGCAACACATATTCCATACTTCGGAAGCACATCCCTGATAATCGCTAGTCTATAGGTTTTCAATGCATCATGGAAAAGCTTCCAGTCCGAATCTAAGAACGAGTCTTTATATTTATACGTAACTAAATCAGCAGATTGAGGCGATGCCATAGCTTTGCCTCTGGCAATTTCTTTCCAACTATTTTTCCCGTTAACCTCAAAAGTTAGTTCTACAGCAGGGAAACCAAACTCTCCATGAGAAATGCGTTTCAGCCATTCTTTATGGCGTTCTTCACCATCTTCATGCTTAATGTCTTGAAATGCTGACTTTAAAATGAGTTTTTGTTCATTGGGTAAATCATCTTGAGCGTCAATATCCATGCTTTGATCTTCATTGATAAAGCATGTAATTGCCTTGTACATTTGGTTCGCAGCACTCAAGAAATCCTCGGTATTGTTTCTTGTGACTCTATCACCACTGCCGTTAATATAGCTCCACTCAGCATAAGGACGATCAGGAAAAGAAAGTGCGGGGCCGTGACCCAATGGCGAAATTGTAGAGATACTCCAGTTAAAGATATTGTCTTTGACTCTAGCCAATAAGCCACTATCTGAATTTGACTCTATATCTTCTACCTCGTTGATCTCGTGACTTACACCTGCGAAGCCCTGATGAGCAAAGGTATCGGCGTAAACATGCATTGCAATACCCATCATGTGTAATCCAAAAGACGATTTCCTGTAAGCAGCAACTGCTCTTAGCATATCTCTTGCTACTGGGCTGTCTGGAGTACAAACCAAACGCTGAATAAAGCCACCCTCTGGAATAGTGTCAGAGTGTTCACCTTGATTACCAGGAAGGAAGTGAAAAGGTATCCATGCTAAATGGTTGGCGAGCTCATTACCATTTCGGTAATCAAGCATTTTGTGAGCGGAAGAAATACGGTCAAACATTGCCCCGTTATCAAACCGAACCGGATCCGAGTTGGTTGCTTCATCAACATATTGAGCACAGTAAGCCAACTTTTCTGCATCGCTATGTGTCATTCCAGCGTATCTAGCAACAACATAAGTGAGTGAATGGTGTCCATCTATTTGCATTTACGTATCTCCTATTGAGCATTACTCCTTCAATATAACCCTTTATAAAATCGAAATATTTTATCTAGGTTGGACTTTAATAAACTTAGGCTCAATGTATTAACAAGCTCTATTAGTCCGTCGGCAGGACTCGGCTTTTATCTATTCATCAACTCTAGCTATGCAATTAGTAAGTTAGAGGGAGCGGTTCTATTGAGGTAAGCACGTTTGGGGGGCATTTTCGTGTATAATGTTCAGTTAGTGCACCGATGAACAAAACTATATTTACCCAAGAATTTGTTCAAATAATCTTTAGAACCAATATTTCAGAAAGTCACAAATAGAGCGCTTCAAGTTAGTCGCATTTAGTATACTTAGACTTGAGGCAACGTTCAGCCATAGCTACTGCGATATTGTTCTGTTTTGCCTTTTCAATTCTAGTCTCATCGAAAAAGATCGCGTCATTTTGTGCTGCAAGAATGATCCACATATCAGAAGTATCTTGATCGCGCTCTACTAATCCAAGGTATCCAGTTTCATAGTAAACAGACATCTGCTTTTGTGCCTGACCAAGCTCTTGAAAAGCAGCTGCCCTATAAAGCTCGAAGGTGAGAGTCTCTTTTTCTTTATAGGTAAGAGGAGCACCGTTGTAACGACCTAGGGACTGAGCATATATAGCCATTCCAAATTGCGCTTCAGCATTTCCGGTTAGCGTTTTTTTAACGAGCTTGTTAAAACTATCCTCAGAAAGAGCAAATTCTCCTAACGAGCCTTTATCAACCCAGAAATTGTTAATTTCTCCAAGTCTAGAAAGCGAATCTCGAGTAATTTCTGCATTGACATTAAAAGATATTATTAGTGCCAAACATATTTTTGTAGCTTTCATATTCACCTCCATGTATTGAATCTAAGCTTACCTCAATTGACCTATTCAAGATGCTCGTTGATATCAATTTTTAGTCGATTTCTAAGCAGAAAAGAACCAAATCGACAGGAAAATTGAAGCCTCCTTTTTGTCAAAATTTTTTATGAAAGATGAAAAAGTTACCCCACCTACCCCACTTCTTATCAATCAGGTGGGGTAAGTGGGGTAGAAATGGCAACTTAGCGAAATGAGGTATTTGGGCGAACATCAGGAAAACAGTATCGGTTCGAGCCGTTAAGCAGTCGCTTCTCAATTTTGCCTTCTTTGTGCAGTTGATTCAGCGCCTTACCCACCATGTTAGCTTTCGATACATCGGCGTTGATGAGTTCGCAGATAGCCTTGGTGGATAACCACGCTCTCGCTTTACCGTGACTCTCTTCAATCTGGTCATTGAGCAGCGTATACCATGTCCCTTTATCCACGTATTGCGAAGAGGCATGAGACACTTGCAGTTGCAGCTCTGGTGGCAACATCCAAGGGTGATGATTCACCATGAGTTGATGTTTCACCTCTAACCAAAACTGACGCAGTTTCTCGGGCTCTTTGAGCGTGAGTTCGCCTGTTGGTTTGTATTCCCAACCGAGCAGTTGATTTAAGCGCGTCATGTCAGTTTCACCCACTAATTCAATTACTGCGTACCGAGTGTTTCCTGTCTCGTCTTTTAGGAAGTCGGTGCCGTTTACCGTAGCAATTAAGCTCGTCTGTCGGTCTTTCTTGATATCAGTGCGCGCATAAGGCGGTCTCACCGTATCCCGTGACCGAGTCACAAACGCTTTAAGTGCCCCTTGGCAGTTTTTGGTTGAGCGCTCTAACTCCCCAAGCTCCACTATCCAAGCGCGAATAACCGAAAGAACGCTGTCTTTGTTGTCTGGGTTAAGCTCGGCCCCTTCTAAGAACGCATTCGGCATGACGTTGGCAATGCGCTCAACAAAGGCCGTCTTTTTAAAGGACTGCTCACCTTGTAAGACTGGCACGAGTTTGGACTTAAAGTTAGGGACAAAGAGACATGCTACACAGCCAACAAGCCAATGTAGCAACACCGCACGGGTGAGCTCCGGCTCTTTTGCCTTTAAACAGCTTAACACCGCGTTAACCCTTGGCTCACCATCCCATTGACCCTCTAGCCAATCAGCGATGGGATGATAGCTACTTTTTAACGCCAGTGCGCTGAAGTGGTCATCTATGGCGCTTTTCGGCATCGAGTAGATAGAAGCAAGCGAGATAAGCTCGCTTCTGACCTCTTCCGGTGTCCCGACAAAGACGCCCTGCTTATAAATATCCGGCTCTAAGGTCATCTTGTTGTGTTTGGCTTCATAGCCTGCGCTATCAAGCAGCGCTTTCAGGTTGTCCGCCGTATTGAGCACAATGCATTGACCGGATTCTTTGTACTTCACATGAGGAAAGTTTGGCTCACAATTGGGGTTAAGCATGGAAGCCCTCCCCTTGTGATAAATGGTCGCGTTTTGTGTGGCTATCCAGCCAGCAATCTAAGTCTTCTTTGAGGTAACGAACCGCTCGACCAATCTTAATGAAGGGTGGCGCGACGGTTCGGTTTTTACGTGGACCTTCCATTCGAGCTTGACGAAGGAAGGAGCGACTCATTCCAATGTAAGCCGCTGTCTCTTGCTCGGTGTATACACGTTTCTCTACGTTGCTTTGAGTCATGTCTGTGTCTCCTGTTGTTCACTGAGACACACGCTAAGACATCAAAACGTCATATGACGTTTACGATGACGAAGACAATGACGTTTTTTATTAAGACACTTCCTGACTTGTCTTAAAGAGACGCTTCGCCCCCGCTAAGACGTTTTTCCTAAACGACTCATACGACATAGTCTTTTCCTTCACGCCTCGTCCGAAGTAAGTGAGAGTGTCTTGAGTCATGCTCTCAATCAACACATCGGTATCAAATTCACGTTGAAACTCATTTTGATTCACGTCTTGTCTTAAAATATTCCACACCGTTATCGCTTTCGCCTCTGGGTGCGCTTCTAAGATTCGAATGACCACATGAGCGAGTGGGTGCGTTAAGTAGCGTTGGTCAACCGAATCTAACCGACGTTTAACCGTTGAACTAACCGAAGGTAATGCGTTAGATGCGCTAGGGGTAACCGAAGCTAATGCATTAGACCCGTTACAGGTAACCGGTGCTAAGCGCTCGTTAGCACTGCTTTCAACGGTTGAAGCACCATTGGAAACACTGGTTTCAACGGTTATAGCGTTACTCAACGCACTGGATTCAACAGGGGTAACCGAAGCGGTAACCGACACTAACGCGTTAGCTTTCAACACGTCAACGCCAAACACGCGTTGGATGTCTTCTAAGTCCACTCTCAATTGTGCAGGCTCTACGGTTACCGGAGTGGTTTTTAAATGGTATCTCGGTGGGCTGTCTTTCACTTCATCGTCCGCTTTCAAGCCAAGCGACCTGTTGAATGTATTGGTTAACGCTTCCAACGAGCTATCAAGCGTTCGAAGCCGCTCGATTTGGGTATAGGCAATAAGCGTTACCGTCGGTTGATTCAATACCCTCTCGTCCAGTTTAAAATCCGCGCTCACCACGTTACCAAATACGGATTTAACAGGTTGCCAATGCGTAATGCGTTGAGGTTCGAGAATAATGGCATGAGTACACGGTTGCGCCTTACCGGAAAACGCAAAGTTGAACGAGGTAGATTCAGTAAAACGAACCACCCCTTCATAGTTGAAAATGGCAGGCACACTTTTCGACGTGGGGTGAATCGCCCCCATCTTTTTGGATTTTAACACCCCACACAGTGGCATCTTCTTTTGCTCCACTGCGTCCAGTACATCCCCTTTAGACAGGGTGGTTTTCTGTGATATCTCATCCAACCGGATAAACCGACGTTTTAGCTCTGTCATCGTCCTTAATCACTCCTTGAGTACTCATGTTCAATACAACCCGTTAAGGTTATCGAATTCACCTAATGCCTATCAACCAATCAGTTGTACCGCGGCGGCAGTATGAGCAGGCGCTAAATGCGCGTAACGCAGCGTCATTTTCAAATCCGCATGCCCCAACAGCTCACGAACTACATTTAAGTCGACGCCCGCCATAACGAGTTTACTGGCGAAATGGTGGCGTAAATCATGAAAGCGGAAGTTCGAAATACCTGCGGCTTTAAGTAGGTTTTGCCAAGGGTACTGAAAGAAGCTCACCCGCTTACCCTCATGAACAAACACATACTCTTCATTGAGGTTTTGAGCGCGCCATTGTGACAGCATGTTAAAGACCGTGTCGTTCATTGGTATGGTGCGCTTCTTCTTCGATTTGGCGTTTTCAGACAAAATGGTGAGATAGCGATTCTCAAACGACACACTCTCCCAACGCAGCGTCAACATCTCGCCTTTACGCATTCCGGTATGCATGGCAAGTGTAATCAATGGCGTAAAGAAATCGGCGTACTGGTGAGAGTCGTTGTCTTCGCATAACTGTGCTTCTCTAGCGGCTAATGCACTAAGTAGCGCTGCCTCTTCTAACTCAGAGAGATAGCGGATACGCGTGTTGTCTTCTTTGGCTATTTTCACGCTCGATAAGTTGTGAGACTCGATGAACTCCCATTCCACCGCCCTATTTAACGCTGCCTTAAGCCGATTAAACGTATACTCTATCGTTGCGGGTGCTCGACCTAACTTACGCTTGTCGGTTACCCATTGCTGAATGTCCCACGCCTTGATGTCTTCCAGTGGTTTATCCGCTAAGAAAGCAAAGGTATTGGCGATGGATTGGTAAGACTGTTTCGCAGTTTTGGGGTTCATGGCAAACAGATAGTCTTTGTAGTGCTCTTCCAGATATTTACCTAACGTTAAACTTCGGCGCACCTCAGCTTTACGCTCTTCAGCGCGCTGGGTTTGAACATCCACACCACTGGCAACCAGCCCCGCCTTTTCCTTGGCTAAGTCTCTTGCCTGTGCAGGCGTCATTGAATCCGCAGAGCCAATAAGATAGTTGCGCTGCTTACCGTTCAGTCTGTAGTAGAAGTAGTACTTAATCGCGCCCTTGGGGGAAATGCGGGCATGAAAACCACTGATTTCTGTATCATTGAGACGTCCATCCTCAATCGTCAATTGCTTGATAGACGTGTTGGTGATCTTCTTCTTGATTGCCATTCAACAAACCTCCGTGTAGCAAATATGTAGCACAAGGATTGTACAAAAGGAGCATTCAATGAACAACCAGAAACAAACCACACAAACTTAAGTTACTGAATTTCAAAACAATTAAGTTCATTCTTGTTCATTGCCGTTTATAGCAAAACAACCAACATTCACACTGTTAAGGTGTGAGCAACGCAATGCAGATGCCCCCGCAAACCACCTTAAACACCAAACGCAACGCATAGCAAAAATGCCACGCGTTGCGAATCACTCTTAAACAGTTTGTTATATTTATTTTGTAACACCTTTACTTGATAGAACACCCTGCTCTTCTTTCACTAAGTTAAGGGTCCACTCTTGAAGCTCTTTTAACGTCTGTCCTTTAACAAAAGGATTGTCTTGCCAAGGGCTTTGTTGAAGAGTTGCCATGGCATAAGCATCACAACTTCTACGGGGGTGAACGGCCGCATAGGTATTAAAGAAGTCATTGTAAATTGCATAGTTTTCTCTGACGATAAAGTCAGCCCAACTAGCCTTAACTTCTTCAGAGCTTTTGATATCGATGACCTCGATTAAAGCAAAGTCTTTAACTTGGTTCTCTTGCCATACATCTAATAACAACTTTCTAGCTTCAGCATCGGTTACAGGCGCACTGTAACCAAATACAGTTACAAAATAAGCGTGTTTTACGTGACGTTGTAGCTCATCCCACTCACCAAATAGTAAGGGGTCTGCACTATAGTTTTTGTCACTTACTGGGTATAAGAGCTTTGAAGGTGTAAACTGCTTTCCGCAAGAATCACAGCGATTATAAACCCAACCCTTGGTCTTACATGGCATACAAGCGCCAATAGAAACGTTGCCATGTAAGAAAACTATTCTAGGCATATTTTCAAAACCAACAGCTCTCATATTTCGTTGATAAGCTTGAGCTAAGAAAGGGTCCCAGTTAAATGTAGCTATAATATCTTTAGGTCTGTGGCTAAGGATTAAGTAATCGTAAATAGTCGGTTCATCAGGTAGTTCCATATCACGGAAATACTCTTCAACAGCAGTCTCAATTTCTTGAACGAGCTCTTCATGCTGACCTGATTTAGATAATTGGTCGTAAACTGCCTCAAAGTTCTCACCATCATATTTTACGCCGTGTTTCTCAAAGAGATAACCGATCCCTAAAACTTCCACAAGGTTGTACATCAAAGGCAACTTGCGACCATTTTTGTCACCGTTTGGAAAAGCAGCAAAGCTTGCTCCCGCCCCCAAGATGACCACGTGAGGCGAGTTGTTCTTATTTTCTGATACATCTAATGCTGGTAATGCCATTTTGAACTCCAGACATGACTATAAATATAACGCCTTGTTAAGGGGTGAGCAACGCACTACCGATGCCACCGCATACCACCTTAATCACTAAAACCAAACGCATAGTAAAAATGCCACGCGTTGCGAATCACTCTTAAACAGTTTGTTATGCCTGTACTCGCAGCATCATCCCACCAAACTGATGTCTAGAAACCTTTACTGGATACTGGTACTTCCGGTTTCCAAAAGTTATTGTCAATTCACAACAGTCAAATTCATCTCGGTGGTTATTGACGTAACGCGCAAACCTTTCCAAAATCCTTTCGTCAGTTATAACTATTTGTGTTACCTGATCTGGATTGCGAAAAATTGACTTTGCATCTGAGAGTTGATTGGAATCGACTGGCTTAGCCTCACAAGACAATACTAACTTTTTAGATTCGACAAAAACCTTAGAATTAATAACATTTATCTGGTCTTCACCAAATTCATGCCAAAATTCAAAGGGAGTTGTACCAACTCTTAAATCAATTGAAACTGCCATTTTTTCTCCTAATGGCATAACGCCAAATTAAGGTGTGAACAACGCTAGCACCTTACCTAACGCATTGTGCCATAAACACTAAACTTGCATGAAGTGAGACCGCCGAGCGTTGTGAATCACTCTTAAATTTATTGTTATGTTTAAAGCCAAACGAGTCCACTATACAGCTTAGTTCTTAGGGATTCTAACCTGCTTTTAAGGGAGCCAGAGTGTATCTCTAGTTTATGACCATCAGGGTCTAAGATATAAAGTGACTGCCCTTCACTCTTATTCTGTTTCCAAACTTCCACACCCAATGAAACTACACGTTTCGCAAAGGCTTCAAATTCTTTTGGTTCGATATCAAAAGCTACGTGGGTATAGTCGGTTTTGGGGCAAGGTTCATCGTGAGAAAGGCAAAACCAGAGTTCACCTACCGACAAGTAAGCCCCGTTGTCCCACTTAGCGTGAGCAGTGAACCCCAACGTCTCCCGATAAAACTTAAGAGAGCGCTCTAAGTCACTAACTGCAATGGTTATATGGTTGAGCCCTAAAATCACCGTTTTCTCCCGTAAACATAACGCCGCGTTAAGTGGTGAGCAACGCAGACCACCTCGCCTAAACTATTGTGCCGTAAACACTAAAGCTGAATCAAACCGAAAATGCCGAGCGTTGAGAATCCGTCTTAAACGCTTTGTTATGTACGTGCTCAAAGGGATGCTCCATCTATTTTTATGACTGGAATTTCACTAATATTTAACCCGCTGAGACAACGAGCATTTACAGCCCAACCAGTAAATGGGACTTTGCCTGCCTCGATTTCAGCTTTGGTCAATTGGCTAGGTTTACGAAATGGCAGAATACCGCATTTAGGGCAAAAGTAGTCTTCTGCGGTCTCACTGCCCCATTGGTATAAAACTGCATTTTCAAGTGGAGTTAAAACCGTCAAATTCTCTTCTGGCACTCTAAAATTTAGCGCACCTCTACGGATACAGATGGAACAATTACATTCTCGAAGATGGTCAATATCGGCTAAAACTTCGAATTTAATGAGACCACAGTGACATGAACTGGAATACGTTTTTGGCATCCTGCCTCCTTAGTACATAACGCCGCGTTAAGTAGTGAGCAACGCTAACCGCCTAACCTAAAACCTTTACACCGTAAACACTAAAACCAAATTTGAATACAGAGTGCCAAGCGTTGGGAATCTGCCTTAAACGCTTTGTTATGCGATTGACTCTTGGAGGATATCTCTAACCTCCATTAGTGCAAATCCCAAAAGGTTGTGTCCTTTCCATAAGTTGGGGTTTTCAGCTCTCTGGTTATCCACTGCTAACCCGATACCCCATATTTTATCTACTGGGCTAGCCTCCACCAGAATTCTATTGCTTGTCTTAAGGAGGAATTCACTCAACTCCTTATTTTGGGAAAACTTCAATACATTACCAGATACAACAATTTGAAACCGATTCTCAACCCACTTTGATTCATCAAAGCCTCGAACTTCACGCCCCAGAGACTTCGCTTCTCCTGGGTTAGTGGCTTTGATTATCTTTTGATAGGTCTCATTATCACCAAACAGTTTCGCTTTCTCTGCCATCATATAGTGTTCAGCAGTCATGTACTCAATACCGTTCTCACTAAAAGTGGATTCATACCACTGACTAAAACAAGATTTGGATACAGTACCGCCTTTTTCTTGATGGCCCCAAAAGAATACATACTTAATTTTATTGCCTTTATTTACGTATTCCTGAAGCTCTTCTTTAGATCTAATTTTCAAACCTCAAATCCTAATTTTTGAGTCGCATAACGCCGCATTAAGGTGTGAGCAACGCGACCACGAAACTCAACCATATCACCATAAACACAAAACCCAACGATGGAATGAAAAATGCCAAGCGTTGGGAATCACTCTTAAATGCTTTGTTAGTTTACAGTTTTCCACATTGTTTTTGACTGCTCTTCAAAGCCCAGTTTGACATAAAAGCTTTGCGCACGCTCATTGAAAGCCATTACCTCTAGTCTGATTTGTTCAGCACCTTGAGATTTAGCCCAATCATTACACTGAACCATGAGTTGAGTTCCAATACCCGAAACTCTAACACTTTCATCCACTACGATTGTACCGACGCGACAGATAGGTGTTTTGACGAGAAATGGGATTGCTTCATTTTGAGTCACTGTTGCAGTTACAAAGCCAACAACATCACCAGAAATTTCCGCAACTAGAAAGAGTCTTGATTGATCATTTATAGCTTGAAGAAGGAACTCTTTTTCTTCATATGATGGCTCAACGAATACTTCTGGCGCATTATCAAAGTGCATGACTCCAATCTGATAATTTAGACGCAAGAGTGAGTCTAAATCTGACGCTTCAGCCGATCTGATTTTCATTTTCGTCCTCTGAATTCGATATGTAAACTAACGCCCTGTTAAGGTGTGAGCAACGCAATACTGAAGCCACTGCACACCACCTTAATCACTTAAACCAACGCATGGTAAAAATGCCACGCGTTGCGAATCACTCTTGAACAGTTTGTTAGTGCGCTTTTTCAGCGATCCCCTAACCTTTAAGCGCGTTACGCCAATACTCGACCGTTTTGTCTGAAACCATGCCGGTTTCTCTGGCTGCAGCCACTAGAAAGTCACACAACTTAGCTGCTATCTGCTCATTACCGAGTAAATACAAACTACGAATTGCTCGGGTCAGGCGAAGTTGGTTATGGTCGTGACTTTTAAGCCAAACATGGTTAGCAGGGCTTAATGGCTGTATTGACGATATTTCAAACCCATCTCGCTGTAATCCCCAAAACTCAAGTAAAAGGTCGAGTGCTTTTAAGTGAGCAACACGTAATTCTTCTGAGTTAGCAAAAGCCTCTCGATCTGCTTGAGTTACCAAAGGAGCATGTTGATTGAACTTGGTGCCCTCATCTATTGGGAAAAGAACTTGAATATACTTATGATCATGCTCCAGCCAGAAGTGGTTGTAAGCTAACAACTGCTCAACATTGCGACCAAATTTATCTGGAGCTTTACCAGATATGAAACGAGCAATTTCACTCATTTTAAATCCTGCTAATTGTAATTTTTATCTTTGCGCACTAACGCCCTGCTAAGGGGTGAGCAACGCAATACGAAAGGCGCCGCAAACCACCTTAATCACTAAAAATCAACGCATAGTAAAAATGCCACGCGTTGCGAATCCCTCTTGAGCAGTTTGTTAGTCGCGAGGCACCGAGCGACAATTTTAAGCCGAACCAAACTTTGCAAACAACAAACTTTATGTGTTTTGATGCACTTAAATCAGGCGTAGTCTCAAAGCGACTATTCAATGAAACCACTTGGAACAAACAACGCCGTAGAAAACGGACTGACAACACCAACAAGCGCTTTTGGAAAACCAATCTCACAGTGCGGACTTTCAACAAAGTCACTGAAACCACGTGGAACTTACCACACCAGAGAAAACGTCCTTTCAGCGAATAAATCAGCTTTTGAACCACCAAACTCACCGAGCAAAGTTGCAACCAAAAACAAATTCTCGATTGCCCTGCTCTGTCAGCACCAAAGAACAAAACAACCGCGCGAGGACACTTGCAAAACTTTGGACTTTAAATAGCTGAAACTGAGCTTTGACCATCGACGATGAATCTGTATACCAAACAAACAGCTGCCAAATTTTGAGCTCAGAAACATGATTTTGATTGCTAGCTTTTTCTGGCGACTAACGCCGCATTAAGGTGTGAGCGACGTTTGGCTATACTTGAGCAAAGCGAAACTGCCAAGCGTTGCGAATCACTCTTAAATGCTTTGTTATGCGCCTCTAAGCCTATGTAAACTATGCAGAATATTCCCGTGCACATCATTTATTAAGTACTGATTATACTCAAAAATTGTTGGCATATATTCTTTGAATTCTTGCACTGACTTAACCCCATTTAAAATTGCAGTTTGCACTGCTCCCTGACAACGTGTAACTCCATAAACCATCACTTGACTGTAAAGTTCTAATTGCGCAGGTGTAAAGTCGATAGATCTGAAGCCATGATGCGTAGAGTCATTTCTGAATATACGTATTTTCTCTAGCACATTTACCAATTCCTTCTTCCAAAAAAGGTAATTCTCATGACTCTCTAACTCTCTCAGAATTCTATTATCAACTAGAGTCCCAGCCTTTCCGTTAGGAAAGCCTAGAAACCACCTAATATATACAGCAACATTGTCCTTTTCCGATTCTTTTAACAGAGCTTCTACTGCAAACCAGTTAAAAAGAATTTTCAACTGAGGATTATTCTCGTGCTTACTGTTTCTAAACCAATGTAAAGATCGCAAGTATCGCTCACTTAGTTCAGAGTTTTGGGCTAGTATGCAGTGAGTGACATCTACTCTTTGTGTATTTCCTTGATGAGTCATAAATGACATAGTCGGTTGATGCTTCGATTGCGTCAGTTCATGTAACTTTCCTGTGGAAAGGTCTTTTACAAAGCCAATGGAAGACAGAGCATAATTTGAGATAGGTACTTCTATTGATTTAAGATCTAAAATTTCTTCGAATCTAGTTTCTGCACAAGAAACAGCAGTTTCTAACGCATTACTATCTACAATCGTAGCTATACGAGCACAGTGACGATATTTATCAAAATCAAGATTCAACTTCTTGGCACATGCTTCAAGTGAATTAACTTCTTCTGGCGAATCTGCGCTAGAAGAGCGCAATTCAACATTCGAATATACAGTTGTCGTAGGCAAACAAACGCTCGCCATTTCAAGAACTTTGACAATTAAATATGATTTCATTTTCGTGATTTCGCTAAAGTATCGACAAGCTTCTGGAGGACAACTCTACGAACCTGGCCTTCAACCTGTTTATGAAGCATTCGCTTCTTACTTTTAAGATAGTTAACTAGGATTGATATGGGCTTGTATGTATTTTGAGTAATCACTAATTCACCAATAAGGTGAAAAGTCTCAGTCTTTATAGTCCTTTCAAAGAGAAGGTACTCAACAAGGCTTGTGAACTGCTTTTCATTATTCACTGAATAATAATATTTTAGCCTCATTCTTAACAAAAGCTCTTCATCATGCTTGCTGTCATATAAGGCACGATCAAACAACATGACTGATTCATTATCAAAGGTCTTAATGGCAAGTTCGTAACCTAGGGTTATTGTTTTTATATGACTAGGTTTAACCTCTTGCAGTTTATTAAAGCAATGTTTGGCTTCTAGTATTCGACCATTTTCAATCAAGTATCTTATATATTCACTTAACCGTTTTAAGTACTTCTTGTGGTCTCTAGGAGTGTCTCTTAATTTCTTTTCGATTAATTCCAATACTCACCTCATTATACAAAACATGGGCACAAACCTTGGCGCATAACGCCGCGTTAAGTAGTGAGCAACGCCACCACGAAACTTAACCATACCACCATAAACACAAAACCCAACGATGGAACGGAAAATGCCATGCGTTGGGAATCTGCCTTAAACGCTTTGTTAGTAGCGTACTCAACGCTAACACCTAACTTGCTAGTTTGATGAAGGCTCCAATATTAGAGACAGCTATTCATCAACCTCATTAGCAACTTAAAACGTTCTTCCGAAATCGTCTCGGCATTAGCTTCTTGAGCAATGTCATAAGGAGTTGAACCTGATCCACTCAAATGGTGCCACCGTTTTTGAACGTCCTCAGGTGTAACTTTCGGGGCTAACTTGTCCACCTCACTCATACACAAGATAGCTTTTCGCAATTGATTAGTTTTATCGCTCATTAGATAGCCTGTAAGTTAAGACAACAGTAGTTACTATACAAAATAACTTTAATTTTTAGAATGTTAGACTCTAATTTGTATTTTGAGCTACTAACGCCTTGCTAAGGTGTGAGTAACGCAATACAAAAGCTACCGCACAGCGCCTTAATCACATAAGCAACCGCAAAGT
This sequence comes from Vibrio sp. 16, assembly GCF_963681195.1. Lineage (NCBI taxonomy): Bacteria > Pseudomonadati > Pseudomonadota > Gammaproteobacteria > Vibrionales > Vibrionaceae > Vibrio > Vibrio sp. 16. The sequence goes on from NZ_OY808998.1 coordinate 352,295, forward strand.
AAAAATGCCACGCGTTACGAATCACTCTTAAGCAATTTGTTAGTACATGCGCTACTTCTTCTATTTATGCGCTCCAAGATATTGAAAACTGACATGATATGAAAGGCTTTGAACACTGAAGTGAGACGGGCAGCTACAAAACTTAAAATCGATAGAGAGACGAAAGTTGGCTAGAAGAAAAACGTACTGAACTCACCTACTTTTACTGACTTCAAATTAGAAAAGGATTCTTTCCTCGTACTTCAAAAACCACACCAAAAGTAATCAAGGTTCTCTCAAAAGCAACCACGAAAATGAAGAAGCGCCAAAGAAATAGGCTAAGAGTTAGAAGCCGTAAACGGTAAAATCAAAGCGAACACTCCGCATATAGTGCCACCGGAAAGAGCGTGAAAGGTACAAACTGAAAGGTGTAAAGACGAGCGTCAAAACAGATAAATACCAAAACTTATGACCTTTGATGTCAAATCCGTACTAACGCCCTGTTAAGGGGTGAGCAACGCAATACCGATGCCGCCGCATACCACCTTAATCACTAAAACCAACGCATAGTAAAAGTGCCACGCGTTGCGAATCCCTCTTGAACAGTTTGTTAGGCATTGGACTCAGGGCAACAAGCACCCAAAACAAACAACCACAGTAATGTATCAGCACTGGGTTCATCAAATAACAGAGGACTGTCGAGCAGCTATTTTGTCTGAGCTTTATACTGTTTCAAAAGTTGGCCTAAGCATTTACTTTTTATATCAAGATCTTCTAAAGCTTTTCTGTAGCTATCGCTATGCCCGTTCGTCAAATCAGAGAATGAAGCTTGAGCTCTCGATACATTTTGCCCATTCAATTGAAAATCCATAATAATGTCTGCCTTGGAGTTTATTGCTATGGCCCATGCTTGGTGTTCGTTGATGGCTTTATCTCTAGCAACTAACCATTCTGTCTTAGCAGCTTCCAACTCCTCAAGTTTGATTATTTTTTTCAATTTTATACTCCTCTTTCTTAACAAGAATGATAGATGCCTAACGCTGCGTTAAGTGGTGAGCAACGCCACCACCGAATCTAAACCATTGTTTCGTAAACACTAAATCTGAATTAAACCGAAAATGCCAAGCGTTGGGAATCCGTCTTAAACGCTTTGTTATGCAACATTTCACACCGATACGACTACTGGATTCGATTCGAGTTTTCTGGGTCTTTTGAGCTTTCAATATAGTCTTGGTATTTCTCAAAAGCATTGAGGTATTCATCGTCTTTTAGATAAATTGACGGAGCATGAGCAGGACCTTCGTATAAATAGTTAGTAACGATCATCCGATTGCCTGAACGTAGAATAAACGACCTTGGCAACGTCTTTAAATGATAAACCTCTATATTGTTTTTACATTTCTCATTTTCTAGCATTCGCTTCAATAATTCGCGAGTTAAACGATTGATATTTAGCTTAAGTTCGCCTTCTTTTCCTTCAATCAATTCTTGATTTTTTAGTTCTTCACTATAGGGGTCAGCAAAGAAAACTCTAACTTTGTAACCTTGATTTGCCCGGTCACAAACTAGGTTCACCATATCATTTTCTTCAAAGAAACCTGACATGGCTATACCAAAAATATCAATGGTTTTATTAAACCTCAAAGTAAAGTACTTGTTGACGCCACCTAATGACTCCAAAATCTCAGGATAACCATTTCTGTACCCTTTGATCCCTGAATTCTTCAAATTTACACTATCAAAGTACTTTTCCAATTGGGTCCGAATAACAATTAGCGAAAGAACCGCTCCTAATAATCCTGACCCTAAATTCTTTGCCATCTCTTTGAGCGATTTAAGCGCGTCTCCATCGTTGGCATGAAGAAATACCACGTAAGATACAACACAAAACAGCACAATTATTGCGTAGAAATAACGCATATATAGGTCTTTCACTTTCATCCTTGAACTCCTTCTCCTGTTGCATAACGCCGCATTAAGGTGTGAGCAACGCTACCACGAAGCCTAACCATACCACCGTAAACACCGCACTCAAAATTGGAATGAAAAATGCTATGCGTTGGGAATCACTCTTAAATGCTTTGTTAGGGCTATGTGACCCACCACACTTTTCAATCATAAAAAGATCTCCCACCCAATATTATCAGTTGATCCTAAACCAAAGATACTGTTATGTTTTTGCCCGAAGATTATTGGTTTAATTGATATGGAAAACCCTGCACCATCAAGATGATAATTGGTGAAAGGCTAGAGAAAACTGTGCTCGAATGAAATCGGTTGTAATAGTGCGAATAACTATGCGCCACAAAAAATGGTTATAGGTTGATGCCAGTGAAACCATGCGTCACTCAGTGAACAACTGAGGTTTTAGAGGAAGCAATTATAGATTGCTTGTAGTTTATTCTAAATGACGATATGGGAGGGTTCGATGAAATTCAAACTCACTGTATGTGCTATCGTTGCAATCACAACGGCAGTAGTAATTCCTCTTGGGCTAGGTGCATATCTAGTAAAAATAGATAGCCCTTATGCTCTAGAGTATCTCGATACTATCGAGTCAATCGCAAAATATGTCTTCGATCCATCGATAGATATAAACATAACACTTCAAAAATAACCTTTACCTAAGGGCTCAAAACTGAGCCCGCTTTTAGTTACTCAGGCTTCTAATTAATAGCCCTAACGCTATCTATCAAACAACAAGCCGAACTAATCCAGTACTCTTGCATTTCGACACTAATTAAATAGAACAAAATACTATCACATAAGCCTATGAAAGTAATCAACTTGTTGGAGTAGGGATCGTATCCGAGATCCCAATTAGGCCGCAAAGTGTCAACTAATTATTGATTCCTGCCAAATTAAAGATAACTGTATATAAATACAGTTTAAATAACTAAAAATTACCAATGAAAAGCCAGTTTTTACTAAGTGTAAAAGAGCATATGATTGCTCGACATTATGCTCCCAAAACGATTCAAGCATATCTACTCTGGATCACAAAGTTCATCTTATTTAACGACAAAGCTCATCCATCCAAATTGAATGAAAGCCATGTGGAAGCTTTTCTAACTCATTTAGCGGTTGACTGCAAAGTAGCTGCCAAAACACAAGCTCTGGCACTCAACTCTATTAGCTTTCTTTATAGGGAATATTTTCGAACCCCACTTTCAGTGGAAATGAAATTTCAGAAATCACAGTTGGATAGAAAATTGCCTGTTGTGCTAACCAAAGACGAAATGCGCCGCTTTCTGATGCATATAGATCCTAGGTATAAGTTACACATTATGTTGCTTTATGGCTCAGGTTTACGTGTTATGGAGTGTGTCCGCCTGAGAGTTCAAGACATAGATTATGACTATAAGGCACTTCGTGTGTGGCAAGGAAAAGGAGGAAAAAATCGCGTTGTAACGCTAGCGAGTGAAGCTATTTCACTACTAAAAGAACAGCAGGGCATCGCGTTAAGATACTACAAAAAGGATATCAATTCGCCTGGATATGCTGGTGTCCACATACGGCCGTCGTTGCAGAGAAAATACCCTGAAGCAGAGTTAGATTTTAACTGGCACTTTTTATTTCCCTCCCACCAGCTATCAGTTGACCCAAATACTGGAGAGCTCAAGAGGCACCATATAAATGAAACATCTCTACAAAGAGCAGTCAAGCGTTCCGCCAAAGAAGCAGGGATAACTAAGGCCGTGACATGCCACACATTGAGGCATAGTTTTGCGACACATTTGCTCGAGTCAGGAGCAGATATTAGAACGGTTCAAGAGCAGCTCGGTCATAGTGATGTAAAGACGACGCAGATATACACTCACGTGATAGAGCGAGGAGGTGGAGGAGTTAAAAGCCCGCTCTCAAATTTGTAGTTGAATAGATAAGAAAAAAGGAGAGCCTAAGCTCTCCTTTCCTTAATCCTAATAACTGACTCTAATTAAAGAGCAGCTTTCGCTTTTTCAACTAGAACTGCGAATGCAGCTTTGTCGAATACCGCGATGTCAGCAAGGATCTTACGGTCGATCTCGATAGATGCTTTCTTAAGACCGTTGATGAAACGGCTGTAAGATAGACCATTTTGACGAGATGCCGCGTTGATACGTGCAATCCATAGTTGACGGAATTGACGTTTCTTGTTGCGACGGTCACGGTAAGCGTATTGACCAGCTTTAGTAACTGCTTGGAAAGCTACGCGGTAAACACGTGAACGTGCACCGTAGTAACCTTTAGCTTGTTTTAGAACTTTCTTATGACGTGCACGAGCTTGTACACCACGTTTTACGCGAGGCATTATGCTTCTCCTAAACTAAACGATTAATAAACTAAAAAGAATTATGCGTATGGTAGCATACGAGCAACTGCAGCCACTTCACACTTAGGAAGGATTGCATTTGGACGAAGCTGACGCTTGTTCTTAGTAGTACGCTTAGTCAGGATGTGACGTTTAGTAGCGTGCTTAAACTTAATACCACCAGCAGTTTTCTTGAAACGCTTAGCAGCACCTTTGTTGGTTTTCATCTTAGGCATGATGAATAACTCCGCATTGTTGAGTTGTATTAAACAATAGTAATTAGGGCGAACAAAACTCAGCCACCTTATGGCAGCTGAGTTTTATTACTTGCAAAGCCGTTAATTACTTCTTTTTAGGGGCAAGAACCATGATCATCTGACGACCCTCGATCTTCTTAGGGAAAGATTCCACTACTGCGATTTCAACAGTGTCTTCCTTAAGACGATTTAGAACGTCAACACCGATGTCTTGGTGTGCCATTTCTCGGCCACGGAAGCGAATTGTTACCTTCACTTTGTTGCCTTCTTCAAGGAAACGCGTCAGGTTGCGTAGTTTTACCTGATAGTCTCCAATATCAGTTCCAGGACGGAATTTTACTTCCTTAATCTGAACCTGCTTTTGCTTTTTCTTCTGCTCTTTAGCAGATTTGCTCTTCTCAAAGAGGAATTTACCGTAGTCCATTACACGACATACTGGTGGCTCAGCGTTTGGACTGATTTCTACCAGATCCATACCAGCTTCTTCAGCTGCGGCTACTGCTTCTTGAATAGAAACAACGCCAACTGATTCGCCATCAGCGCCAGTTAAACGAACTTCACGAACGCCACGAATTTCACCGTTTAAACGATGAGCATTTTGTTTGGCCGGTACTTGGCCGCGTCTTCCGCCTTTAATAGTTTATTCCTCCAGATTGAGCTTACGGGTAGAGATCTCGTCTTGGATGTAAGAAATAAAATCATCCACTTTAAACTTACCGAGGTCTTTACCTTTACGTGTACGTACTGCGATTTCACCGGCTTCCATTTCTTGGTCACCACAAACAAGCATATATGGTACACGCTTCAAAGTATGTTCGCGGATTTTAAAGCCTATCTTCTCATTTCTCAAGTCCGCTTTTGCTCTAATTCCAACTTTTTGTAGTTTTTGAGCAACTTCTTGTGCGTAATCAGCCTGTTTATCAGTGATATTCATGATAACAGCCTGCTCTGGCGACAACCACGTAGGGAAGAAGCCAAAGTATTCTTCGATAAGAATACCGATGAAACGCTCAAGTGAACCTAGAATCGCACGGTGAATCATAACAGGAACTTGGCGTTCATTGTTTTCATCAACGTAAGATGCGCCTAAGCGACCAGGCAAGTTGAAATCTAGCTGAACCGTACCACATTGCCATGCACGATCGAGACAGTCATATAGAGTGAACTCAATCTTAGGACCGTAGAACGCACCCTCACCTTCTTGAATCTCGTATGGAATGTCCATCGCTTCAAGAGAGTGCTTCAGCGCTTCTTCTGATTGATCCCAGATCTCATCAGAACCAACGCGCTTTTCAGGGCGAGTCGATAGTTTCACTACGATGTTGTCGAAACCAAATGTTTGGTACGTATCGTATACCATCTTGATACAGCCCGTCACTTCCTCTTGGATTTGACTTTCTGTACAGAAAATATGAGCGTCATCTTGAGTAAAGCCACGTACACGCATGATGCCGTGCAGTGCACCTGATGGCTCGTTACGGTGACATGAGCCGAACTCAGCCATACGTAACGGTAAGTCACGGTACGATTTTAGACCTTGGTTAAAGATCTGAACGTGACCAGGGCAGTTCATTGGCTTCAGAGCGTAATCACGGTTTTCAGACGCAGTTGTAAACATCGCATCTGCGTATTTATCCCAGTGACCAGAACGTTCCCAAAGTACGCGGTCCATAATGAGAGGACCTTTAACTTCTTGGTAGTTATATTCCGTCAGTTTTTCACGAACAAAGACTTCTAGATCGCGGAAGATAGACCAACCGTTATGATGCCAGAACACCATACCTGGTGCTTCTTGTTGCATGTGGAACAGGTCTAGCTGCTTACCAATTTTACGGTGGTCACGCTTCGCCGCTTCTTCAAGGCGAGTAAGGTGAGCTTTAAGTGCTTTCTTATCATGGAAAGCCGTACCGTAGATACGTTGCAGCATCTTGTTGTCGCTGTTACCACGCCAGTATGCACCTGCTACGTTTAGTAGCGTGAAGTGCTGACAGAATCCCATATGCGGTACGTGTGGACCACGACACATATCTAAGTATTCTTCATGATGGTATAGACCCGGACGATCATCACGAGAGACGTTTTCGTCTAGGATTTCCATCTTGTACGTTTCACCGCGAGCTTCAAATGCATCGCGTGCTTCCTGCCAGCTAACCTTTTTCTTGATAACTTGGTATTTGGTCTTCGCCAGCTCTTTCATACGCTTTTCAATCTTTTCAAGATCTTCTTGCGTTAGAGACTGCTCAAGGTCGATATCGTAGTAGAAGCCGTTGTCGATGGTTGGACCAATCGCCATTTTCGCTTCAGGGTAAAGCTGCTTAATTGCGTGACCAAGAAGGTGAGCGCATGAGTGACGAACGATTTCTAGACCGTCTACTTCATCTTTTACGGTGATGATTTCAAGGCTTGCATCTTGTGCGATAAGGTCACATGCATCAACACGCTCGCCGTCTACACGACCTGCGATGGTTGCTTTCGCAAGACCTGGACCGATAGATTGAGCAACTTCAAGAGTAGAAACAGGGTTGTCAAATTGACGCTGACTGCCGTCAGGAAGGGTAATAATAGGCATTAAAATATCCTTTACAGTGGTGTTGCACACCAAGCAACACATGCAATTCAAATTATGTCTTTAATATCAAATTCAAACGATTAAAGACCAGAATCGGCTCCTTTTATATGCAAATACGGATGCACAACTCAGGAGCGAACGAGCATTGTAACGGAATCAGATAAAATAACAATCGAAGTCACAAAAAAGCATCATGTGTCATTCAGTACTACAACTTGTGGAGACCATTGAGAAGTCGACGGATCTGAGGAACTAGATCACTTGCAGTCAGACCAATTTGGCCGTGGGTCAAGACCAAATCATCTGCGGCTTGGCTATGGACGAGAACCCCAAGTCGAGCTGCTTGCGAGATAGATAGCCCTTGTCCGATGAGCGCAGCTATGACACCCGTTAGCACATCACCCATACCACCAGAAGCCATACCCGCATTACCAACGGCACAAACAAAAACAGTCTGACCATCGAATATCAGCGTGCCCGCGCCTTTTAGCACAACCACACCACCGTATCTCTGATGGAGCGCTTTCACCGCAGCGTAACGATCATTCTCGATATCGTTGATACTTACAGCTATTAATCTTGCTGCTTCTCCAGGATGAGGCGTGATCACTCGATTTCCATCACGGTTTGGACTTTGTGCGAGAAGATTGAGGGCATCCGCATCAACCACCTTAGCTATCTGGAGCTGAACAACGGATTGAACTGCTGTTTTGGCCCAATCGTCCATGCCGAGACCAGGGCCAATCGCAACGACATCTTGACGTTTTAACCGCTCAAAGAGAATACGCTTGCTCCCATCCCAATCTCGCACCATCACCTCTGGGCACGCAAGTTGGAGAGGTAAAATCGAGCCTGAGTGGCACAAAGCACTGGTCAATCCTGCCCCGCTTCTCACTACGGCTTGAGCGCAAAGCCGTATAGCGCCCGAATAGCCAAGGTTACCGCCAATACAGGTAACACGCCCGTGATCTCCTTTATGGGCCACCGGGGATCGCTGTGGCAACAGCTCCGCTACGCTGTGGTAATCAAGCAGCTGCGCCGATGGAGAGTAAAGTTCGATAAATTTCTCTTCGACTTCTAAGCCAGCAAAGTGAAGTCGACCTGTCACTGACCTTGCGTCCCCCGTGACAAGTCCTTGCTTCAATCCAATAAACGAAATGGTGTGATTCGCACAGATGGCAGCCCCAAGTATTCTCCCGGTATCTGCACATAGTCCTGACGGGAGATCAATCGCGACGATTGGTTTATTTGCTTGGTTGATGGTTTGAAATAGAGACACCAAATTAGCCCGAACGTCCCCTTTTAGACCCGTTCCCAAAATGCCATCAACAATCACGTCACAGCTCTGAAGGCTCGTCTCAAATTTGTCGAAAGACGTTAGCCTACCACCAGCAGTTAGCCATGCCTGATAGGCTTGAGCGGCATCGCCCAATAAACGGGTCGCATCGCTTGTGAGAAAGAGGTCTACATCAAGGCCCGCTTCCTTAGCCAAACGCGCCACCACAAAGCCATCACCGCCGTTATTGCCAGCACCGCACACCACCGTAATGTGCGCAATCTTGGGATACTGCTCTTGCAACAGCGCAAAGGTCGCTTCCCCCGCTCGTAGCATCAATTGATATAACTCGATTCCAGCTTGCTGAGCCGCGACTACTTCGCCACGTTTAACCTGCTCTGCGGTATAAAGATAAAGAGGAAGTGTCATTACAAGCGTCCATGAAAAGAGAACCGCTATTGAGCATAAACCACAACGCCAAGAAAAACCTTGGCGTTGTGGTCAAATTAGCTGTTTTTAGAGACGAGTGCTTCCGCTGTCGCATCTTGTATTGATAGGAATAAAGAGCGCACCTCACCAGTCGGGGTTCGCATTGGGTTCAGCGTGATATTTTGGTACATGAAATCCGCTTGTTGAGTGACAGGTCGTACGTTTCGACATTTGAATAGGTACGGACGTTGTTGCCACGTAATAAAACTGCGACAACCTAAGTCGTAGACTGGCTTAGTTTTGAGCTTGAACCAATCTTGCGGAATTTCAGGGAACAGCTCAAAGATGGACTTATCGATGGCTTCATGGGCTTGAATCCCGCTGTGATGGGTCATAAACCCATTCCAAACTTGAACCTTGTAATCGCGATCCAACACCACCAGACCTAAATCGACATTTTGCACCATGTCTACCATCCAGTGGAATTGCTCGAATTCTGCAGGAAGAGATATCATTAAAAGTCCTCCATGAGGTAGGCCAGCTTGTTATCGAGAAGTGGTAATGATTCATCGACAAACATAAACAGAAGATCACAGCGTATAGACGTTCCGTCGATGTTGTAGCTGACTTCAAATGTCATTGTCTTTTTAAACGAGCCGGTAGTGGACTGAATAACAGAGTCGATCGAAATATGTTGCCCTAACAACACTGGCGAGCTTTGGAAAAAACGAACCTCAGCCTGTTGCCCTAAGCCATTTAGAAACGAACCAACGAGAATATTAGAGACATCCATCAACAGCTCAAGCTCTTCAAGCTCTTCACTGTCTGCTGGCACTTTCATCAGCTTTTTAAGGTCAGAGACACTGGAGTCACTTAAAAGGACTAGCGCCTCCCCCGCGATACCTTCACCACTAAAGCCTTGGCATACTCCTGACACTTGATCGTTTTCCGCTAAGTCTCGCAGCGCCATGTGAAGCTCACTGACTTCAAAGATGTTTACATTAGGAAGCGGTAAGTGAACAAATACATCAAAATGACGAGCGAGAGCGTCAGCAGCGCGCCCAATAGATACGTTGGCAACTTCCATATAAATGTCGCGACGACGTAGAATCGGTAACTCAACAGAGACTGGCGTAATGACTTGAGGACGCTCAGCAGGCTGAACTAAGCTTCTAAGCACTTCGTTTAGCGCATCTTTATCGATCGGCTTTTGAATAAAGGCTTTTGCTCCAAGCCCCATTACACGCTCTTTGGCTTTAGGCTGAATATCGCCCGAGACCACAACAACTGGCACATCAATGCCACGTTTACCAATTTCTTCAAGGGTACCGAAGCCATCGAGTTCTGGCATCGTCAAATCAAGGAACATCAGCTTAAATTGATGTTGCTCTAACTGCTCAAGTGCATCCAAACCATGAACAGCGAAGGTGATATCGGCATTTAGCGAAGCGGGCAATGAACGAGCCATCTGTTTTCTTGCTAAGGCGGAGTCATCACATATTAAAACTGGGTAAGACATTCGTACACCTACTGCCATTCGTACAATTAATAATTTCAGTTTAACAGATAGTTAGCGCATCAGGTACGGGAAGTTGTTGAATTATTAACTTTATCAAACGTCGTGAAAACGCTGGCCAAACGGTTTACTCACCGACCACTTTGACCCAAAACTCATCACTAGCCCTAGCCGCTGCTATCTGTTTTAAGGGTAGCTTAAAACTATCGATTTTCAGCAAGTTGCAGCGCCAATTTGATCCAGCGAGAGAAGAGGAAAATGGACTAATGGGCGCAACCATTCCCAAAACCACGTGCTAGAACGAGCCAGTTCAGCAGTAAACCTTTGCTCTAGCCTAGATACAAAAAAAGCCTTCAAGTGAAGGCTTTTTCATAGCGATAGTACGACCTAGACCATACGAACCAGAGATTTACCAATCAGCCATTCCAGCTCTTTCTCGCTGCCTTGACCAAACTGAGTTTCAGTCATTTTGTACAAACGCTCAATCCCATTTGTCGCAAACTCGTGAGTGCTTTGAGAGGTAACGATATGGTGGAAAAGCAAACGCAAAATCGCGCGAAACTCTTCATTGTCTAGCGCTTTCACCCAGCTTGAAGAAAACGCTTCTAAACCGTTATCAAAATCAACATGCTCAACAAACATCTTGAAAATGCGACCGTCTAACGCGGCAGTGAAGTCCGTTTTCTTTGGAAAGTGGTGGCTAATGCCCGTTCTAGAAACGCCAGTCTGCTGGCTTAGAGTGGTGTAAGACATTTTGTCATAACCAAGACGCAACAGTTGATCAACAACCGCGTCCATGATCTTTTGTATCGTGATCTCAGTATCTTCTTTACTACGCTTTGGCATGTTCAGGCTCTTCTCTTTGTAAATCCGTCTGTCTAACTCAATAAGAGTCATGCATAAAAAACCTCTTCTCTGTCGCCTACCTATACTGCGCTTGCATCAGATAAACCGTACAAGCAATCTAATTATGGTGTAAGCTAACCAACACAAGTACGCATTCCACGAACTTATGAAATGAAAAGGCATCATCTTTTCTAGATATAATTTGATTGCCGATAGTCTAATAATTTACTTTAGCTGACAACTAACTGAATGGCATTCTGACGCGTAAATGACATTAAATTTCGCCAATTAGTGATCTAGATCTCATGTCGGTAGATCCTCCGTTCGAAATCCATCCAGTTAGTAACTTGGAAACAACATAAAACGCAGCCTTGAAACAAATTCAACACCCTTTGCTTTTTATAGATAAACCGATCATTAGTCGCTAAAATGACCCTAATTTAAGTAAGAGGATATATTGAGATGAGCACTGAACAACAAGACGTTTGTGAAGCTTGCGGTTGCGCTGGAGAAATGGGTTTCATCATCAAAGAAGGCGACGATGTCGCTGAGGTGACAATCTATGCGCAAGGCAAAGCACTGCTTGAGAGTGAACTGGCTAAATACATTGAACTGGCGCAACAAGTCTGCGCGGCAGTGCAATATGAAGTGTCCCCTATCGAAGAAGAGTCAAACGAGCTAACAGCACGTTTTAAATTTGAAGTCAGCGCAGAAAAACTGATCTTCGAATTGAAGACTCGCTCACTGGCACGATAACTTTCCAAGTGGACTATAAAACGGGCATCACGCCCGTTTTTTTATGTCTGCAGCCTTCTCAGATTGACCCAAGGTTACGAGTCAATCCATACTTAAGAAAGTTTGATTCGTAAAGGCAAGGTATGCGCACAATAGCTCTGGCGATGTTGTTAACCCTCACGACGGGCATTAGCTACGCCGCTCCATTAGATCAGTTTCGAATACTCAATCATCTTGATAACTACGGCAACCTTGATCTGCGAAATAAGCCTTATGATGAGCTCCCCCCAGGTCTTATCGTGGATGGAAACTTAAACATTGCAAAGACGGGTATCAAAACGCTCCCTGAAGGATTGCAAATTCATGGCAGTCTTGATGCGTCAAATAGCGCCCTGAGTCGGTTGGAGAAAGGGGTGAACATCAAAGGATTTGCCAACTTACTCGGCGCCAATATCAAACGCTGGCCGCCCGGAATTCAACTTGGGGGTTACCTCAACCTAACCGATACGCCGCTCACCTCTCTGCCACCAAGACTCAGAGTAAAAGGCGATTTGAGTGTCATTCGCACGCCATTGACGAAGCTACCGGAAGGATTGGTCGTTGAGGGTAATTTGTACATTGGTGGCTCAAAAATTACCGAGTTCCCAAATACAATGACGGTACGGGGAAACATCTTTTTAGGTGGTAACCGGATCAGTAAATGGCCAACCAAGCTCAACCTTGGGGGTGCCGTTGCTCCCTAATGGGGTGGTTAAACGATAAAGGGATGCGCTACGGCATCCCTTTGTTCATTCTTGTCACTAATTTTGGTTGTTCACCGGATTAGCGTAGCTGGCAATCAAATAAGGCTGAGCAGCTTCTGGCAATTGGACCAACTTATCTTTCAGGCTCTGCTTGACGCTTTGATCAACGTCTTCATTCCCTGCTGCCAGTTGGTTGATCGGAAACAGCTTATAGTGAAGATGAATTTGGCGGTCAATTTCTTCTGCGAGCGCTTCTGGCGTGTCATAGGTCTGGTCGATAACGTCACCAAACGCAACGTGGACACGACCCTTTTCTCCCACGATGCCTTGAATGATGCTCTCGATGTCTTCGAACTCACCTTTTTCGTAGCATCCGTGCTCTGCTTTTTGCCATAGCTCTAACGCTTTTGCGATGTCACACGGATCATTTTCGTAAGAAATAGACACCGGAACAATCTTCAGCGATTTAATGTACTCAGAAAATTCAATTTTCTGCTTACGTCCTTCAACATGGAACATCTTTAAGATCGCTGGATCGGTAAAGTCATTGCCATCTTTCGCGCGTCCTTCTTTTTGCGCAATCCAGATCGAATGCCCCGTATCCAACGAGTGCTTGATATAAGCAGATAATGTCCCAAGCGCCTTCATCATTTCACGCGGGCCTTTCGCTGAGCGTTTCACGATAAAACTCTTGTTCAAACGCATCAGTTCTGTTGCACACGGTTTTTTCAGTAAGTTGTCGCCAATCGCGATACGAACCGTTTTGTGTTCGCTTTGGTACAAACCGTAGTTAACTAAGGCAGGATCCATCGCAATGTCACGGTGATTGGAAACAAAGAGATAGGATTCCTGCTTATCAAGCTTCTCCAAACCGCTATAAGTCACCCCGTTTGTTGTAGTGCTAAGGGTTTGTTCAAGATATTTTTTTACTTCAAACTGTATCGCTTCAACAGAGTTGAGCTTAGACCATTTCATTCTTAAGTACACTTTCACCAAAGGTGACATCAGTGCCTTAAACCAGCCAGCGTGGTTAGAGAAACGGTGCTGTAAAATAGCGCTAATAAATTCTTCGTCGTTTACCAGTCGATCAATCGCCGCTGGAATCTCGTCATCATTGTAAGGACGGATATCAATAAATGGGTCGTTAGTTTTAGTCATTTCTAGTTACATCAAACAAAAAGCTGGCCTATTCTACGCATAGATAGCGATCTTAGCAGCTATACTTCTCTCAGATTTGCAAAGGTCAGACCACGTTTTTACCTTAACTTGATTTGATATTGGATTTTGAGACGAGACACGTTACTCTTAGCGCCCCATTTGTAATGAGTATTCCCATGCACTACGCCACCTCACATCAGACTTCGCGATACGACTTCCTCCACTCCACGGCAAGACGAAAACTGTTAAAGCACACCCTTTTGCAGGTCAAAGAAGGTTTGGTATTGGTCAAGTTAGGCAAGTTAGAGTATGCCGTAGAACCAGGCCAGAGCTTCTGGTTGCCGTTTGATACTTTATGTGCAGTTAGCTACTTCCCAAATACTCACGTCCAATGTATTGAAATCTCGAGTCGAGTCCAAGTGTCGTTGCCTAAGCAAGGTGGATTTGTGTCCCTAACTGAACTTGCTCAAGCGATATTCAATCGCTTATCGGACGACTCACGAAACACTCAATACGACGTCGATCTGCTCACCGTGCTGAAAGCCGACATCGCACAGTTGGCACCCACTCTGCAAGAGAGTCCATTGACCCAACAGGTCAATCAATGGAAGTGGGATTGCGCAGAGTCTGACCTAATAAATGAGCATCAGTTGGTATTGAAAATCCGTGAAGCGAAAAAGAGGCTTTTGTCGGGCAACAAAAGAGCGCAAGTCATCAATCAAATGTTTGATGGAAACGAAGCGCTATTCACGCAACTGGAATCCATCACGCTAGGTGACTAGTAGAAAAGTTTAACAATTTACTGGCTGAATAATCATTTACTAACTATAGATCTATGAGTAACCGCTCAATTTTATAGATAGGGATGTCCGAATGAAATTCAGCCATAAAATCGTGGCAGCATCATCTGCTCTCTTGCTTGCCACCGTCACTTTACTTACGCTCCAACAATATTACACCGTCAAAAGTGAAATTCGCTCGCAAGTCACCTCCAGTGTCAACGAAATCGTTGATGGGGTAAGGGACACGACCGGAGCTGAAATCAACAGCCGCAAGGCGATCGCGGCATACGCGACAAGCATGCTTGAAGTCGATTTATCGCCCAAATCCATCGAAGCGGTGTTGACGAGACCGGTTGTAAAAGAGACCTTTTTACTCGCCGGTTTAGGTTTTGAGAAAGATGGATCGAATATCAATAACGACCCTTCTTGGAATCCCGGACCAACGTGGGACCCACGCGTTCGCCCTTGGTACATTGACGCCAAAAATTCCGGCAAACTGATCATTACCGCGCCTTACGCCGATTCTGCTACCGGAGAGATTCTGGTCTCGATTGCCACCCCTGTTCGTGACAACGGCCAGTTCATTGGTGCGATTTTCTATGACGTAAGCTTGGCCGCCCTTGCCGAGTTGGTTAACCGAGTCCAACTTTTCAACGCCGGTTATGTATTTATCGTATCTGGAGACGGTACGACCATTGCCCACCCCAAAACGGAGCTAAATGGCGCTCCGATGAGAGATTTCCTCGGCGACGCTCAAATTAAAGAAGAGCCTCAACAAGTCATGTTGGATGGAAAGCAGTTCACCCTCGACTTTTCTAAAGTGTCCGGTGAAGACTGGTACATTGGTGTGATACTTGACGAGGAAGTGGCGTATCAATCCCTCGCGGACTTGCGAAACAGCTCGATTGTCTACTCGATTATCGCGCTTGTCATCAGTGTGTTTTTACTACTGTTACTGATTCGTGCTCTGATGAAACCTCTAGATACATTAAATGACGCCATCCAAGACGTTGCCTCTGGGCAAGGTGATTTGACCAAGCGCCTGGACACTAAAACAGACAAAGAGTTTTCAGTGCTGGCTTCTGGCTTTAATGATTTTACAGGAACCCTGCAACAACTGATAACCCAGTCGAAAGCCATCGGCTCTGAAATTTTGCGTGGCTCGGAAATGACATCAATGGGCCTACAAGAGTCAGCAGCTGCAATGCAAGATCAGCTTCATGAGTTAGAACAGCTTGCTACCGCGATGCACGAAATGGCTACCACCTCTGGTGAAGTCGCCAACAATGCCCAAGGCGCCGCCGCAGCAGCAAAAGAAGCCGACGACGCGACAAGCTTGGGGACTTCGGTTGTCAGCGATACGACGGGCGCAATTAATAACCTGTCGCAGAAAATCGATGAGGCAGTAGAAGAGGTTAAGGTGTTAGAGTCGGCAACCGATAACATTGAAACCATTCTGAAAGTGATCAATGACATTGCCGATCAAACCAACTTACTTGCTCTTAACGCGGCGATTGAGGCAGCTCGAGCGGGCGAATCTGGTCGCGGCTTTGCCGTGGTTGCCGATGAAGTGCGAACCTTGGCTCAGCGCACTCAAGAGTCGACCACTGAAATTCGCAATATGATTGAACAACTTCAAGCCGGTGCAAGCTCAGTTGCCAACGCGATGAACATGAGTAAATCCACTGCAACCGATGCAGTTGCACGTGCGCAAGAAGCCAATGTCGCGCTCAACAGTATTCGCGATGCTATTCAACGCATTAGCGATATGAATATCCAAATCGCCTCTGCTGCAGAGGAACAAAGTTTGGTCGCAGAAGAAATCAACAACAACACTGTGAAGATAAAAGATCTCTCCACACAAGTGGCGGATGCGGCTGAAAACGCTAACATCGCGATGCAAGCCCAAACAGAGAATATTCGTGAGCAGGACTCTATACTGAACAAGTTCACCGTCTAAGCTCGACGCTAATCAACCCTATGTTAGGGCGCAATCTATGCGCCCTTTTTTTATTTATTCAGTGCTGACCGCCATCATGCTGCTTGTGCCAGAAACACGCATTTCGACACGTCCTTTCACGGAGGAGTACTCGCGTCCGGAGAGCAAATCAGTCCAATTGTGCTCAGAGGTCAACTCTATCGTTTGCGCCCGTTTCGATTTGTTGATGATAACAACGCCCTTCTCCCCACGAGAGAAGACCAAAACGTCATCCGACGCTTCAATGACCTTCATCGGTTCACCGTGAACAGAGTTGTGGAACCTGATCGCAGCGACCATCTTAGGGTCATTCCACGCATTTAACCATCTCGGGTTACCACGTTTATCTAAGTAGCCACTGGTATCTAGGTCGGTGTAGATGAGTGGCACCCCACCATCTCGCCCCAAAATATAGCTGTAGGCTAGCCACTCTAACGCTTCGTCCATCACAAGGTTTTCAAAAACTTGGTTATTGGGGATGTCATGCGTGATGGCAAAAGTAATGGCTCGTCTTTGTGATAGCGCCTGCCCAAAACAGTATGGATCAACCCAGCTTTTTAGACTTCCGCCGGCTTCGAGCGCGTCATACGTCACCTGAAACAATGGGAAATCGTAAGCACCGAAGCGGGTGTGAGCGAGAAAAGGTTCCAAGAATAGCTCGTACTCGGGCTTAGTGGCGCCGCCACTGGTAATGATCTCGCCGAAAATATGCGTGTCTTGGCAAATCTCCTCGGTCCAAACTTGTTGTAGATGCTCTAGAGTCATGTGCTTTGCCGCATCAATGCGAAACCCTTTAAATCCTAACTTTTTGAGCGCTAAAAGGTAGTTTTGCTGTTGGGTCACAACGTTGTCGCAGACTCGTAAGGTCGGTAATCCTGGATCTTGCGGACCTCCAGTAATACGACCGTTTTGGACTTGCCACTTGTCTTCCCAGTCCTTGATGCCGAACGCTTCAACAAAATCAGGATAGTCAAATAAAGGCTCAGTCAGATCGCCAAACAGCTTCTGTGGTTCAAAGTAATCCGCTTCTGTTTGATAGTCTGCTAACTCTTTATCACTTGGGTATTGTAAATCGGTGCGCACGGACGACTCATTGGCCATGTGATTAAACACCACATCGGCATAGACGCGAACGTCGTATTGCTTTAACTCTGCAATCATTGTCTTGACGTCGTCGGTATTCCCTAGCTGGTTATCAATAACGCGATAATCTTGCGGTTGATAACGTTGCCACCATTGAGTTCCCGCCTTTGTTTTTAGTGACTTCATTGGTGGCGAGACCAATACGGTTTTATACCCAGCTTGGGCAATTTCTTTCGCTCGCTTGGTCACCAGTTCATAGGGCCAATCAAACGCATGCAAAATGACATCAGTTGCGTGAATGTTACACATCACCTGTTCCTTTGGTTGTTCTTCTTTATTGAACGTAATCATTTCATTGTCATCATAGTAGCAAACAGGATAACCCTTCCTATCCCCCTAAGATGCACTTTTTGCGTAGTAGCCATAAGGCGTAGAGATAGCGAAACAGTGACCTTTCCAATAAAATTGCCACCAAGACGAGGCTATACTGATAGATAAGTTAAGTAAGGGAAGCACAATGAACAAAGTTCGTATTGATATCGTCTCTGATGTGGTTTGCCCATGGTGCATCATCGGCTACAAACGTTTAGAGCGAGCCTTGATGACACTGTCTGATGAAGTGGAAGCCGATATTAACTGGCACCCTTTTGAACTCAACCCAGCAATGGGCGTAGAGGGGCAAAATCTCAAACAGCATTTACAGGAAAAGTATGGCACCAACGATGAAGCGAGTGACGCCGCTAGGCAAACGTTGACCCAACTTGGGAATGAAGTCGGATTCCCATTCCATTTCAATCCGGATATGCGCATCTACAACACGCGCAAAGCACACCAGTTGCTAATGTGGTCATCGAGCGAAGGGAAACAGTTGGCGTTACAACTTGCACTTTTCCACTGCTACTTCACCGACAATCAAGATATCGGAGACGAAGAAGTCTTGATCCAATGCGCTCAAAGCGTCGGTCTAGACCCAAGTGTGGCCAAAGAGGTTATCCGTGATGAAGGCTGGGCAGAGAGTGTTGCCACTACGGAGCAGCAATGGCTTGAAGCCGGGATCAACGCCGTACCTGCGATTATCATTAATCAAAAACATCTGATCTCAGGGGCGCAAACAACCGAACTCTTGATTTCAGCGTTACAACAAATCACACAAGAGTAAAAAGGAGAGCCTTGGCTCTCCTTAGTTTATCGGTTTTTAACTCGCCCAATGAGCCACCAAACAGAGACCACGACCAAGCCAGCGACCACGCCAATCAAGCCATTTAATAGGCTAGGAAACAGCGCTTTTGCCAAAGAAATGTTGGGAATGTCCATGATAATCGGCTCTATCCAGTGGTGAATAATCGGAACGTTGTGGACCACAATCCCACCACCAACAAGAAACATGGCCGCTGTACCGACGACCGCCAGCACCTTCATCAGTTTAGGGGCAAAAGCAATCAAGCTTCGTCCGACTGTCGCCATCACCCCTTTACCTTGGCTTCGGCGCTCTAAGTAAAACCCAAGATCATCGAGCTTAACGATACCCGCAACAAGACCATAGACACCGATCGTCATTAATACCGCTATTAAACTCACTACCAGCACTTGGGTAAGTGTGGACTGACCTTGCACTGTCCCTAACGCAATCACAATGATTTCTGCTGAAAGGATAAAATCAGTTCGAATTGCACCGGCAATCTTTCGCTTCTCATACTCTTCAATGGATAACTCATTGTCCAGCTGAGCGCTCTCTTGCTCGGGATGCTTACTATGAAACAGCTTTTCAATGATCTTCTCTGCCCCTTCGAAACACAGAAATAAGCCGCCAAGCAATAGCAACGGCATAATCAGCCAAGGGACAAAAGCACTAATCAATAGCGCCGCAGGAACCAACACGAGCTTGTTGCGAAATGACCCTTTCGCCACACTCCAAACAACGGGGATCTCGCGTTCTGCTGTCACGCCCGATACTTGCTGTGCGTTTAGCGCAAGATCGTCTCCTAGTACTCCTGCGGTTTTCTTCGCCGCGACTTTCGACATTAATGCAACGTCATCAAGAACGGTTGCGATATCATCCAACAAGGTTAAAAGGCTTGCACCTGCCATAAGTCCACTCTCATAAGGACCATCAATCAATGTAAGCAAATGTAACACTAGAATTAGAAAGGACAAATCAAATTGACGCTAAGAAAGGGAAAAACTGGCCATTCTTACCGCCTAGTGATTGCGAGACTGCGCATTGCGCACTATGCTGTGGCGATATTTTAATAACCTCAAAGGCAAGGTAATGCGCAGTTCTTACACCTACCCTATCGGCACCCCAGGACAAAAATGGGGAGATGCGGAACGAATCGCTTGGCGTGAACAAACCACCATCAAACGCGAATACCAACAAGAAGTCGTGCCTAAAATTCAAGCGCTAGCTGAACGTTTTAATGTTGAGCAATATGGCGCGCTCTCTTATGACCCAGAACGCTACCCTCTTTTGTGTATCAAGAGCAAACAATGGGACGCAGCGAAACCGGCGGTTTTGATCACTGGCGGCGTCCACGGCTATGAAACCAGCGGCGTACATGGCGCTTTGCTGTTTGCTGATGAACAGATGGAGAAATACAGCCAACATTTCAATATCATCGTCGCACCCTGTGTTAGCCCTTGGGGTTATGAAACCATCAATCGTTGGAACCCACTGGCCATCGATCCAAACCGTTCTTTCTACGCAAACAGTCCTGCTGAAGAGTCTGTAAACCTAATGGCTCTTGTTGCGACAATTGAAGGCGATGTGCTGGTTCATATCGACCTGCATGAAACAACGGATACAGATGAGAGTGAGTTTCGACCAGCGCTCGCCGCAAGAGAGGGTATCGAATACATCGAAGGCATGATTCCTGATGGCTTCTACACCGTGGGCGATACGGAAAATCCACAACCTGAGTTCCAAGCAGCAGTGATTGCATCGGTGAGCAAGGTCACACATATCGCACCTGCCGATGAGCAAGGCGAGATCATCGGTTCACCGGTTGTGCAACATGGCGTGATCAATTACCCGATGGTGAAACTTGGTCTGTGCGGAGGCGTCACGACCTGCACTTTTGGCACCACAACCGAAGTGTATCCAGATAGTGACAAAGTCACCGACGACGAATGCAACCGCGCGCAAGTCGCTGCGATCGTCGGTGGGCTAGATTTTGTAATAGAGCAGCTCTAAAGATCAACTCACTACAACAAAGGCGCAGACAATATTGCGCCTTTTTTGGTTTCTAACGAACGAACCTAGCCTGCGCTTTAACCAAAAAATTACAGCAGTTTGTTTTTGTACTGCTCTGGTGTCTGCCCAGAGTACTTTTTAAACATGGCAATGAACGGACTCGCTTGGTTATAGCCTAAGGTGAGCGCCACCTCTTTCACCGAATGACCTTTACGCAAAAGATCCATCGAATAGAGATAACGAACACGCAACCGCCACTCCGTAAAGCTCATTCCGAGTTCAGATTGGCAATGGCGCGCTAGCGTACGCTCCGTGGTGTGAACGTGCTCCGCCCACTCTGATAGGCTGCGGTTGTCGATGGGGTTTTCTTCTACCGCCGCCAATATCGTCGCCAGATACTTATTATCCGTAGACGGAAGGAAGTGATGCTGCGTATCCCGCGTAGCGAGTTGATCAAGCAACACTTGAACCAATCGCCTATCTTGCTCAGTCTGCGCCACATTGATCCCACGTTGACGAAAATCGTCAATAATCGCCGACACAATCGGCGTCACTTTGATCAAGCTTGTACAATCAGGAAAGTTCGTGGTGAGGGTATGATCGATGTTCAACGAACAATAGGATAAGGGCTTTCGGTTATAACTTGTGTGTTTTACCCCCGCGGGTACCCAAATCGCCAGATGAGGCGGCGCGAGAAATCGAGTATCTTCCGCCTCCATCTCTAAAATGCCACCACTGATCAATTGCACCTGTCCCCACGGATGGCTGTGCATTCGGGTTTCTGTGTTGGACAAAAACGCCTCAAAATTCATAAATACATCGGATGGTGCTTTATCGATTGATAAAGACGGATGAAGATGTTTCGCTGACTTTCTCAAACTTGTCTTCCTACAACGCCTAATGTCTTTTTAAAGATATTTGCAATCATATAGACCTGTCACACTAGTTTCCATCAAAATAACGCGATGGCAATCACATGGTTTACCTGTTACCCCTCATTACCGTTTTCATTTGGGGCGGAAATGCAATCATTAACAAGATGGCGTCAGAGGTCATTGAACCAAGCTCAATGGCTTTTTACCGTTGGCTACTGGCGATTGCCTTGTTGACCCCTTTTTGCCTCGCGAAAGTGATCAAGCAGTGGGGCATCATCAAGCCTTACTTGGCAAAAATCGCGTTTTTGGCATTGCTTGGCATGGTACTTAACCAGACCTTAGCGTACTACGCCGGATTAACCACCAGCGCATCAAACATGGCACTGATTTCATCACTAGTCCCTTTACTCAGCGTTTTCCTAAGCGTGCCATTATTGGGTAAATCCATCTCACCTTTAAGCATCATAGGGGGCGTTTTGGCGCTCGCTGGGTTAGCGCTGATGTTAGGTCAAGGTGATGCCACCTTCTTCTTGCATAACTCTATTTCGTTTGGTGACGGACTGATGGTGATCACCGCAGTATGCTACGCCGCTTACTGTGTCCTGCTTAAGCGCTGGAAAATGCCAATCTCGAATTGGACTATGGTTTACATGCAAGGCGTATTGGCATTGTTGATGCTCACCCCGCTCTGGTTAACCAGCGATCAACTACTGCCGGCCACCGAATCTTTACCACTCATCGCGTATGCGGGCGTTGCGGCGTCGGTTCTTGCACCTTGGATGTGGGTTAAAGCGATTGACATCATAGGCGCAGATTCAAGCGCGATGTTTATGAACCTGATGCCGGTCGTGGCGATAACCCTTGCTGCGACGTTACTTGGTGAAACCATTCAACACTATCACCTGTTTGGTGGGTTGATGGTGATCTCTGGCGTACTACTTTCTCAACTAAAACTCAAACGTAAGACACAACAAACGCTGCAAAACGTTAACCAGATATAGGTAGTTACTGACAATTCAGTATATGGTTAAAGGGCGAGCTAAAATGTACTTTATAATTAGATAAGATTGTTAGTTGCGCAAACGTCAGTAAAAAATGGGCTAGACCTCACTCACGTTGGGAGGTTTTATGATAGAACTGGAGCGCATTGAAGACATCTACAACCATGACCACTTCACACTGCATGAAGTGGTCTTGAATGAAATAGGCTCTTACGTGTTCGTCAAGAACCGTCATGGAGAGTACCTATACGCCAATCAACTCACTCTGGAGTTATTCAACACTGACCTCGAAGCGCTAAAAGGGAAAACCGATCATGACTTTTTCGATCCCGAGCTGCTCGACGATATTCTAACTAGCGACCGAACTGTATACGAAACAGCCAATACGGTCATTCGCGAAGAACACACCAAAGCCATTCCCGACGGCAAACTTCGCATCTATCGAGCCATTAAAAAGCCCATTATTTGCATCAACACAAAGAAAGTCATTGGCTTAATTGGCGTTTCAACGGACATTACCGATTTGGTCAACATGCGGGAAAAGTTAGCCGAACTCGCCAATACCGATGAACTTACCAAACTGTGCAATCGGCGTAAGCTGTGGCAGTTTTTTTCCAGCGCTTACCACCAAGCGTCTGAGTTAAATACGCCGCTGTCTTGTATCGTTATCGATATTGATCATTTCAAAAAAATAAACGACGCACACGGACACGATTTTGGCGATAAAGTGATTGTCGAGCTGGCTGATATTATTCGTCGTAACTTGCGCAGTACTGACTGCTGTGGTCGAATTGGTGGTGAAGAGTTTTTGATTGTATTAAGCAACACATCAGCACAAGGTGCGCATGATATTGCTGAGCGCTTACGAACTAACTTTCAGAACTCGCCGCTCAATCATGTGACTGCTCCTTTTACCATTTCATGCGGAGTGACTGAGCTCACCCCTGAAGACTGCGATTTTTTCGCGCTGTACCGACGCGCCGATCAAGCGCTTTATGATGCGAAGCACAACGGACGCAACAAGAGTGCGATCCGCTGATTATCGAGATGAAAACGAAAAGCGCCTCAAAAAAAGAGACGCTAAACTTCGTTAGTTAACGATATCAAGGTCCGTTTCTGGGACGCAGCAACAAGCTAACGCGACACCCATATTGCGCTCTTCCTCGGTGATAGCTGGCACATCAGGTTGATGCACTTTCCCTGACTCTACCGTCACCTTACAAGCGCCACACAAACCCGCACGACAACTGTTTGCAATGGGTAAACCGGCATCTTCCGCTTGTTCAAGCAACGTTTTTTGGTTGTCCCCTGTAAACACATTGCCATTTAACGAAATCGTGACTGATTTATGCTCTTTCACGGCGACAGTCGCCACGCCAAATGCTTCTTGGTGATAACAAGACTCAGGCAGCCCCTGTCTTAACAGCATGTTCTTCGCTTTTTGCATGAAGCCATCAGGGCCACACACAAACACCTGACGCTGATCTGGATTTTTAATTTGCTTGAGGTGAGAAAGGCTTAATCTTCCTTTCAAACCAAACCAGTCAATCGGCGCTTGGGTCAACGAGATAAACACTGTCAATCCTTGATGCTTGCGCTTTAACTCATCCAACTCTTCTTTATACGGAATGTCTTCCACACTGCGACATTGATGGTAGAACACGACATCGTTGACTTGGTCATGATCTGACAGATAACGAAGCATAGACATCATGGGTGTAACGCCACTCCCAGCCGATAGCAGCAACATCGGTAAACCTTGCTTATTGCCAATATGAAAACGTCCATCAGGGTCTTCGCAGCTCAATGTATCGCCGACTTGGAAGTGGTCGGCCAGCCAGTTAGACACACGACCGCCGTCAATCCGCTTAACAGAGATGGCCAAGCGACCAGGTCGTGATGGACTAGATGACAACGTATAGCGACGCGCTACTTGCTCACCGTCAATCTCCAACGTAATCGGCAGATGCTGACCCGGTTGATAAATCGGCATGTCTCCGTACTGAGGCTCCAACCAAAATGTGGTGAAATCTCGGGCGATGTCTTCTCGCTCGACACACGTCATTAGGTGGCGTGCCGGAGAATTGTCTTCGTAGACCTCTTTCTCTTTATACTCGAGTACCTCGACTTGATCGCCCTGGCGAATCATTCCTTCATTCTTCGCCACTAAGTTTTGACCAAAGAAAACGCCACCCCGTTCGTTCGCTCTGAACTGTGACAAGGTGCTTAATGGCTCTTTAGACGCACGAAACTCGCCTTTCTCAACGTCTACCGTCGTCAAAACGCAGCGCTCGCAAGGCTTTACCGCTTCAAACTCAACTTCACCAATGCGAATCCGCTTCCAGCTATCTTCAACAAAAGGTTCGCTGGCACTGACCACCAAATTGGTACGAAACTGGTCCATCGAATGTGTCTCTGAACTGCGTCGGTTCAACTCATCCAATGACGCTTCGCTGATCACCAACAGCGGATAACCATCCGCGAAGCTCACGTTATGTCCGAGCTTTTCCCTGACACGGTTCGACTGTTCACCTGTAAACAGCAACTCCACACGCTGGCCAAGTACTTCACTGAACCAATCATCCGCGTCATCCGTCGTTGTGTAAGCAATAAAATTGTCTTTCCAGACCTGAGCTGGCGCCTCTTGCATTTTAAAGTCTTGATAACGCAAGCGCAGCGGCTCGTATCCTGCAGCGGTAAAAATCAACCCGTCTGGTGTTAATGTTGAGGTAACCAGCACCATTTGAGGGTATTTACGCGCGGTCACCATAGAACCATCAGAAAGGGCAAGCATAAAACGGCGATCAAAGGCGAGACCTTGCTTTTCCACCCATGCAGAAGAGAGTGAGATACCACCAACAGATTTAACCGGAAAAACATTGATTTGAGAAAGAGTTGAAGCTGACATTGCTAATCCCGAGCTTGTAATAATTTGGCTATATTATACTCATCTCGACTCGACTGTCTTGGAATAGATAATTCCCTTAGATTGTCGTCATTGTTTTGTACAGATAAGGTTTGCGTTTCAATCTATCTTAAGTTTGAGACAGCATTGCTTTCTCTAAACAAAAAACACCAAATATTTTAAAAACTCTATAGTGTTGTTATCTATTCTATCAACAAGGAAACTCATATGAACAAACTGGTCATGATTCTACTTTGTATCTTCCTGCCGCCACTCGCGGTATTTCTCGACAAAGGACTCAATAAAGACTTCATTATCAACCTCGTGTTAACGATCTTTTTCTTTCTACCCGGCAGCATCCACGCATTGTGGCTTACGATGAAATAACTGAGTAAAAGCCCAGCGATTATTTGCGCCCGCAAAAAAAGGGATGAAATACAAAGCTGATTGCTCTATCATCCTGTCGCCTAAGCGTAAGCGTTTGCTTTCACAGTTTTCGCTGGCTTGGGCTCCAATCAGACAACTTACTAATGGTGGGAGCAATAATGACAACACTTACGATCACACGTCCTGACGACTGGCATGTTCATCTTCGTGATGGCGACGTTCTAAAGGATACCGTGCGAGATATTAGCCGCTACAATGGCCGCGCGCTAATCATGCCAAACACTGTCCCACCTGTGACCAACACTGAAATGGCGCTTGCGTACCGTGAACGTATCATGGCAGAAAAACCAAGTGCGCAGTTTGAGCCTCTTATGGCGCTCTACTTAACGGATAACACAACGCCAGACGAAATTCGCAAAGCGAAAGAATCCGGTCCTGTTGTTGCGGCTAAGCTCTACCCTGCGGGGGCAACAACCAACTCAGACTCTGGTGTGACGAACGCGAAAAACATCTACCACGTGCTAGAAGCAATGCAAGAAGTCGGCATGCTGCTGCTGGTACACGGTGAAGTGACTCACCATGATGTAGACATTTTTGACCGTGAAAAAGAGTTCCTTGATACGGTTTTAGCGCCTATCGTCAATGATTTCCCAAATCTAAAAATTGTCTTAGAGCACATCACGACCGCAGATGCGGCAACGTTTGTGAAAAACGCGAACGACAACGTGGCAGCAACGATCACCGCTCATCACCTGCTGTTCAACCGCAACCACATGCTGGTTGGCGGAATCAAGCCACACTTTTACTGCCTCCCTATTCTAAAACGCAATACTCACCAAAAAGCACTAGTTGAAGCCGCAACGAGCGGCAGCAAAAAGTTCTTCCTTGGTACAGATTCAGCGCCACATGCGAAAGGCATGAAAGAAGCGGCTTGTGGCTGTGCGGGTTCTTACACGGCGCATGCAGCGTTAGAACTTTACGCAGAAGTGTTCGAGTTGGAAGGTAAACTTGAGAATCTTGAAGCGTTTGCTAGCCATAATGGCCCTGATTTCTACGGCGTGCCTCGCAACACAGATACCGTAACGCTTACTAAACAAGAATGGCCAGTGGCTGAATCTATGCCATTTGGCAATGATATCGTTGTACCGATTCGCGCAGGCGAAACCATCGGTTGGACCGTTAAATAGAAAACCAATCTTGTAAATAGTTGAAAGCCCCTTAGCCATGCTTGGGGCTTTTATTTATTTACGGCGACCGCCAAAATCAACTGCTCACATTCTTCTTGCTGCATATACTTGGGCACAGGGTAATTCCACCTAGCCTCATGTAAAGATTGCTTCGCCAATTCCGTAACATGCTCTTGCAAGATTTGGTCAAAACTTGACGGCAGATCTAGCTGCTTCTGCAAACGCTTAACATAGTCAACCAGCGCTTGCGCCTTTAACGAGTCTGAGACATGGCTGTCGGTCAACGCCAACGTATCGGCCAACTTCGCCATTCTTTCTTTTGCCGCGCACTGAGAAAACGCGAGTACGTGCGGCAATACAACCGCATTTGCTAACCCATGAGGAATACCGTATTTCGCCCCGAGCGTGTGAGCAATCGCGTGAACATACCCAAGACTGGCTTTGGTAAACGCGAGACCCGCATAGTAAGAAGCCAGCGCCATGTTCTGCCTAGCTGTCGCGTTTTGGCCAAACTTGACCGCTTTTTCGAGGTTTTCATCAATCAAGGTAATAGCCGCTAACGCGTAGCGATCGGTTTCTTGAGTAGCATTGCCTGAAAGATAAGACTCAATAGCGTGGGTTAATGCATCCATCCCCGTTTGCGCAGTGATATGCGCAGGTAAAGCGAGCATCAAACTTGGGTCCAGAGCTGCTGCAATTGGCACAAGTTTCGGGTCCATGATGGGTGTTTTTTGGTGAGTATCAGGATTAGACACCACGGCAGCAACGGTCACTTCTGAGCCTGTGCCTGCCGTTGTTGGAATGACGAAGATTGGAGCAGGTGCCTTCCATACCTTGAGCAAACCGACCAAGCGTCGAATCGGTTTATGGTTGGTTGCACAAGCAGCAATCACCTTCGCGCAGTCGATTGGAGAGCCGCCACCAAGCGCCACAACAGCTTGACATCGATGCTTTCGATACAGAGACAGCCCGGCTTCCACGTGATTGTATGTCGGGTCAGGCTCAACCCCATCATAGATATCGCAGTGCACCCCGACACGTTCAAACTCAAACGCGAGCTTTTTCGCTAAGCCGAGTTTTACGATCCCCTTGTCTGTCACAATCAGCACTTTTTTGATGTCCATGATAGAGACACTGTGGCAAAGCTGTTTAAGCGCTTCTTTGCCCAAGAAAAGGGTCGGCTTGGAGATGGGAAGCACTTTGGCTGCCACTTTTAGACCCAACATGTAGGCTCGATGTAGCCAGTAATAGAGCTTTTGTTCCATTATCTGTCTCTTTGTGATGAGGGATATACTGATAGCCTAGTCTTTACAAAGAGTTATCTCTAGTCTTGAAGCAAAACTTTTGTCGATAGTTTGTACGCAAGCCTAAAACTGGGCAATGAGCCGACTTACCCAAGTAATTTCACCGAAAGCGATAAGATCATAAAGGGTAAAAAAGACCGCACAAATCACGGCTAACTTAATCAATCGATAAACAATAAACATTTCTGTCGTCCAAATAATAAAAGCCGCCATTGGCGGCTTTCGAAATGCAATCACGACGAATTAATGAACAGGTCTGTCGTTCTTCGCGTAAAACTTACCAAAGTACTGTTCAAGTACTTCTGGAGTGAGTTTGCCTTCTGCCTCAAGCTGTTTTAGCTCTGCTGCAATCGCCTTTTGCTCGTCAATTGTTGGCAGCGCGACTTCTGGCTGGTCACCCATTTCTTGAGACATTTGCTCTAGTTCTTTCTCGAAATCACTCATGATTCAACGACCCTATATTTCAAACTTACCTAAAAATAATGGGGCTAAGTGTAACCCACTTAGCCCCATTTTTTCTAGCTTGGCGTGCAGTTTACAGTTTAAAACTGCCAACCATACGATCAAGACGCATCGAGAGATCTTTCAGCTCCGCACTTGCTGCCGCCAGTTCTTCTGCCGTGCCCGTGGTCACTTCGTTGATTGCATTAATCTCTTCGATATTTTGGTTGATAGTGTGAACAACCGTTGACTGCTCTTCGGTCGCCGTTGCCACTTGCGTGTTTCGATCTGAAATATCATGAATACGCTCAGAAATAGAGATCAATACTTCCACCGCTTCATCGGAAGAGGAAACGCCCTCACCCGTTACCGCTTTACCTGCTTCCATCGCGGTTACCGCATCTTTTGCGTCGCTTTGCAGCTGGTTAATCATCTTCTGAATTTCTTCGGTAGAGTCTGCGGTGCGGCTAGCAAGGTTACGAACCTCATCCGCAACCACCGCAAAGCCTCGACCTTGCTCACCAGCACGTGCAGCCTCGATGGCCGCGTTAAGTGCAAGCAGGTTGGTTTGCTCTGAAATGTCACGAATTACGTCTAGGATCGAGCCAATATCCTGCGTGGTAGACGCTAACTGTTCTACAACTTGGCCAGTACTCTCAATGTCGGAAGCAAGTCGACTGATGGCATCTTTGGCTTTGTTGACCACATCTTGACCGACTTGAGTGTTGTCTGATGCTTGTGAAGCCGTTTCAGCAGCGGTCGCGGCATTCGATGCTATCTCGCTGATCGTTGCGCCCATTTGGTTAATCGCTGTCACTACTTGGATAGTTTGATCGCGCTGCATCTGACTGTTGTTGTGCGTAGTGTGGGCTTTGCTAGATACCCCATCCGCAGCCGACTGAAGCGCACCACTGGTCGATGCCACTTCTTTCATCGATTCGTGAATCTTCTCGATAAAGCCGTTGAACCCTTCCGAAAGCTGGCCAATTTCATCGCTGCCTTTCACTTCGATACGCTGAGATAAATCACCGTCACCTTTTCCTAGGTCACTGAAACGTTCTGCAATCGCTCGAATTGGGCTCGCAATGCTGTTGGCAAGGAAGATACCCATAAAGATAAACAAACCAGCTACCACAACCGTGGTTACCATCATTTGCTTAGCAACACTGTTTAGATCGGCGAATACCTCATCAACAGGCACAACACCAACAACAAACCAGTTCATTGAAGGAATGTAAGTGCTAGCAACGAACACGCGCTGTCCATCTGAGTCTGCCTCGATGAGGTTAAAACCTGATTTGCCTAATAGATCTGCCGACTCACGACCAAACAACTGAGACAGAGAAGATTTTGCTTTGCTGCTGTCACGGTGGATTTGAACGTTACCTTCTGCGTCTGTCAAAAAGACATAACCAGTTTTCTCAATCTTAAAGCCGTTTAGCAAAGAGACCATATCGTCCATTGATTTCGACAAGCCGGACATGGTCAACCCATTGGTTAGCTGGAAATTGGCGAACATTTTCACATCGCCATTCGCCTCTTGGAAAATGCTGACCGACGTCGGCTTACCTGACTGCGTAAAGCCAAAGAACCAACCATCTTGTTGTTGGTTTAGTTGGCGTAAGAAGCCGTTTTGATTCCAATAGTATGCGGTGTTTCGGTTCGCGACAGACGCATCATTCAACTGATATTGACTACGTACGTTATTAAGCTCTTTCACCAACAAGGCTTCGGTTTGCGCATCAATGGAGGTGGTATTGACCGCTTGCTTAATAAATTCGTTGTTCGCGACTTGTTCTGCCGCTAGCAAAAGCTGCATCACTTCGCGGTCGATCTGCGCGTTGATTTGCTCAAGCATTGACGGGAGTTCGATGTCGATAAGACGATGTTCAAGAACGCTTCGCGCTTGTCGTTGCGCCATAACACCAACAATAATGGTGGACGCTAGTACAGCGAAGGTAATCCCTGCAACGACCTTTTGCTTGATACTAATGGAGTTAAATTTCATTGGTTCTCTGCCTTCTGAAAGCAATGGTTGTAAATGTTTGGCCTTCACACTGACGACATTCGCCGATGCTCTCCCTACGTGAGGCCTGTCCAATCTTCTAAGTATATCGACGTTTTGACACATTCCTTTACTAATTTGTAGTTAACCGGACATTTTTCCTGCAAAACTTTGCTATCTAGTTTGAGATTTGTGATTTCACTAATGAAATATTGTTTCTCTAGATTTTAGCCCCATATCTTAACCTGCTGACCGATAAGGCTTTATCGACATGGCTTGTTCTTATTGATGCTTTTATCGCCAAGTGAGGTAAAAACACCTTAAGGGACGGAACTTTTCTAAGTTGCAAATCACTAAGTGAAAAAATGAGGAGAAAATGGAATGCAATCACAGGCACTTTTACAGCTAAGAGAGTACTTAAACAGCCAAGTTATTGGTCAAAGTGAATTGGTCGAGCAATTGTTGGTCGCACTGTTGGCAGATGGCCACATCTTAGTTGAAGGGCCTCCTGGCTTAGCCAAAACTCGCGCAGTAAAATCACTCGCCGACTGTATTGAAGGGGATTTTCACCGTATTCAATTTACCCCTGACCTCCTCCCCGCCGACCTAACAGGCACCGACATTTATCGCCCGGAAACTGGCGAGTTCACCTTTCAAGCGGGTCCGATCTTCAATTCGCTCATTCTGGCTGATGAGATCAACCGTGCTCCAGCAAAAGTGCAAGCGGCCATGCTCGAAGCGATGGCAGAAAAACAGATCACTGCTGGGCGCAAAACCTACACCTTGCCAGCGCTGTTTTTGGTGATGGCAACTCAAAACCCGATCGAGCAAGAAGGCACCTACCCACTTCCTGAAGCTCAGTTGGATCGCTTTTTGATTCACCTTGATGTCGACTACCCAGACGCAGAAAGTGAATTAGCTATATTGCGCCTCAATCGAGGCGAAGCGAAAGGTGACAGTAGCGCTAAACCACCAAGATTGAGCCAAGAGGATATTTTTGCTGCGCGCCAAGAGGTGCTGAATATTCATATGGCTGACACGATTGAGCAATACATCATTCGCTTGGTTATGGCGACTCGCAAACCGTCGCAGTACGACGATACATTGAGCCAATGGCTTGAAATGGGTGTCAGCCCGCGCGCGACCATCGCCTTAGACCGCTGCGCTCGTGCTCACGCTTGGTTAAACGGACGTGATTTCGTCTCCCCTGAAGATGTCCAAGCGATGGCATTCCCTGTCTTGCGCCATCGTCTTCTACTCAGTTACCAAGCACAAGCGGAAGGGATACACCCGAATCAAGTCATCAACAAGATCTTATCGTTAGTCGGCAGCGCATAGAGGTGAGTATGACACCAGAACTCGCGCCTTACAGTGATGGCGTTAACCTCAACTTGGATGAGTTGCTTTACTACAAGCAGCAATGTGTCCAATGGTTGCCCCCCGCCAAAAGTCTGTGGTCACAGATGCTTGGTCAACACCAGAGCCGACAACTTGGTCGAGGCATGGATTTTAGTGAGGTTCGCCAATACCAAAGTGGTGATGACATCCGCGCGATTGATTGGCGAGTAACCGCTCGCACCGGAAAACCTCACACCAAGCTGTTTAGCGAAGAACGAGAAAAGCCAATAGTGCTCTACCTTGATTTAAGTGCAAGTATGGTATTTGGTTCTCAGTTAATGCTCAAATCGGTCCAGATGGCGCACATGGCGAGCCTAATCGCTTGGCTGAGTGTCTCTGCACAAGATAGGGTTGGCGCATTGTTGGATTTGGGAAACCAGCTTATTGAGCTAAAACCGACATCGCGCAATAAAGGAGCATTGGCGATTGCCCAAGCCCTAGTGACGCATCATCAAGCTCAACTTACCGACCCCAGCAGCGCTGACGAAAACATGGCCAAAGGGCTTCAAGCCTTGGCGCGCATGTGTCCGAAAGGCAGTGAGATTGTCCTGTTAAGCGACTTCATTCGACTCAGTGAAGAAGATCAAAACCTGCTTCGCCGTTTGGGTCAGCATAATCGGGTTCGTCTGATTCAAATCTGTGATCCGCTTGAACAAGGCATTACGGCTTTTCGTGGCACAGAACAAGTATCAGACAGACACACAACACGTTGGCTCGACTTTTCATCAAAGAAAACGCGCCAAGGTATTGAGTCTGCCTTCAATCAACAGCAGCAGCAACTCAAGCTCCTTGCCCATCGCTTGGGCATGAGTTTTTCGACGCTCTCTAGCGACACTGCGCTTATTCACCAGCTACATGGATTTCAATCATGAGTACAGATACTCAAGCCTCACCACTCTCACTCCAACCTCTGCATTTACCAGAGGCCCCAGCTTGGTTTCCACTCGCATGGGGATGGTGGGCAGTTTTTGCAGCAGTCCTTTTATGCTTGCTCGTTATGTGGCTACTGCTGCGTTGGAACAAAAAACGCCTTGCTCCCAAGAAAACGGCTTTGCGACTGTTAACTCAAGGAACTAAACCATCAGAAGCGATTGAACTCGTTAGGCAAGCGGCACTTTGTTACTACCCTCGTGAAGAGATCGCCCAGTTAACCGGACCAACTTGGTATGAGTTTTTAGACAGTCAACTCAAAGCACCGCGCTTTACGCTCAATCAAACACAATGGCAGCAGGCGCTGTACAGCAAGCAGCCGATCTCTAATGGCGATGAACTGATCCAAGATTGCAAAGATTGGGTAGAGCAAGCGCTACCACCGAAAAGAAGGAGAACATAGTTGGCAAGTTTTGATCTTGTTTGGTGGTGGAGCTTATTGCTACTGCCTTTGCCACTGGTCATTTACTACTTTGCGCCAGCGGCTAAACATCAATCACCCATTTATCTGCCGTACGTCCCTAGTCATGGGCAAGGAAACGCGCCGAAAAATGGGCTGGCAAAAATCATCGCCGCCATTGTTTGGGTTGCCCTGCTTGCGGCAATGGCAAGACCCGTCTGGTATGGAGAGCCTGTCACCACTCAACCGAAGCATCGAGATTTGATGTTGGTCCTCGATCTTTCTTACTCCATGAGCAAGGAAGATATGCTTGATGATGGTGACTACGTCGATCGCCTCACCGCGGTAAAAAAGGTCGTAAGTGACTTCGCAAGCAAACGAGAGGGAGATCGCTTGGGATTGGTCTTGTTTGCCGATCACGCCTATTTGCAAACCCCTCTGACTCTCGATAGAAAGACCATTGCCGAGCAGGTCAATCAGTTGGTATTGCGCTTAATTGGGGAAAAAACGGCCATCGGTGAGGGTATTGGTCTTGCCACCAAAACCTTTGTCGATAGCGATGCGCCCCAACGCGTAATGGTGTTGCTTAGCGATGGGAGCAATACGTCAGGCGTGCTGGATCCGCTAGAAGCCGCCAAGATCGCCAAAAAATACAACGCTACGATCTACACCATCGGCGTGGGCGCTGGAGAAATGGTCGTGAAAGAGTTTTTTATGACCCGCAAAGTCAACACCGCCCAAGACCTTGACGAAAGAACACTGATGGACATTGCGCAAGTGACTGGCGGGCAATACTTCAGAGCCCGTGACGCCAAAGAGCTCGCGACAATTTACGACACCATCAACAGTTTGGAGCCAATTTCTCAGGCAACACAAACTTGGCGTCCACAAAAAGAGTGGTTTCCGCTGCCGCTGAGCATTGCCTTGCTTGGCTTTGTTTTCCTGATCTTATTGAGGAGAAATCATGTCTAATTTCGTTCTCCTTAACCCGATGTGGTTAATCGCATTGCTACCATGGTTCGCCATCATATTCTGGCTAAAGAGTAGAGCGCGAACGCAAACCTTAATCGCCCCCCACCTAGCAAAAGCGATGGGAGTTCAAGGCGCAACGCTCAATCGTCGCCGATTCGCACTCATCGCATTGAGTGGGGTGGTTGCAATAGTAGCGCTGTCCGGCCCTAGTTTTCACGCCCTTGAGCGTCCCAGCTTTGCCAACACCAGTGCCCGTGTCGTCGTGATGGATATGTCGATGTCTATGTACGCTACCGACATTAAACCCAACCGACTCACTCAAGCACGCTACAAAGTGACCGATCTACTCTCTCACTGGCAAGAAGGGAGCACGGGTTTGGTCGCTTATGCAGGCGACGCCTATATGGTCAGCCCAATGACTAGTGATGCCAACACCATCGCCAACTTGGTGCCTAACTTATCACCTGAACTTATGCCCTACCCCGGCGCGAATGCTGCCAGTGGCATAAAGCTCGCCATCGAGATGATGCAAAATACTGGCCTCGCGACTGGTCATATCGTATTGGTTACTGACGATATTGATGATACCGAGAGAAACACCATCGAATCCCTGCTGAGCAACTCAAACTGGCACCTATCGATACTGGGCATAGGGTCTCGTGCAGGCGCGCCAATCAAACTGGACAATGGCAGCCTAATGACGCTAGACAACGGCCAACCTGTTGTTGCGAAATCCAACTTTACCAATATGCAAACGCTGGCTTTCGAGACGGGTGGTCAATTTGTTCCCGTGCAAGTTACCAACAATGATGTGTTGCAAATTGCTCGCTCCACATCCCAAGTCGATGAAACAAGTGCAACCAAAAGCGATCAAATGATTGAAGAGAGAATCAATCAAGGATTTTGGTTGATTCCGCTGCTGATTATTCCAGCGTTATTGATGTTTCGCCGAGGAGTCTTCTTTGCGGTTGCTCTGGCAGTTCTGCCACTTGCTCACTCACCGTCAGCCCAAGCGAGCCCATGGTTAACCAAAGATCAGCAAGCAATGCAGCATTTCGAAAACAAACAATACCAACAAGCCGCAGACTTGTTTGAGGATCCGAATTGGAAAGGCATTGCCCAATATGAGTCGGGCGACTACCAAGGCGCAGCAGAAACCCTCGCGCCACTCTCTAGCCCGCAGGCAATGTACAACCGAGCAAATGCCTTGGCTCAACTTGGAAACTATCAAGATGCGATTGACCTCTACGAATCGGTTCTAAAACAAGAGCCCGATAATCAAGACGCACGCACCAATTTAGAGCGAGTAAAAGAGCGCCTGCAACAGCAAGGCGATTCTAGCCAGTCACCTGAACAAAACAATCAAAATGCTCAGCAAAACCTTTCCTCTTCAGAGCAGGAAGAAGGTCAACAAACGCCTTCTGAGCAGCAGTCGAACCCTGAGCAAGCCTCTGACACAGATGAGCCACAACAGCAATCGACACAAGAGGAAAAAAACCAACCTCAACAAGGTGAGCAAGCGCAAGATGACCAAGATGGCATGCAACAAAGCAAGCCAAGCGGTCAACAAGAAGATAAGTCACAAGGTCAACAAGAGGACAGTGAGCAAAGCCAGCAATCGCAGGCACAACCCTCATCCAATGACCCGCAAACAGAGTCTGACGCTCTTGCTGCCGATCTCAGCCAAGACAACCAACAACCGATTGATCCCGAGCTGAGAAAACTCCAGCAAGTGGAAGCAGCAAGAGATCCCAGCCGTTTGCTGCGAGCGCAAATGCTGCTACAAGCACAACAAAAACAACCACCACAACAAACAGGTAAGAAATGGTAATGATGAACCTCAACACACGCATTTTTATCAGCTTACTCGTCACCTTACTCGCGTTGGTGAGCGCTCCGTCGTATGCCGCGAACATTTGGGTGACTGTCAGCAAAAACAAAGTGGTTAAAAACGAAGTGTTTCAACTGCGTATTGTGGTAGACGAGAAAGTCGACTCTGATGAGATTGACTTTAGCGTACTAGAACAAGACTTTTACGTCGGTCGACCAAGTTTTGGTAGCTCACTCAACATTATCAACGGCAGCCGCACAACGAGGAGCGAGTGGAACGTGTCTCTCGCCGCTCAGCGCTTAGGTATCACCCAAATCCCTTCATTTTCAGTCGAAGGTGCGCAATCTGATCCCATCGCCATTGAAGTAAATATGGACAATGAAGCACCTAAGGCTAGCGATCTTGTCGAACTGCAGAACACCCTCAATAAACAAACTCTCTATCCAAGTGAGAGCGCTCTGCTCAAAACGCGATTGATTATTAAAGCGGATCCAAGAAGGCTGCAAAACCCGAGCGTACTTCCACCAAAAGGCGAAGGGTTAACGTTGGACGCAATCGGGGAACCGAATCAGTACCAAAGCGTTTTAGACGGTGTTGAGGTGACAGTTCTGGATCAAAACTACCGTATCACCGCAGATAAGCCCGGCGACTTCGTTCTCTCTGGGATTGGCTTTGCAGGTAGCGTGATTGTTGGCGACAGTCGTAGCGGCACCACCAAACTAGTGTCAGCAAACACTGAGCCAAAAACCTTCACTCTCAAGGTCCACGCGATCCCAGAGAGCTTTCAAGGGCACTGGTTGCCTGCATCCAAACTATCAATGACCCAACGTTGGATGGACAGTGAAGGCAACGAACTCACCTCCACAACTCTAGACACTAAAGTAGGAGACTCCATTAGCCGCGAGATTACCCTTGATATTCAGGGGCTTTCTAGCGAGCGCTTCCCCGACATCAAGGTCAACTACCCAAGCTCTGTGCGTGTGTATCAAGAAAAACCGCAGTTTTCCGCCTTGGGTGACGACGTCACGCGTATGACAGTCAAGCAGGTGTTGATCCCTCAGCAGCAAGGAAACATTGATCTCAACGCGATTCAACTCAACTGGTGGGATAGCCAAAAAGAAGCCGCTGCAACGGCAAACATACCAGGTATCACGCTAAATGTTGGTCCAGGAGAGCAAATCAATACTGGTGAACCAGTTTTACTCAATACACCGCAATTGGCGCAAGAGACAGTGACGATTTTTGACCGAGGCTATTGGCCCCACGCGGCAGCGCTGTTTGCCTCTCTTTGGCTGATGACTCTTGCTTGGTTATTGAAGCTGAAACGAGCACCGCGCCAAGCTCAAGGCACCTCGCCAAAAGCGCAATCGAGACTCGACTCATTGATGGATGCAATTAAAACCCAAGACTTGGTTCAGGTCGGTTACCGCTTCAATCTTTGGTGGTCAGAAATTCAAATCAAAGAT
The DNA here is from genome assembly GCF_963681195.1 of Vibrio sp. 16. Classification (NCBI taxonomy): domain Bacteria; kingdom Pseudomonadati; phylum Pseudomonadota; class Gammaproteobacteria; order Vibrionales; family Vibrionaceae; genus Vibrio; species Vibrio sp. 16. Next base: position 390,229 of record NZ_OY808998.1, read on the forward strand.
GACGATTTGAAACGCCAAATCGATTTGGAGCTTGAGGCAATGAACCAAAGCCAATACTCGTCAAGCAGCGCAACCTGGGATAGCCGTCAACTTGTAAAACTCATCAAAAAGGTGGAAAAAATACAAAATAAAAAGCCAGCAGCTCGTACGGAACTTGCATCGTTGTAATAACGAGAAAAATAGAGGCAGCCATCCAGAGGCTGCCTTGCTATTCTCGGGGCTCAGTTACGCAACTTCAATCAGACTGACACTACCACTAACCGTATTTCTGCCTAGCTCTTTGGCCCGATACAGTGAGTCATCCGCTTCGACATACAAACGGTCGAAACTGAACTCACTTTGATTAAGCTCCAGTACCGCATACCCCACAGAGACGGTAAGAAACTCGCTGCACGTATTGAGATGATGCGGAATTTGCTCATCCTCAATGCATTTTCGGATACATTCCGCCAAATGGGCAACACGTTCGGGGGATTGATTTACCACTAGCAAGGCAAATTCCTCGCCACCAATTCGGCAAAACACTTCGTTTTCTGACTGAGTGTGATGCTGCAAAATATTGCCAATTCGCATCAATGCGATATCGCCTTGCATATGGCCGTAATGATTGTTGTACAAACCAAAATGATCGATGTCGACCAGGATTAAACCGTAATGTTGGCTCCCATCCTCGCAACTCAAACACAACTCTTCTAACGTCGTTTCAAGCATGCGACGGTTACCCAATCGCGTCAACGGATCCATCTTTGCCATCATTTCAAGCTGTTCATTCGCTTTCTGTAGGTCGCGAGTACGCGCTTTCACTTCTTGCTCTAGATTCTCGTTCATCTGGTGAATCTCTTCTTGAGCCCGAGTGCGCAACAGAACTTCCGTCAGGTTGGACGCAAACATGCGAATGACCTCTCGCAGTTGGTGCGTCAGAGGGGTTCGTTTAATCAGGTTGTCTGCAGCGATAAACGCAATAGGCTCCCCGCTATTGTCGACAAGCATCGTCATCGCTGTCCAACCAAAACCTACGATATGGAAGTCATGGTAGATGGGAACCGACTCTTCAAACACCACATCGTTCGGGTTAACTTTAGCCGCATTCACGATTGAGCGCTCGACCGTATCTGAACGGTAGTAGGATTCGTCCACCACATTACCCTGAATATCGGTCCCCCAAGTACCTTGCATGTGGGTACACTCTTTATCGGTCAAAAATACCGCAAAGCGATCGATACCCAAGCGGTTAATGGCAAAGGTGACCGCAGATTTACATACTTCGCTCACTGTCATGCAGCGCGACAACTCAACCATACTGGCGTGTAACATGCGCACATTTTGTTCTTGACGTTTGCGAATATAAATCTGGGAAAGGAGTGAGCCAAATGACTCAAGCATCTGGCGTTGATAGGAGGTAATAGGATTACGATTAATATAGTTGTCGAGCGCGATCCAACCAATGATCTCTTCGCCATCACGGAGGATAAGCATACCGTTCCAGCCCTGACCAATCACGTTGCCAGCGGTGTACAATGGCGCACCGTCAACAATCACTAGGTTTTCTTTCCCTTCAAACAAGGCGTTAATGTAGGTTTCTTCAAGCTGATGCAAATCATATTGGGTATGGTGCTCACTGGCTGTGTTACCGAACTCGTCGGTGCCGTAAGTCCCACTAAAGCAGCGCTTTTTAATGTCGAGCAGCATGAACACAGCGCGGTCGAACCCTAGTTTATCTCGCACTGACTCAACCGCCATTCGATATAACTCATCAAGATTAGATGGATTAGAAATGTCCACCGCCACTTGTTGGACAAGTTTCATATTCTCAATGAACAGTTCGCGCTGTTTGATGACATCTAAATATTTGGCTTCTTTGATGTCTCGCTGTTTGAACTCTTTCGCGGCTTCGGTTTCCGCGCGAACACATTGCCAGCGCGCGGCGATAATCTGTAGCGCCTCCAGTTGATTGCTCTCATTCGACTGGCTGATACGCTGAGGATCCACATTCTCGGCAATAAGGTAGGTACGCATTTCAGGATGGTTGTCGAGCATAAACACATAGCTCTCAGATGACATGTGCTGTTCGTATGCCCATTGACACGTGTTCATTTTTAGAGGCAGAAGACCATCAGAGGTGTCAAATTGCGATACCCAAGTCCAGAAGGTTTTAGGGTATAGTTCCAAGTCAGCGGGTTCCCCTTTCTTGTAAAGGAACTCGGCGGAGTTGCCGCCTTTCGGTTCGCTGAACACACCGATGTGCTCTACACCCAAGAGTTCATCGATATACTGGAACAACGAATTAGCGAGAAACCTTTGGTTCCTAGCTGATAAGATGTTTTTGAGTAGCATTCGTGGGAACATAATCCTAGCCTGGACCTTTTTTATTATCTTTTTTCGATTAAAAAAGTAACAGTTACCAAGGTGCAATCAAATGTTATTCGGGGCCATTGTTAAGTGCCTCGCATTTCATATGAAGCAAGTTTACGAGATATGATACGACTTACATTTTTTATGATCTTATTTCCAAAACTTACATCAGTGAGCAATATGTAATTTGTTTATCCGATACGACCTCGAAGAAAGAGAATCATCCCTAAGTTTGGATCGGTATAAAATAAAAGTACCAAGGGCGTACACCCCCAATATCTCTGGAGAGACCATTGAAAAAGCTATTGTTGATGACTTTACTGACTCTGTTTTCAGCGGTGTCCATTGCAGGCGTAGACTTAGTTAAAGTGGATAAATCTAAACGCCGAATGTACCTGATGGATGGCAAAGAGGTGGTGCGGGAGTATAGAGTCGCTCTGGGGCAATCACCAAAAGGACATAAGAGACAGGAAGGCGATCAAAAAACCCCAGAAGGTCGCTACTATCTCGATTTTGTTATCGAAGACTCGCAATACTATAAGTCGATCCATATTAGCTACCCCAACCTGCGGGATAGAACGTATGCAAGAGTACACAACCTCGACCCAGGCGGAGACATCAAGATACACGGTTTGAAAAACGGAGAGCGTCGTCCAGCCAATTATGTGCAAAGCTTCGACTGGACGGATGGCTGTATCGCCATTACTAATCAAGAAATGGACGAGTTACTCAGCCTAGTGACTATTGGCACGCCTATCGAGATTGTTTGGTGATCGGTTTATCTCGTGTCACCCACCAACACATCAACGACCCCAAGGTCACCATCACGACGCCCTGTAGAAAACTAGACGACAGTGCAATCCCTAAAATAATCGACGAAATAATGGTCGATAAAACAGGGGTAAAATACGACAACGTCGCCAGTAGCACCATGTTCCCACCAATGATGGCGTAGTTCCATAACGCATAACCACTGCCCATAAACACGCCAGCTACCAAGAGTAAGCTGCCTGACTCTAACGTCACATTCATTCCAGTTTCTGCGCTTAGGGCGTATTTGATCCAGAGAGAAACCGCCGTCATGATGAAAAACAGCGTGATAGCATTTTGCCCATTGGAAATTCGCTTGGTCAAATTACAGTAGATTGCCCATAGGAAAGCGCCAATAAACGCCATCGCGTAGGTCGTCGGGTTAGTGGCAATGTTGGCACTGATTTGGGTTAAAGAGAGCCCTTGATCGCCAGAAATACTCCATGCGACGCCAACAAACGCCAGTGCCACACTTGGATACACCAATAGATTGGTTTTCTTGCCACTCACCAACACCGCCAAAAGCACGGTTAACGCTGGCCATAAGTAATTAATCACCAACATTTCAATGGCTTGTTGGCGATCATTCGCCATTGCCAAAGCCAGAGCTAAACACATTTCATAGGCGACAAAAAGCCCGCCGCCGAGCAGCACGTAACGCAGAGAATATTGGCGCCATTTGGGCACGCCCATCACCGCGACAAGAAACAGGGCAGCAACGGTGTAAATCGACGCGGCTCCGCCAACAGGACCAAGCATTTCCGTTACCGCACGGGCAACGCCCATCACACTGCTCCAAAGCAGAATGGCCGCAATACCGGCGATAGTAAATTTATGGGTTTGAAACATAGTGATTATCTTCGTCAAAAAAGCCGAGCAAATTGCTCGGCTAGTTATGAGGTGAGCGTGAAACTAGATGATTTCCCAACTGTGTGTCATCTCCACACCTTGGCCAAGCATCAAACACACTGAACAATACTTTTCCAGAGAATCGGCAGCGACTTTCGCGACGACCTCTGCATCTAGGCTCTCTCCAGACACTTCAAAATGAATATTCACCTTAGTAAAAATACGTGGTGCCGTTTCACGACGCTCTGTGGTCAATTTAGCAGTACATGCTGTCACAGCTTGGCCCGCTTCTTTGAGCCCATCGACAACGTCTACCGAGCTACAACCACCAGCGGCCATCAATACCATCTCCATTGGGCTTGGAGCGGTCGCTCCGCCGTTGCCATCCATTACCACGGAATGCCCCGACTGGGAGTGACCTAAAAACTTAAACTCATCAATCCATTTCACTTCAGCTTGCATCTGTTTTTCTCTTATTTGGTTGAGCTAATCGTATCTGTAGGGAACTTCACACCGGTTTGGCGGCGAATTTCCTCGAGTAATTTTGCCACAATCAAGGATCGTTGCGTGCACTTTTCATCTGCTGATTTCTGCTTGAACTGCCTAGCAAACTCTTGTGCTTCGTAATACATTGGGTTGGTCTCTTGCTTAACGCTCAGATCCACGCCTAAATCACTGCCTCGAGTGAATTTGGTGAGCTTCTTCGCTGTCGAGATCATATCAATCAACAGTGCCCCCTCTTCCCCTTGTATTTCACTCGGTAAGTAGGAATCACTGATTTTCGAATGTTGCAAGACCACTTCAAAGCCATCGTAGCTCATAGTGACACTGCCACTGCCGTCCACTCCTGATTCCAAAAGGTGCGCTTGCGCATGCACTGCCAAGGGCTCACCAAACAGCTCAACTGCCGAACTCAAACAGTAGAAACCAATATCCATGATGGAACCGTTGGCAAACGCTGGATTGAACGTATTGGGATTTTCGCCCGCGAGGTATTTTTGATAACGCGACGAATACTGACAATAGGTGATCAAACCTTTGCGAATCTTGCCGATTCCCGAAAGGGCGTCTTTTAAACGCTTAAAGTTAGGCATATGACAAGACATAAAGGCTTCAAACAGAATCACATTGTGTTCTTTTGCCACCTCAAACATCTGCTGTGCGAGTGCAAAACTTGAGGCCATCGGTTTTTCAACGATGACGTTCTTACCCGCTTTCATCATTTGAATCGCTTGTGGACCATGAAGGCTATTGGGGCTCGCTATGTACACAACATCGATTAAAGGTGATGTCGCTAGCGCATCAAGATCATCAAACAGCGCAGGGTTGTCATACTTTTCCGCGAATTTTTCTGCACTTTCAAGTGAACGCGAATATACCCCTGCGAGTTGATACTCCCCCGATTTCAACGCCGCTTCAACAAACTGGTCTGTGATCCAGTTGGTCCCAATGACCGCAAGTCTTATCATTATTTTCTCCCTGATTACCCACTCTAACGTGGGCATGGTTGTTATCTAGACTGTGAGCACGACTCGGATAGCAAGCAATATGAGTACCGCGCCAGACAATCTGTCGATCAACTGTGCTTTGGAACGAATTCTATCAATTATTTTCGGGCTGGATAGTAAAAAAGTAATCAAGGTATACCACAAACCATCGACCACCAGAGGTGTTGCAACGATCACCGTTTTTGCCACATAGCCATCTCCGACTGCAACAAACTGGCTAAACAGTGCGATAAAGAAAAGAGCAATCTTCGGGCTAAGCAGTGAGATTAAGAAGCCTTCTCTCGCCGACTGCCAAAGGCTAGTTTGCTCACCCGATTCCAGCTTAGCGGCAACACCACCTTTCGAGCGCAGCGCATTGAATCCCAAGTAGGCTAAGTAGCCCGCGCCCGCGTAACTGATACTCTTAAACAATAGTGGGGATTGCTGCAGCACCACAGCCAAGCCGATAAGGGTAATAAACGCATAGATACCAATCCCTGTCGCATGAGCCCACGCCGCCGCGAGCCCATTCATACGGCCTCCAGCCAAGCTGTGTTTCGCCACGAGCGCCAGACTTGGCCCAGGCGACATCGCACCTAATAGGCAAATAGTAAACAGTGAAAGCCAAACCGTCAGAGTCATCTTTTTTTCCTAATTGTTGTGTCCTTTTGCCAAGGTAAATGACACAGGCTATGATTTGAAATTGTCATTAATCATACCAATCATGATTTCAAATCATACCTATCGAATAAGGGCATGTTTGCATGACATGGAGAACCCGCTCTCTCATCCATTGATGCGCGTTATCGAGGTCATATTTGGGGTGCCACATCAGCCAATACAGGTGTGCCTGAGTATCAAAAGGGAGAGTCGCGTAAGTAAGTGGATACTCACGTGAGAGATTAATCGCAATATGCTCAGGCACAATCATCAAATAATCACTCGCAAGTAAGGCGTTAATGGCAGCTGAAAAGAACGGCACTTTGAGTGCAATTCTGCGCTGATAACCCAATGCATTCAGGGCAATATCTGCAGGGCTGTCTTTGTCTCCTCCCCCCGTCACTTTGAGATGTGAGTACGCCGTTATCTGGTCACAGCTCAGCGATTCAATGCTCGCCAATGGGTGGTTTTTTCGCATCAAGCAAAGGGATTTATCTTCGCCAATTTGAACACTGCTTAGATGTTTGGGCGGCTCAGGCAACATGGTCGATGCTAAATGTATGCCTTGCTCATTCATTTTGGAAAGATAATCAGGCTGCCATAGACGGTACGCCAAATTCACCTTCGGCGCATGCTCTGCACCGAGGGCGACAATATTTGGCAGAATATACTGCGCCACGTAGTCACTCGAGGAGATGACAAACTCTTGTTGCCACAGCAAAGGATCAAACGGTTTGTCATTGAGCAGTTGATCTACCTCACCCAGCAGTTGAGCCAGCTTTCCTCTCATAGCCATCGCCTTGGGTGTCGGGATCAACTGATTGCCATCACGGACCAATAGGGAATCACCGCACAGCTCTCTCAGTTGGGACAGCTGTCGGCTTACTGCCGATTGAGTTAGATTGAGCTTCTCGGCGGCGCGACTCACATGGCACTCATCTAACAGCACTTGCAATGAGCGAAGCAAGTTTAGGTTGATCTGGTCAATGGCCATGGGTATTGAAAAACTCCGTTAAGACGGTATGGGTCATTAAATGTCGTAACTCAGGGATGGTTTGCAGTTCATCACGGACTTGATTCAACCGCTGCATAGTTGGCACTTCCACAAAGAGCATCATGTCAGTCTCGCCACTAATCGCATGACACCACTTCACCCCGTCAATCTGGTAGATCTTTTCTGCGTAAGTCTCGCAGTACTGAGTCGTCGAGGACATATCGAACTTAAGCGCCAAATAGGCTTGAATTTTAGGAGCGTCGCTTTGTTTATCTGCAAGTTGAGCGTGATAGCCCAAAATAACCTTTTCCTGCTCCAGCTTAGCAATGCGTGCCGTCACCGCCGAACGCGACAGATTGACCTGACGAGCAATATCACTTACGGAGGATCTCGCGTTGCGTTTTAGTATCTCTATGATTTGATGATCAAATTTGTCCATATTCTTCCAGCTCATTACCCAACTTATCCTGTTGATTAAAAGTAATGTGACACAAACGCCCGACAGGGGAAAGTGATCAATTTGACTTATCTAACAGGAATTTCCGTCACATTGACTTTTATCTACGACGAATTGATGGCTGTCATCATGCGAGTAATTGATTAAGCTGTAATCCACTAGCACAGGAAGCAATGCAATGAGCGAACTCAGAAAGGATATCACCTTAATCTCTGGCATAGGCCAACTCTCAACCACGTTACTCGGCACAGGTCTATTTATGGTGCCTGCCATCGCCGCGGGTATTGCTGGCCACTTTTCTCTCTGGGCTTGGTTGATTCTGTTTGTCGCCATTTGCCCAATCGCCCTAACGTTTGCCCAACTTGGAAAACGTTACCCAAATGCAGGCGGCACTGCCTACTTTGTCAGACAAGCGTTCAATAAGCGGTTAGAAAAAAGCGTCGCTTGGTTGTTTGTTAGCGTCATTCCTGTTGGCGTTCCCGCTGCGATTGCCTTGGCGGCCGGTTTTTTACAACAGCTTCTGCCACAGCCAATCAATAGCTCTCTTGTGGCACAAATTATCACCGTCGGCCTGCTTGTCGCGGTCAACCTCGCGGGGACCAAATCCTCTGGAAGGTTACAGACGGTCATCGCGCTGAGTATTTTCGCTCTCATCGCGAGCTTTTGGTGGCAAGGTTCAATTGGTACATCAGACATGGTTATGCCAGAACTTACTCAAGAGTCCCTCTGGAGTATCGGCGCCGCGCTTGGTGTGATGTTTTGGTGCTTTGTCGGTATAGAAGCATTTGCGCATATGGGAGAAGAGTTTAAAAACCCACAACGTGATTTCCCTATCGCGATCTTGATTGGGTGTTTTATCGCAGGCGCAACGTACTGGGCTTGCTCGGTCGTGATTCTAAAATACCACGCCTATGGTTCGGCGAGCTTTGACAGCGCCTCGATACCTTGGCTGTCTGAGCAACTGTTTGGCGAGAAATTTAAACTGTTGATCAGTGGACTTGGATTCGCAGCCTGCTTCGCTAGCGTCAACCTTTACACACAAAGTTTGTCGAGAATGGTTTGGGCACAAGCAAGGGATTATCGCCCAAATAGTGCACTGGCAAGACTCTCCATTCGTGGCGTCCCAGCGAATGCGACGATTGCGATTGCAGTCGTGCTGCTCATCTCCTGCGTGATTGGTGAAATCTCAGGACTCGATTTGGAGTTTTTCCTCAAGCTAGCTAATGGCATCTTCGTTCTGGTGTATCTGCTGGCCATGCTCTCTGCGTTCAAACTTTTGACAGGAGCTGGCCGTTGGCTAGCTGCAGTTTCGCTAATGCTTTGCGTGCTCGTCTTCGCTTGTTTGGGTTGGTCCATGCTTTACGCTTTGTGCGTATTCGGGCTGCTCTCTTTACCGTGGCAAAAGTATTCTGGCAAAAAAGAGACGCAAATCGAGCCGAACTAAGCCTTCGCCATTAGTGAGTCAAATATTCGCGCTAACTTGGCGATATTTGACTCTATATCGTCCAACGCTACGTTACCAAACCCGAGCACAACACCTCCCCAATCTCGGGTTATTCCCTGCTTAACCGCACTGTCTTCGTAGTAACTGAGCGCGCGAATGACTAGCCCATTTGCCGCAGCCTGCGAGACAAACTCCTCTTCGTCCACAGAGCAGAACCAGCTAAGCGTCACGTGCAAACCTGCCGCTTGGCTGATCACCTCAACCTGTGGAGAAAAATGGCGGTGAATCGACTGACAAGTCAGCGCATGCTTATGTTGATACAGACGACGCATCTTGCGAATGTGGCGCAATAAATCGCCCTCACGAATAAAATCTGCGAGCGCTTCTTGAGTATGGGTTGGCGTATCACCTCCCATTGCATCTTTGACCACTAGGCATTGCTCGAGCGTCGATTCAGGGACCACCATATAGCCCAGTCTCAGTCCGTTGAACATCACTTTACTAAAGGAACCGATGTAAATAACGCGGTTCGCGCCTCCAACATCACTGGCAAGGCCTTGCAAACTTGTATAGGGACGATGAGCAAACTGAAACTCACTGTCGTAGTCGTCTTCAATAATCCAGCTCTTGCTTGCCAATGCCCATTGAATAAGCGCTAGACGCTGCTCTGTATTTAACGTTGTTCCCATCGGGTATTGATTACTGGGAGTGATATAGAGCGCTTTGGCACGGCTAGAGAAGACCTGCTGCAAGTTAAACCCTTGATGCTGACGCACGCAAAGTGGCTCGACCTGAACTCGGTTCAAATCGAGAATTTTACTCATTTGCGTATAACCCGGCTGCTCCATTAAAAGCGCATCGCCCGATTGCAAAATAACTCGACTTGCAATGTACAACGCCTGTTGAGCGCCCGAGGTAATCACTATCTGGCTTGGCGAGCACGAAACGCTGCGACTGGTCGCTAAGTAATCGGCAATCGCGCTGCGCAGTGTCATACTCCCTTGCACATCTTGGCAACCAAGTAAACTCAAGCGTCCCGAGTGGCGCTGCAAGAAACGCTGCCATTTTTCGATTGGAAACTGCGCCAAATCAGGAATGCCAGGGGAGAATGGTTGATTCAACAATGGCCGCTCTCTGCACGCAGAAGGTGCGGGCGATTTGGGACTCCTATCCTTCACATTTAAGTAGTGTTCCGGAAGCTCTACAGCAACAAAGAACCCTGACCCCGGGCGACTTTCAAGATAGCCTTCTGCGACGAGTTGTTCATAGGCGGCAATCACCGTATTACGGCTTATAGAGAGCTCGAGTGCCAGCTTTCTAGTTGATGGCAGCTTGCCTCCAAGCGGCCACAAATGGCTAACGACTTTACTGCGAATGGCTTGAAAAAGCTGCTGTTGCAATGGGCTATTTTTGCAACTTAGGGTTAAGTCCCCACTGTCGATTGGCGTCAAAACTGGATCCATCCATCAAAAAAAACTGGCTCTAATCAAAGTACCACTTCGACGATACCTTATCACCTATGGAGCAATAAGAAAGGAAGTTTTGCGATGCTATCGACAACGAAAAGAACCGAAATCAACAAAGGACAGCACAAAGCTGTCTTTGACCCAGACCAACTGGACGCAATCATAGATGAGTCGTTGATCGCACATATTGCCATTTCGACGGAAAGCGGTCCCGTGATCATTCCCATGCTGGCATGGCGAGTCGACCGCCACATCTACGTTCATGGGGCGAACAACAGCAGACTGATGCGTAATCTAAGCAAAGGAGAGCCCAGTTGTCTCACTTTTACCTTATTTGATGGATGGGTGCTTGCTCGATCGGCTTTTCACCACAGCGCACACTATCGCTCAGCCGTGGTTTTTGGCACCTTCGAACGCGTTGAAGACAAGCAGGAAAAGGATCAGGTGCTAAACCACTTTATCGAACACATCGCACCTGGTCGAACCGATCACGTTCGACTCAGTAGCGATAAAGAACTCGCGGCGACCATGGTGCTTCGTATTCCTCTCACGGAAGCCTCGGTGAAAATAAGTTGCTCAGGCGTGAATGATGACAAAAGTGATTTAGAGCGACCTGTTTGGGCGGGCGTCCTACCTTATCGCACCGTCGTCGGGCCGCTTGAGCCAGCAGACGGGCTCGGAGACCTGCCAGAGCCCGACTACAGCGCGGCTTATGGAGACCGCTGGCACCGTTCATAGAAGGCACGTCGGGCTAAAAAAGATCTTGAAAGTGCTGCACATACTGTTTGGGCGTCAAACCACGATGTTTTTTAAACATGCGATTGAAACTGGCGCTGTTTTGATAACCCAAATGTGACGCAACTTCGTCAGGCGATAAACCGCGGCTGAGCAACTTCACCGCGGTATTACTCAGCACATACCCCATCACTGTCGTAAAGTTCATGCCAAATCCATGCAGCTTGCGCTGAAACTGCTGAGTAGAGAGCCCCAGTAAACCCGAGACTCGTTCCAAGGTCGGCAGCCCGTAATGACGACTGTAATTAATGACCTCATAGATCACCTTCACCTCATCGTCCGGTTCCGGCATATTCAGGAACTCATCCAAATCAGAGAAGTTCATCGCTAAACGTTGCTGAGGGAACAAGTTTTTCTGTTGTGTCGCTAAGCGCAAATCAGAGTGGAACCACATCTCGGTTTTGCAATGGCTCCACTCCACAGGGCAGCCGAAATACGCTTCATATTTTTCGCGGTTTTTACGCGTTCCCGACACCAGAACTCGCATTGGCGTAAAGTCCTCTCCGAGATAGCTACGTAGGATCTTCGTCATAAAGACCGCCACTCGAATACTGTCGTGAATCTTACACTGCGGCTCAATGTATGGGTTGTGGTAGATCCATTTTAAGATCGCACCACTTTGTGCCCCAGACAGATAGGCACCAGATTGAAGTGAGCTAAGCCCGTGGTTGATGCGACGGATGGTTGAGGCAAGATCGTAGCCGGACAAAAACCAACGAGAGATAGCGCCAAGTTTGCTGAGGTCTATTTCTCGACTTAACTCCAAAATCACATCGCTGTTTTCACTCTGCTCTTCGAGCTTTTCATACCAACGGTTGACCTCCGACAAGGGGAGCAATGTCATTGGGTTCTCTAACGCGCTTTCAGGAATATGAAGCCCACCTTGACTAATGCCATAGCGATGCTTCGCGAGTAAGTGGAGCTGCTTGATGCCAAGCGCACGAATAAATCGAACTTGATTCATACTGATTACATCATAAATCACTAAGTTGTGATTTAATCTGTCACAAAAAATCGATGTAGGCAAATCTCAAACACACTGGCGGCTCTTAGAATGATTGGAGACCTCAATGAGTTTGTTAAGCGTTCCTTTTGTCGGCACTGGCGCAGACACTGCACTCTATGTTGTTGCCGCTTTTGTCCTTATCGCCAGCGTTGGCGCCGCGATCGTTGGCTTTTGGAAGTTTCATGAACTGCCCATCAACAAAGCGCACAGTAAGGATCACCATCAAATAGGCTTAATCACCGCCCTCACATGGATCGGTTTCTTGTGGCATTGGGTTTGGGTTATCGCGGTGATTCTTGCCTTTGTCGATATGGAAAAAGCGATTGTTAACCTTCGCGACACGTGGCGACATGCCCCAAAAACTGAAACACTACACGAGGAAGCATAATGTTAGAAGGCTTGGCCGTTTGGGCATTATTTATCTACTTACTTCGCCTAGTGGGAATGCCTTGGAACAAATTCACTCAAGGGTTCGCTTATCTGGGGGGCGCGTCTTGGCTATTGTTTGTCTGGGTTGGGCTGATCAATTTCACCCCGATGGACTTATCCGGCGGTTCGGTGGTTCAATCACCTCATATTCAGCTTCGTCCTGACTCTGCCAACGTTACCGGCAAAGTCGAAGAAATATTTATTAAACCCAATCAGTCGGTTAAAAAAGGACAAGCGATTTACCGCCTTGACGATACCCAGTATCAAATCGCCTACAATCAAGCCAAGGTATCGGAAGAAGCCACCAGCGTGGCGAAAGAGGTCGCTCAAGAAGATGTAGCTATTGCCAAGGCGACCTACACCTCAATGCAGCAAGACTTAACCACCACAGAGCGCCAGCTTGAAATGGCTAAAGTCGACTATGAACTGCAACAAAAGATGCTTAAACGCTACAAAGAGCAAAATCGCGTCGTCGAAAACACCATTACCGCCAGTGACATCGACAAACAAGAAACCTTAGTTGCGAAAGCGAAGCTCAATATCGAAACCATTGAATCTCAACTGCAAACCAAGCAAGTGGAAACGGATAAAGCGAAGCTGGCGATAAGCAAAGCGACACTCGCGGTGAAAGCCAAACACGCCGACTGGTTAAAAGCGCAAGAACAACTCGCGAAAGCAAAATGGGATCTCGACAGTACTCTGGTTCGCGCACCAGCAGATGGGTTTGTGACTAACTTCATTCTACGTGAGGGGCAGCGCGTTTCCATGATGCCTCGCCTGCAAATGTACACCGAAGAAAAATACGTTCTGATGCGCGTTAACCATCAAGCGATTCGAAACGTGAAACCAGGCCAAGTCGCAGAATTTGCTTCTTCTGTTTACCCAGGAAAGATCTTTTCCGCAGAGGTTGAAGGCATTGTCGAAGGCACAGGGGAAGCCCAAAGCAACTTGCTAGGTCTAGATCAATCGGTGCGAAAAACAACCGGACAAAACCTCCAAAACAAGCACCATTTCGTGAGGCTTAAAATCGAAGAACCAGAGGGGTACGATATCCCCGTCGGGTCCGTCGGGCTCGCATGGGTAAGTGGAGAAAAACCCATTGGGTTTATGACTTTTCTTGATGCCATACGTGGAATCATCATCCGGATGAAATCGCAGCTGTACTTCTTCTATTCCATTTAAGGATCACCAAAACCGCGCAGAAATGAGCGGTTTCTCATTCTTATTGTGTCCAAATGCGTTTTTCTACCGTATAAACAAGGAGATTTAACCAACTAACTCAGCGGGAGAAGTTCATGTCGACTAAGGAACGCAGCCTTCCTACTCATCGCATCTCTAGGTTCAGTAAATTTGCCTCATTGGCAACACGGGTGACCGGAAACGTGATTGCCGAAGGCACCAAGCAAATCGCTCAAGGCAATAAACCGAATATGCGCGATCTCCTGCTCACGCCAAAAAACATTCACCGCCTAACTCAACAATTGGCGCATCTTCGTGGCGCTGCGATGAAAATGGGCCAAATGCTATCAATGGATGCGGGTGATATTCTTGAGCCAGAGCTCGCTGAAATCTTGGCTAAATTGCGTTCCGACGCCGACCCAATGCCTTCAAAGCAGCTGAGCCAAACGCTCGCGGACGCGCTAGGGACAGAGTGGAAATCTCAGTTCCTCGCCTTCAATTTTAAGCCCATCGCGAGTGCGTCGATTGGTCAGGTCCACCAAGCGTACAGTGATGATGGCGACAACATTGCGATAAAAGTTCAGTACCCTGGCGTGCGTAAAAGCATCGACAGCGATGTAGACAACGTCGGAACCCTGCTAAAAATGGTTGGACTGATCCCCGACTCTGTGGATTACAACGGATTGCTGGAAGAAGCGAAGTGGCAACTTCATGATGAAGCAAACTATGTCAGAGAGGCGGAGTTTGCCCATCGCTATCGGGAAGCATTGAAAGACTCCCCCCATTTTGTTGTGCCGAAAGTATATTCGCTGATAAGCTCAGAATCTGTCCTTGCAATGGAATACCTTGAAGGCGAGCCCATTGAGACTCTAGTCAACGAGCCTGAAGCAGTGCGAGACCGCGCCATGACAAACTTGCTCGATCTTCTGTTTAAAGAGCTGTTCGAGTTCAAAATGGTTCAAACCGATCCCAATTTTGCCAACTATCTCTTCATGCGAGACACAGAGCAAATCGGGCTTCTGGATTTTGGCGCAACGCGTGAATATAGCGAGCGGTTCAGTTCCGGCTATCGGCAAGCGTTTCGTGCAGCCCTTAATCAAGATGAAACTGGGTTAAACAGCGCACTCGAGCAAATCGGCTTTTTTAGCCAAGGCATTTTGCCCGAGCAACGCAGTGCGATTCTCAACTTGGTCAACATGGCGTGTGAACCTATGTTGGTTGACGAGGCGTACGACTTTAAACGCAGTGACTTAGCCACGCGATTGCGGCAAGCTGGCTCGGTGTTGAGTATGGAGCAAGACTACTGGCACACCCCTCCCGCAGATGCTCTGTTCCTACATCGAAAAATCGGTGGTTTGTACCTTCTTGCTGCAAGGATTGGCGCGAAAGTCAACATTCATCGACTTGTCACGCCCTATCTAGACACTTAGCCACGTTAGGGGATTGTTTTTCTTCCACTTTAGAGTACCTTGATCATCAGTTTCTATTACATTGATATTCGAGGTACTCAGTGAGCCAATTGCAAGACCTCTCCGTACTGATCGAACAAATTGTTCAAGCGGAAGACGGTGAACAAGTTGCTATTTTAAATGACTCTATCGAAGACGGATTAGAACCCGGTGCAGTCGCCCTCATTCTTGAAGCTTTTCCCATCGACGAGCGTGTCCGTCTTTGGCGAAGCCTGCCTTTAGAACTGCATATTGAGGTCCTTACTGAAGCGCGTGCGGAAGTACGCTACTCGATCATTGAAGAGCTGTCGGAAATCGAGCTAAAGCTAACGCTTGCAAAGCTAGATAACCTCTCCTTAATCGAGTGGGCGGATTCTCTCCCAGAAGAGATCATCAACGAAGCCTTATCTCTAATTGAAAAAGATGAGCTTGAGCTCTACGACCAAGCCAATGAGTACGAAGATGATGAACTCGGTCGATGGGCAGAGCGAAAAGTCGTCACCCTACCGTTCAATATATCGGTTGAGAAAGCCAACATCTTGATGGAGCGATACAGCTACGACGCGCCGCAACAGATCTATTTAATCAACAAACGTAAGCAGTTCCGTGGGGTTGTCAATTATATTGATCTACTTCGCGCCGAGCCGACCGAGCGCCTTAAAAACATCGCCATAGAAAACGCGGTTACACTGGATGCGAAACTCTCGCTAGCAGAAACCATTGAAGCGCTGGAGCACTCGTCGGTTTCCGCCATGCCCGTCACAGATGAGACTCAAATGCTGGTCGGCGAAATTGATTGGCAGTTTGCGTTAAGTACCCAAAGAGAAATCTACGAATCTCGATTGATGGCGGGTACCGGTATGGACGAAGGCGATGACCTGTTTGCGCCAGTGATGAAAAGCTCACAAAAACGTGGCGTGTGGTTGGGGATTAACCTGATGACCGCGATTTTGGCTTCTGTGACCATTGGATTGTTTGAAGATGTGATTGCCCAAGTGGTCGCGCTGGCCGTTTTGATGCCGATTGTCGCGTCTATGGGTGGCATTGCGGGTAGCCAAACGCTGACTCTGATGATTCGTGCGATGGCGTTAAACCAAATTACGCCAGGTAACCGCTGGGCGCTGCTTAAAAATGAGATTGGAATTGGTTCGATAAACGGCTTGCTGTGGGCGCTAATTATTGGTGCGATGGCTGGGCTTTGGTTTCAATCGACGATACTCGGCGCCACTATCGCACTGGCGATAATCGTCAATATCATTACCGCAGCGCTATTTGGCGTGTTAATCCCTATTGCGTTGGATAAGCTGAAACTCGATCCTGCCCTCGCAGGCTCGGTGGTATTGACGACGGTTACGGATGTTGTGGGCTTTTTCGCCTTCTTAGGCACCGCAAGTTTGGTCATGCTGTAATCATATAGCTATTAAATATATCATTAGCAAATGTATGGTTAGTTGCATTTTGCATTTTCATATTGCAAAGGAAAACGAAAAAAACGCCTATTTTGGCTAAAAATAGCGCAATTAAGCGCTATAAAAGTTGGCACATATACTGCAATAGTATTCATGACCCTTTTTAAGCCGAGGGTCACCTAGCCAACTGACGTTGTTAGTGAACTCAATTGTTCACACTTATATCAGCCAATCTCACTTATTGAGGTTGGCTTTTTTTTATCTTCAACAATGGTAGGCAAAGAATTGTTACGTGGGGTATCTCGATGGGAAGAGCAGAAAAAAGAAAACCCCACTAAGCTTTCGCCTAGTGGGGTCTAATCTTACTCGCAGCAATCCGGCTACTAATAGGTGCTCCCTGCATCTATTCCTTGATAGCACGCTGAATCCTTCAGCACTTTCCTTATCATCGCCATCCTAGCGGTGTCCTTGGCAATCCAGCCCGTTAACTTTCCTAGTTAACTCACATCACTTAATCCTTAAGCGGTGTCCCTGTTCTATCATCCTGATAGCATTGCCTTAGTCCGTTAAGCGTCCATTGTCTTTCCTTGTGTAACCATCCTAGTTACTAGCGTCCAGCCAATGTCCTTCGCTTTCCTTGCCGACCATTCATCCTGAATAATCGAATCTTCGTCCTGAAGATGACCTATCCTTGGGTCTTTCCTGTTCCGTGTCTGCTCCCTGCTGACAACTTAAGATTAAGCAATCGGCCAAATTAAACAATCAAATATTGGAGAAAATCACCCTATCAAAACTGAACAAAAAGCAAACAAAAACATATAAAACAAATATTTAAAGATTGTTTTAGAGATTTTCTCAGGCTAGCTTCCGCTTTACGCTCACGCCTTTGTAAGAGATCTCGCACAAGAAAGCGGGCAATACGTCATGTGCTGAAGTTTGAGCACACTTAGCTATGTGTGATCCAGATCGTCTAATATTGTTGCAAACACCCGCCGCCGAGAGAATCAACACTCATTTTCTGGACTAAAGCGGAATAAATTAGGATATTATTAGCCGATCTCTATCACATTAATCTTTTTCTTATTCAACCTCGATTGGATAAGAGGTCATCTCCAGAGGACAAACTTAATGATATCGAAATGGGCACAACGCTTTTACCAAATGGCGGAACTTGTTGGCTCTTGGAGTAAAGACCCCTCAACACAAGTTGGCGCGGTCATTACTAAACAAAATCGTATTGTTTCCGTTGGCTTTAATGGCTATCCACATGGCATTTCAGACAGTGCAATGACAGACGATAGAGAGATGAAATACCTCAAGACTCTCCATGCAGAAGAAAACGCCATTCTATTCGCAAAGCGCGATTTGGACGGCTGCGAGATTTGGGTTACCCATTTTCCCTGCCCAAACTGTGCGGCTAAGATTATTCAAACAGGCATCTCTGCGGTCCACTGCCCTGAGCAAACCCCAGATTTCCTCTCTCGATGGGGAGACAAGATCAAGGTTAGTCAAGAGATGTTTTTGCAAGCTGGGGTTAAAGTAAACTGGTTACCTTTAAGTGATCTAGAAGGTGACGCTTAGTTTCTCAAAGATGTCAAAAAGCTGCTTTGATTTATAGGGCTTAGGAAGATAAGCGTCCATACCCGCATCAAAGCAGCTCTGAATCTCCTCAGGCAATACGCTGGCGGTGAGTGCGATAATTGGCACCGGCGCTTTTTGATTTTCCCGTTCCCAATTACGAATTTCTTTCGTGGCCGTTAATCCATCCATAATCGGCATCATGCAGTCCATTAACACCGCGCAATACTCTTGGCCACTTTTGACGAGATTTAATGCCTCTAAACCGTTACTGGCTATTGCAAACTCAATCCCTACCTTACTAAGAAAAAAACTGGCTATTTTCTGGTTCATTAAGTTGTCTTCAACAATCAGTACCCGCTTAACATCCCCGGTGTCTGGCATGGGCGGCGGGACCTGCCGAGCAATGCGAAATCGAGAGTCGTTTTGACATTGACTCAGTACATTTTCAAACCTTTTACCCAAAATCGGTAGTGTCACTTGCGCGACAAGTAGCCCTTCGAGATCGGGCTCAATGTACAAATGATGCTGAAGGCCGATAATGTCCGCAGACGTAAACTGCGCTCTTAACTTAGCTAAGTCTTGTCGGGACTTTGAATGACGCGCTAAACAATACACCACAAGGTCAAAATCATCAGATAGATCCGTCACTTGCTGACAGTTTTCACTCTGCGTGACACTGCTACACAAGCGCACACATTCTTTATATGCAAGCTGCTGGTGAGTGGCTTGGTTGGAAATGAACAGGACTTTAAGATCGTAACAAACCGGAGCCGGTGACCGCTGTGGTTTGACTAACGGCAGAATAACGGTAAATCGACTGCCCTCGCCAACGTTAGATTCAACCACCAGCTCACCGCGCATCAATTCAACCAATTGACGACAAATCGCAAGCCCAAGCCCCGTACCACCAAAACGACGAGTAATGGTGCCATCTTCTTGCGTAAACGGCTTGAAGATGTCACTTAGTTTATCTGCGGCAATGCCAACACCGGTATCCAATACCTCGATGTTTAAGCGGTGCTGCGTATCAACCGAGTGTCGAACCAAAACAGAACCATTCGCACTGAATTTGATCGCATTGCTCAGCAAATTCATCAGAATCTGTTTGACGCGAAATTCATCCATTTCCGCATACACAGGCACATCATCAGCAAACTCCACTTCTAACGTGACTTCCTGCTTGAGCGCCTGAGCGTTAACCATATTCATGGTGTCAAAAATGATCTCACGTAAATTTGCAGTGTGTGGTGACAGCACCAAATTACCCGATTCAATTTTAGAGAGGTCAAGAATGTCGTTGATCAACACCAACAAGGCATGAGACGACGCATCAATATCATTAAGGATCTCTTTCTGACTGCCGTTTAATTGGCTATCTGAAAGGATTTCTGTCATGCCGATAATGCCGTTCAGTGGAGTTCGGATCTCATGGGACATGTTGGCCAAAAACACACTTTTTGCCTGATTAGCCGCTTCTGCGTGTTCCTTGGCTTCAACGAGTTTGGTTTGATACGCTTTTTGCCGCGCAATGGTGTCATTCAACTCATGGGCGAAACGAGTAAATTCATCATTCCCATCGATAGGAATTTGATCTACATGTCCGCTGTCTCGCATATTGCTCATCACCGTTAAAATGCGGGTGAGTTTAGAATTGATCCGATATAAGGTACTGGCTCCCCACGCAAACAGGAGAAAGAAAACCACTAATCCAGCACTTGCGATCCCCCACATGATATATTGATTGGTCTCTATTTCATCAATGAGCTCTTGCTGAAGTTGCCTAGAATAGGTGATGAGTTGTTTTTCAAGAAGTTGGTTTCGTTTCTCTACGATCAGAACAGCCTGCTGCACCTCTTGCTGTGAAAAGCGATTGTAGAGAAGCTGCTCTTTGACAAACGCACCTTGCTGAAAGTCTGGGCTCGTAAAGCTTTGTAGCAGCCTTTGGAACTGTTGAGTATTCTCGCCAAGGCTAATGAACTTATCTAAATAATACTGTTGGCGCTCGCTGATGCGAAAGTACTCCGGCGCAAAGTCGGCGTAAGGCCAGCCTTCTGTTTCGACTTCCTTAACCAACCACGCCTCTCTCTCCATCCAGAAGTGAAGCCAACTGAGGTCACTGAGAATGATATCAAGCCGGTGTACCCGGCTATTAAAATGAGCACCTTCAGTAAAAAGAATGCTGGAATAGAGGTCGTATAAGATGTCATAAATCAGGCGACCAAGTTCCACGGTTTGCTGTGGACTTGCTTGATTTAACTCTGTAATCAACTGATGCAGTTCCACCACATAGCTTGACGACACCTCCCGTTCCGCCTTATTCGACAGTATCTTGTTTTGTTTGGCGAGTAAGAGATCTAAAGAGCTCTGTGCGAGTGCAATCGACGTTTGCCCATCTTGGCCACTCAACTGCTTAGACAAGGCTGCATAGCTATGATGTGAATACTCCATCAAGAGATTAATGGATGCATTTTTTTCACTGATGACCTGATAGCTTTCAAGTCGCTCTTGTATCTGATGAACCTGATTAGCACCGAGTAAAACAATCACAATGGTTGGAAGTAAGCACAGGATCAGCAGTCGACTTTTTATAGACATTCTTGTCAAAAGCATTTTGATTTCAATCCTTGAATCAAATGAGCAATCTAGAAATTCAATTGTAGAAGGTTATTCAATGGTATTCACACTATTGTGAGAATTTGCTGACGAGATAGCGCTAAGTTTTCAATGTATTGAATGAAAACAAGCAACGAAACGGTTAAAACTTAGAGTCGACGATACGATTGCGAGCATACGCAGCGTAATAAACCAATGAAACAAGCGCACTATTATCGACTAACCTGAGTAGACGAATCATACAATCGCAAATCTCGGACATGAAAAGGTGATCTCTGCCAGCCTTGACGCGAGCCACTGATGCAAGGACACAGTACCGCGAAAGTCTAACCCTCAATTTGGCCTGTTTTGTTTACATTTAGCGTTGATAAGACACTTAAGATCGCAGAATTAAATAAACACAAGATTAAGCGTTACACTATTTATGTGCTACTGGTATTTTTCTTCACGAAATAACTATCAAGATTTGAAATTGTCAATAAGCATAACCACTGAGAAATCTTCTGTTAATTCACCAAAACACCCGTAAAAACAGTAATATCGCCTGCCATTAATTTTGCTAGCAGAATAAGATGTTAAGCATTACAATCCTGCCGCATAAAAATTACAAAATTCAAACACTGCAACCATCTCTACTCGCTCCCCTACAAGCTAAAGTAGAGTCAGCCCCCAAAACGTGAAAGGTCCAAACGAAACATGAGTCCAGAGAAACATCTTTTAGAGTGGCAAACAAGCCAAACGATTGCGGAATCAATTTCTCCCCTACTTGGTCAGCTTTACCGTCAAAAAGGCGTAGAAGTGTTACTTTTCGGTAAAACACTCGTCAACGCAGCGACCATTGATATTATTAAATCGCACCGCCTCGCACGCCGTTACACCGGCACGCCTCTCACCCCAGAACAGACTCTTCCTCTAATCAAAGCCTTGTCAGAAATGGAGTTGTCTCCATGTCGTATTGATGTAGGGCAGCTGGCTCACCAATTCTGGCAAGGCCGCGACGACGCTCATGGTGTGAAAGACTTTTTACACACCTCTTTGATGGGTGCAATGGACGGCAAAACCGTCTCAGAACCTCGTGATGTTGTGCTGTATGGCTTTGGTCGTATTGGCCGTCTTCTTACTCGCCTGTTGGTAGAGAAAAGTGGCCCAGGTTACCCACTTAGATTGCGCGCTGTTGTAGTACGTGGTGGTAAAAAAGGTGACCTAGAGAAACGTGCAAGTCTACTGCGCCGCGACTCAGTCCACGGACAGTTCAACGGTAGTATTGTTGTTGATGAAGAACGCAAAGCGATCATCGCTAATGGCAACTACATTCAGTTCATCTACGCGAACAAACCAGAAGACGTTGATTACACAACTTTTGGTATTAAAAATGCGCTTGTTGTCGACAATACGGGTGTATGGCGTGATGCTGAAGGCTTAAGCCAGCACCTAGCTTGTAACGGTGCAGAGAAAGTCCTTCTTACCGCGCCAGGCAAAGGTGACATCAAGAACGTTGTATTTGGTGTGAACGACAAGGTGATCCAAGCAGAAGATACCATCGTTTCTGCGGCGAGCTGCACCACAAACGCGATTACCCCAATCTTAAAAGCAGTCAATGATAAGTACGGCGTGCTTTCTGGCCATATCGAAACGGTACACTCGTTTACCAACGACCAAAACCTGATTGATAACTTCCACTCAGGCGAACGTCGCGGACGCAGTGCTTCACTGAACATGGTTCTTACAGAGACAGGTGCTGCTAAAGCCGTCGCAAAAGCACTCCCAGAGTTGGCAGGTAAGCTGACAGGTAACGCGATTCGCGTCCCGACGCCAAACGTGTCGATGGCAATTGCTAACCTAAACCTAGACAAAGGCACTGACAAAGAAGAGCTCAACGCTTACTTGCGTGAAATGGCATTAACATCTGAGCTATCAGCGCAAATCGACTACACAGAGTCTACCGAGATCGTTTCAACTGACCTTGTAGGTTCACGCTTTGCAGGCGTTGTCGACGGTGCGGCGACCATCGCTCAAGACAACCGCTGCGTGCTTTACATTTGGTATGACAATGAATTTGGCTACAGCTGCCAAGTTGTTCATTGTATGGAGCAGATGATGGGCGTTCGCTACAAAACGTTCCCAACAAAATAATCTGCCTATAAATGGATATCGCCCCGTGCATTGCTCGGGGCAAAACTCCACAACACTATAACGTATAATAATCCCCCGTATTTGCCACCTTCGTTTAACGATGGTGGCTTTTTTGCGCCTTGTTCATGTTTCATTCATTTACGCCGTCTTATTCTGGTTATCTAATTAGAAGAGGTAACTAATATGAATAGAATTCTCACCAATGTGTTCGCCTTGTTTATCGGCATATTTACCATTCTGTTTGGTCTAATCTTAGCAATCCCATTGACGATTGCCGCCCTTATTACGGGCAAAAAATTAGAGAAGTCGTTAAAAGCGAACCACTTTAATTTTAGAGACGTAAAACAGGACAAAGAACGCGTGCTTGAAGGCGAGTATGAAGAAGTCACAAAGTAAACAAGAACAAACCGAATACACAACGCGAAAGATGTCTGCTTTCGCATTTTACCTTGCCGCAACAATGACCGCATTGATTGTCGGCTGCAGTTCACCAGTCGAAGATCCTGCCTATGAAAAGGCTGCTGCGTTGCCAGACTATAGCCAAGAAAGCTTTACCCAATACGTTGCCGAAACAAAGAGTTGGCTAGAGCAACATCGCCTGTTCATCACCGAAGATAAACAAGCCGAGCTAGCAAGTGTATTGCCCCACGAATATCGCCCCGCTCAACCAAACGGTCAAGGTGTGCTTTTGGTGCACGGGCTGGGTGACTCTCCGTACTCTTTTCACGATATAGCCACACACCTTGCCGAGCAAGGGTACTTGGTCCGAACAATACTCCTCCCTGGGCACGCCAGTAAAGTGGGAGATTTACAACTTCCAACCTTGCAAGACTGGCAGGGAGTCGTCAATCATCACATTAAATTACTCAAGCAAGAAACGGCTCAACTGTGGCTAGGTGGTTACTCTACAGGGGCGAACCTGGCGACTTCTGCTGCTCTATCCGATGAATCTATCCAAGGGCTGTTGCTCTTTTCTCCGGCTCTGGAACCGGGTTCAGGGGTGGTGAAATTTGCAGAACTTGCTAGCCACTTTATTACGTGGGCAGACCAAGACCCAGAGGATAACCCGCTACGTTACAACTCTCTGCCGATGAACGCGGCTGCCATTTATTACCAGACTTCCGCCATCGTCAGAGAACAACTGGAAGCAGCAAATTACTCTCGCCCCGTCTTCATGTTACTCAGTGAGGGCGACAAAGTGATCGATACCGAATACGCGGTCTCAACCTTTAGTGAAAAGATGCCAAACGCAGCAAACCATATTGTGTGGCAAGGCGAGCACGATCTCAGTGAGCCCCGCTCGACTCGGTTCAGTATGAGGATACCCGAACAGCGCATCTCCAATGGCTCTCACATGGGGTTGCTCTTTTCACCCACAAACCCAAATTATGGCGTTGGTGGTAGCAACTTGATTTGCAGTAACGGTCAACCAGAAGAGACATCGAACTCATGCACACAAGGAGAAGACATTTGGTTTTCTGCTTGGGGATACGTTGAACCCGGGAAAACCCATGCTCGACTCACCTATAACCCCTATTTCGAGCAGAGTATGGCGATAATGGACAAGGTAATGTCTGGCCAACGTCAATCTTAGCGCTTTTCAGCCCAGCAAGATGCTGGGCTTTGTTTTACGCCGCGACACTCGCTTATCTACCGATACCCACACAAAACCTCAATAAATCCAAGCTACACTCGAATATAGGTTGCACGTAAGTAACAGCTTTGTTATTTAAGAACGACAGCCAATAACAATAACACTGAAAGCACGAAGGATTGACAGATGAGTACCGGTCAACGAGATATTACGCTACGTTTTTTAGCCGAACCTGGTGATGTAAACTTTGGTGGCAAAGTCCATGGTGGCGCCGTCATGAAATGGATCGATTTGGCTGCCTACGCCAATGCAGCAGCGTGGAGTGGCAAATACTGCATTACTGCCTATGCAGGGGGAATCCGCTTTGTTCAACCTATCCATGTTGGCAACTTGGTCGAGGTCAGCGCGAAGGTCATTTATACCGGACGAAGCTCAATGCATATTGCGATTGATGTGCAAGCCAGTGACCCTAAAGAATTGAAAAACCGCCTCACGACACACTGTATCGTGATCATGGTAGCGGTCGATGAACATGGAAAACCAACCGATGTACCAGAGTGGGTTCCACACACTGAAGAAGACATTGAGTTAAGAGACTCCGCCATTCGCCTAATGAATATGCGTAAGCAGATCGGTGAAGAGATGGAAGCGCATGTTAAGTATTTAAAATAAGCATCTAACGCAAAAGTGGGGCCAAGCGCGCCACTTTTTGCACTTCATCAAGCCACTATTACCACGTCCTTTATTCCCCCAACCTCTCACTGTCACGTAATTCATGCTCAGCTAATTCTCATTTTGTTCACTTTTATAGGTTCATTGGCTTGTTTTATGTCAGCAGTTTGTAAGGCAATGAAACTGTCATTTTTCTTTCATCTAACTTTGATTAAATCCGCTAACTATCTTTAAGTCGGAAGGAACATTCGTGAGCTTAACTGACATTACACTCAGTGAGACGACATTAGTAAACCCAAAGGCGGTTGAGTATCAATGGGTACGCACCATGTACGTTGAAGGGTATGCAGAACAAGAGATCAATCACTACATTCGCACCTGCTTCGGAGGGGATGACACCTTTGCCGACCTGTTTAGAAAAGTGGCGTTATCACAAGAGAGTGTCTACGTTTTGCTGCGCTATCTGGGTTGCGCCCCTTCAAGCCGAGAATTTTAGTTCGTTTTCAACTATTGAGCCCAACTTACCAATGTAACAAAGTGCTTTGTTGCATATTCATTTGAACACTGCGTCGCATCCAAGCCCCAATTGCATATCTTTCCGTGTCTTAATTCTTATACTTGCAACTGTCGATTAGGCATAAAAAAACCCGGGACAAACCGGGTTTTGGTTACAAAAACTGTTAGAAGTAAACAGTAAGGAATCTCACTAACAGCCAGCTATGCGTAACGCCAGAATTGCACTCTTCTTAACTGATCGGCGGCCAAACCAAAATTGTTAAGTCGAGATACAAAATGGGCGACCTCGCGGTCGCCCTTATCGTTCTTATTAACCTTTCACACCGCCGGCGGTTAATCCTCCGACCAACCAACGCTGCGCAAGTAAGAATACGATGGTAATTGGTAGTGCAGACAATACTGCTGCCGCTGCAAAATCACCCCACAGATAGTTCTGAGGATATAGATACTGCTGCATACCAACCGCTAATGTATATGAGTTTACATCAGAAAGTAGTAGAGATGCTACTGGAACTTCACCAACCACCCCGATGAACGACAGAATAAACACCACTGCAAGAATAGGCACTGAAAGTGGTAGCAGTACTAATCTAAAGGCTTGCCAAGGCGTTGCGCCATCTAGAGCAGCTGCTTCTTCTAGCGAGTTATCAATCGTTTCAAAGTAACCTTTGATTGTCCATACGTGTAGAGCAATACCACCTAGGTATGAGAAGATCAGACCGCCATGCGTGTTCAAACCTAGGAATGGAATGTACTGTCCAAGCTTATCAAATAGCGCATAGAGTGCTACCAAAGCCAGTACCGCAGGGAACATCTGGAAGATCATCATCGCCTTTAAGATCGTGTCTTTGCCTTTAAAACGCATACGAGCAAACGCGTAAGCAGACGTAGTTGACAGTGCCACAATCAGGATAGATGTAATCCCCGCCACTTTCACTGAGTTCCATAGCCATAACAGAACTGGGAATGGCGGTGGTGTTACAGAGCCATCTGCATTGGTCACAGAGAAGCCAAGTGCCAATTTCCAGTGCTCCAGCGATGGATTGTCTGGAATTAGGCTACCTGTTGCGAAGTTACCTTCACGGAATGAGATAGCCACAATCATTAACAGTGGGAAAATAATCGCTGACAGGAATATCCAAAGCGCAGCGTGTGTTGCCCATACACGGTATTTAAGAGATTTACCTTGTACCATTGCCATTGTCGGTACTCCTTAATCCTGAGACAGCTTAGTGAAACGTAGGTTGAGTAGTGCGAGACCACCGACCAATAGGAAGATAAGTGTCGCGATAGCACTTGCTAGACCGAAGTCTTGACCGCCGCCACCTTCAAATGCGATGCGGTAGGTGTAGCTAACGAGTAGGTCTGTGTAACCCGCAGGCTCTGAAGTTCCGATCATGTTCGGACCACCTTGAGTCAATAGCTGGATTAACACGAAGTTGTTGAAGTTAAATGCAAAGCTGGCAATCAGTAGCGGGGTAAGCGGCTTGATCATCAGTGGCATGGTAATACGACGGAAGTTATCAACAAAGTTAGCACCGTCAATGGCTGACGCCTCATACAGATCATCAGGAATCGCTTTCAGCAGACCCATACACAGAATCATCATGTAAGGGAAACCAAGCCAAGTGTTCACGAAGACAATCATCACTTTCGCCATCAATGGGTCAGAGAACCAAGATGGGCTTAAACCAAACAGCGCTTCTAACACCATGTTGATCTCACCAAAGCTTTGGTTAAAGAGACCTTTAAAAATCAGAATCGAGATGAAAGCAGGGACCGCATATGGAAGGATAAGCAGTACGCGGTAAATCGCACGGCCTTTGATTTCTTCCCACTGAACAACGCTCGCTAGGACCAAACCAATGATAACGGTAAGACCAACCGTCAGCGCAGAGAACACAACCGTCCAAATAAAGATGCTGACAAATGGTTCTTTGATGCCATCATCTTTCCAGACACGCTCAAAGTTTTTCGCGCCGATACCGACGACAAAACCTGGAGATACCGTTGAGCCTGTGAACTGGCCATTTTCATCAACCGGTTGATAGAAACCCACTTCCATATTTGGACGCAGTGTTTCACCCGTACGATTACTGTATAGCGATTCGCCATCATCTTGCAGCGTATACAAAGGAACAACCGCCGCAAACTTACGTAGACCGCTCATACGAATGTCTTCACCTGATGGCAGGTGCAAATCGACTTCGCCTAAGCTGGTTTTGTTCTTGATGATGGTTTTGATCTTTTCTTTTTCACCGCTCACAGACTCGACTGGAGCCAAATCCATATCGGCACTTGGTGCAGCAATATTAAATTCGTCAGTCGCTAACAGTTGATCACCTTTTTTTACCGCGATACGGTGACCGTTGTCTGTCTTGTAGAGGGTGAAAGGATAGCTGTCACCACTTTGGAACGTTCTATCGAGCAATACGGATTGTGCGCGGTCGAAGGAAAGCTGGTTTTTGGCACTGTAGTTGGTGAAGGCGAGGTTGACCGTGTACGCAAGAGGAAACAGGATAAACAGGATCATCCCTGCAATACCTGGATAGATGTAACGGTGCGCGTAAGTCTTTTTACTACCAAAGATATACAACGCCAGTGCGGTTAGAATGAGAGTAAGCAGCGCGAAGGCTGTCTCACCACGAGAATACATTAAGACAGTGGCGTAGCCATTAACGATACCGACAGAAGCCAGAATTGCCCATTTAATAAAGACGTTTTTACTTGATGGCAAGCTCGTTGTTGTAGATGTCATCGCATCTGTACCTTGAACTGACTGCATAAGAGAACCTGCTAGCGATAATAAAACTGAGAAAGGAGGAGAGGTTACCCTCTCCTCAAAAGGGTATTACTGAAATTATTTAGTCATTTGCTTTTCTGCATCTGCAAGGGCTGCATCTACAGTTTGACGACCGTCAACAACGTTAACGATAGCGTTCTTCGCTGCGCCCCAGAACGCACTCATTTGAGGGATGTTTGGCATGATTTCGCCGTTCATCGCGTTATCCATAGTAGCGGCAATGCGCTTGTCTGCATCTAGCTCACGTTGGAAAGAGTTAAGCGCTACCGCACCTAGTGGTTTGTCGTCGTTCACTTTACGCAGACCGTCGTTAGTCAGTAGGTAGTTCTCGATAAACTCAACCGCTAGGTCTTTGTTTGGAGAAGCAGTGCTGATACCCGCAGTCAGTACGCCAACAAATGGTTTAGAAGAGTGACCGTTGAACTTAGGCAGTGTCGTTACACCGTAGTTGATGCCTGACTTCTCGATGTTGCCCCACGCCCAAGGACCGTTAATGGTCATCGCGGTTGTGCCTTGGTTGAATGCTGACTCAGAAACAGAGTAGTC
Source organism: Vibrio sp. 16 (assembly GCF_963681195.1). Classification (NCBI taxonomy): domain Bacteria; kingdom Pseudomonadati; phylum Pseudomonadota; class Gammaproteobacteria; order Vibrionales; family Vibrionaceae; genus Vibrio; species Vibrio sp. 16. Next base: position 419,472 of record NZ_OY808998.1, read on the forward strand.
CATATCAGAAGAGATCACGCCTTTCTCAACCAAGCCTTTAACGAAGTTCATTGCGTCTTTCACGCCATCTTTCGCAATGCCCGCATCTTTAACGTTGTAACCCTCTGCGCCATATTTAAACGCGTAACCGCCATCAGCAGCCATCAGTGGCCACGTGAAGTACGGTTCTTTTAGGTTCCACATGATCGCAGACTTGCCTTCTTTCTTAAGTTTCGCGTCTAACGCTTCCACTTCTTCCCAGCTCTTAGGTGGGTTTGGCACTAGGTCTTTGTTGTAAATTAGAGACAGTGACTCTACCGCTACAGGGTAGCCGATCAGCTTGCCATCATATTTCACGGCATCCCATGCAAAATCAACGATGCCTTCTTTGATCTCTTTTGATGGTTTGATTTCAGCAAGAAGACCAGATTCTGCGTAACCACCAAAACGGTCGTGCGCCCAGAACACAATATCAGGACCGTCGCCTGTTGCTGCAGTTTGAGGGAACTTGTCTTGTAGACCATCTGGGTGAGCAACGGTCACTTTAATGCCAGTGTCTTCTTCGAACTGTTTACCTACTTCAGCAAGTCCGTTGTAACCTTTATCGCCATTAATCCAAATGGTTAATTGACCTTCTTCGATAGCAGCGTTTGCACCAAATGAGCCAAGAGCAACTAATGTTCCTAGTGCCACTGTGCTTAGGGCGTTTTTCATGTTCATATCCTTTTTAATTTTTGTGTTGTAGGGGTCAACCGAGAGGCTTCACCGTATTTCGACATATATTTTCAGCCAAACTGACTAACAGCTCATCCTCCTACTCCCTACGCCCTCAGTATTATGGACTATTTTCGTGATCCCCATCGTTTGAGGTTGGAGAGCAAAATCACAAAAACGACTCTTTATGTGACCAATTTCAATGTTACGACGAGAAATTATTTGAACTGGATCTAACTGCGCCTTTCTCCCCCTCCTACCCCTCCTCCTTATCTACTACCCCCATAAAAATTTCAGTCGGGAGGATGTACCCAGCGCTGAATCAACGCAGACTACAGACATCCAAGAGTGGATAGTAAGAGCCCTTAACAGTCAGTTCTTTTACAAGAGCGCGCTGATTTGCAACGCCGCAGGGGTTTGCTGTGATAACGTAAGCATTCGTAGGGTTGTAATCGCAAGATTTCACAAAAACGGGGGAGATGCTTATGCTATACGGGGGAAGCAAACTCTACATTGGCTTTGGTGGGTGATGAGAGAAATCCATCACCCAAATTTTCTTACTAACTGAAAGAATCCATTCCTTACCAAATTCCTACTGTTATTGCTCGCACGATAATTCATATAATGATGAGCAGTACAAAATAAAAATATTGATCGAGGGCGAGCTAGATGGCGAGTGTCACGTTAAAAAATGTATGTAAAGCTTACGGTGACGTACTAATTTCAAAGAATGTTGATTTGGAGATCAAAGAAGGCGAGTTTGTTGTCTTCGTTGGCCCATCGGGCTGTGGTAAATCAACACTACTGCGCTGCATTGCTGGTCTAGAAGACATCACTTCGGGTGATCTTTACATTGGCGACCAACACATGAACGATGTTGAGCCGTCAAAACGCGGCGTGGGCATGGTATTCCAATCATACGCACTGTATCCACACTTAAACCTTTACGACAACATGTCGTTTGGCCTAAAGCTTGCGAAGGCAGACAAAACAGAGATCGACAAACGTGTCGAGCATGCCGCTGAAATCCTGCAATTAAGCCACCTACTAGAGCGTCAACCTAAAGCCCTTTCTGGTGGTCAACGTCAACGCGTTGCGATCGGCCGTACCTTGGTGTCACAGCCTAATGTTTTCCTACTGGATGAGCCTCTCTCTAACCTAGACGCCGCGCTACGTGTTCAAATGCGCTCTGAAATCACCAAACTGCAGCGTAAACTGGGCTGCACCATGATTTACGTAACACACGACCAAGTGGAAGCGATGACCATGGCTGACAAGATCGTGGTTCTCGACGCGGGTTTTGTTTCTCAGGTGGGTAAGCCTCTTGAGCTATACCACTACCCACAAAACCGTTTTGTTGCTGGCTTTATTGGCTCTCCGAAAATGAACTTCATGAGCGTGTTCATTGAAGCGGTAGAAAAAGATCGCGTAATGGTTCAGCTAGCCAACGGTACGACCTTCTGGATTCCAGTTGATGGCACGACGGTGACCGCTGGTGAGCGTATGTCTCTTGGTGTTCGTCCAGAGCACTTGCTGCCTGCCAATCAAGGTGACGCAACCATTGAAGGTGAAGTGAATATCGTTGAAAAACTGGGCAATGAAACTCAGGCGTACCTACACATTGACGCCGCTGATGCAGATATGATCTATCGTCAACCAGACACACTGGATGTCGAGCCTGGTGATAAGCTATCGGTAGGTATTCCTGCACACCGCTGCCACTTATTCCACAGTGATGGCAAAGCATGCCGACGCCTACACCAAGAAGCTGGCGTGGATTTACCTGCTTAATCCAGACGAGTGAAATGACAACCCGAGCCTGACTGCTCGGGTTTTTTATACTCATTTAACACACGCTGTCATCTAAAACTCTATTCAAGTCACATCACGAGAAAAATAAGCAACAAGGCTCTTATGAAGATTCTACACTTACAGTGATTTTATCTGCATGAGAACTTACTTTGATCAAACAAGGCAACTACGTTAACAGGCCCTTACCGTGGGTTATCTGCGCGTCAGTGTTTCTGAACGTGCTATTTATCGTATACCTTGTGGTTCAAACCAACGCGATTAATCGCCTAGAATCGGTCGCTCTGGAACAATCACCGATTAGTGTTGAAATGACACAAAAGCTGACCGATATAGAGCGAGCCATCGGTTATGTGGGCTTCATCCACCATTTTAAAAACTATGTTATTCGACGAGATGAACGTTATTACCAACTGGCTCTGGCAAGCTACGCCGATGCTGTTAAAAAGGTCATCGAGTTCGAAGCCCTCACTACCAACAACGAATTGATTGTCGAACTAGAAATAATAAAACGTACTCTAGATGAATATCGACAAAACCTATTGGTCGCGAAATCACAACCCGCTGAAATGAGCGTCGAAGTCTTAGACCAAATCGTAAAAGTAGATGACGCCCCAGCGAGCGAAGCTCTGCGGACGTTACAATCCTCACTACTGCCTAAGTTTGAGTACATCCATGATCAAACAACACTTGAATTGAAAAACCTCAGTCATCTCACTCTGCTGTTTAACTTGATCGTTGCGCCTATCATCATTGTTGTTGGCTACTTTGTGCTCAGCGTGATACGAAAAGTCCATAAACTGGGCTGCCAGCTCACATCTATTCTCGACATGTCACCCGATGGCATCCTCTACATCTCTGAGCAGGGCTCTATTCTCCAAGCCAATAAAAAAGCATGTGCGTTGCTAGAGTACAGTGAAACAGAGCTAAAAAAACTCCCTTTGGAACAACTCGTTACCTCGGAGTATCAGGCCTTTTGTTCCCATTACCGAGAACATGTATTTAACAGTGACAAGCCCTATGCCGAATACAAACCACGTCGAGTTAAAGCACTCACTCAATCCCAGCGAGAAATTGAGCTGGAGATCGCCATAGCCTCTCAGCGTGTTGGTGATGAAAATCGTAGCGTATGCATCATTCGTGACATGACCTCTCACGACGAGCTCAAACTCAAAGCAGAAAAAGACAACTTAACTCAACTGTTAAACCGTTGGATGCTTGATGAGTTGTTGCAAAAAGAGCTGGACCGATGCAAAAGAAGCGATCATCCCCTCTCGTTGCTCCTGGTCGATATAGACAACTTTAAGAAAATTAACGACAAACTCGGTCATGACGTGGGTGACGTTATTTTGAGAGAAACGGCTAGATTCCTTCAGCAAAGCACCCGTTCATACGACCATATCGGTCGCTGGGGAGGTGACGAGTTTATTTTGGTGTGCCCCAATCTCAGTGTGAAAGACGCAGAAACCTACGCACATCGACTATTAAAGCAATATCGTAAACTCAAAGAAATATCTTCTCACAATATCTCCTTAAGTATTGGTATTGCGACTATGTCGTCAGAGGCTATCAATCAACAAACGCTCTTTAAAAAGGCCGATGTTGCGCTGTACCACGCCAAAAATGGGGGCAAAAACCGTTTTGCGCATAGCGACAAACTGCCCGCTCGCAATGCGCAAAAAACTCGATATAGCCGAGCGTAACTAACGCTTCACACAACTTTCGCGAAGGCCAAAAGAAAAGAGAGCAGCGATGCTCTCTTTCAATACTGTTATTTGATTGGCGTATAGCCATATTCTCCGATCAGCGCTTTTGCTTCGCTGCCAGTTAGGTAACGAATAAAGGCCAATGAATCCTTATCCACTTTTTCGGTTTTATACAGCACAAGGAAAGGACGAGACAACTCATAGCGCCCCGTTGCGATGTTTTTCTGGTTAGCCTCAACCCCCTCAAATTGAATCGCCTTGATTGAGCGATCAACCGAGCCAGTCGAAATAAAACCTATCGCTTGCTTGTTATGATTCACGATGGTTTTCACCATGCTGTTGCTGTTGACCACCAAGTTGTCTGGATTAATATCCGACACTAAACGCCCGTTGATGACTTTCGTTAGACCTAAAAGACTTTCAAAACTGTAACGTGAGCCTGACGATGCCTCGCGGGTAACAACGGCTATTTTTTGATCATGGCCACCGACTTGCTTCCAGTTGGTAATTTTTCCCTTGTAGATGTCATACAACTGCTCACGAGTCACATTTTGAACTGGGTTCGATTGGTTCACCACAACGGCTAACCCATCAAAAGCTATTGGTGTCACCGTCAGTGATTCATCTTGCTCGCTCTCTGTTAAGTAACGTGAGCTCATCCCGATGTCGGCGACGCCTTTCTTAATTAACGTGATACCAGCGGTTGAGCCAACACCTTGAACGGCAATGTAGCTGTCAGAATGAACCTGATTAAACTTTTCGGCTAGAACGTCCATAACACGAGCAACAGACGTAGACCCAGATACGTTGACTTCTTTAGCCGTCACAGAGGGGACTACAAGCGAGAAAGACACCAGTGCAGCAAGCACAACACGAACCATAATTTTCTCCCATTAAAACTTGGTAAGCTTCCAAACAGGCTGTCATCTTATTGCGGTTACATGACATTTTTGTGAAAAGCTATGCAGACAGCAAAATTCCGGTTACATAGTATAGAGAGTGCATCTGAACACTAACAAACTTGGTGGTGCTTTAACGGTAAACGTCAATCAGGTGCTAAACCAACTAAGGGAGCCACAATGAGCGTAGTGAGTTTGCTACAAAGGCAAGTGGAGAGTCGAGCGCAGCTCATTTGCCAACAACGTAACCAAAGCTTGCCTGCAGAGCTTGGTAAGGCGAGCTATGAAACGATCGAAAACGGCGTTGTGTTCATCAAACAACATTTTCTACTCGACTCAAGCCACTGTGATTACATGTTGCCTGTCGCAAAGGTCGCATGGTCGGAAGGAAAAAGCAGTTGGGAGCTTTACTTACCGGACCAATCAACCTTAGAAAGCTGGTTGCCCTATCCGTTTCTTGCTCAAAGTAGTGATCTGACAGCAATCATGCGAGAAATCGATAAAGACCCAAAATCGATGTTTTGGGAAGATTAAAAAAGGGTGCGACCAGCGCACCCTTTTTGCCTTTCGAATCGGTTATTCAGCGTCTGAAGTGACTTCCTCAACCGTTTTAACCTCTTCAAATACCTGAGTCGGCTTAGCAACAATGCTGCGGCTTTCTTGGTTTACGTCAGAAAGAACCACTTCCAGAACGTCACCCAAACGGTAAATCACTTCTTTATCGATGGCGATCGTACCCTCGTCAGCATTGCATTCTAAACGCTCTTTATTCGCCAGAATCAGAGAGCCAGGAATAAAGGCGGCAGCGCCATTCTCCACCAAACGAACGCGCATTCCTGCTCGGTTGATGTCAAAAATCTCACCGTGGAACTTCGTCTCTTTTGCTGGCTCATCGGCAAGCGTACGAGCGTACAACCAATCACCTACATTGCGTTCAGCAATCTTGTGATGCTTGCGATGAAGCGCTAGCTCCTCACCGACCGTTTCATCGGCTGTTTGCACTGGCTCTTTACCCAGGATATGGGCTTTAAGCATACGGTGGTTGATCATATCGCCGTATTTACGGATAGGCGACGTCCACGTTGCGTATAGCTCAAGTCCCATTGCGTAATGCGGCAGCGGCTTGTTGCCAATTTCACTGTACGCTTGTGACTTACGGATACGATTATCAAGGTACGAGGTTTCTTGCTCAGCTAACCAGCGACGTAGCGCAGCAAAACCTTCAAGAGTCGCAACAGACTCAGCGGTAAATGGCAATTCACCATCAGGGTTAACCAGTTTAACTACGTCTTCAATCTTTTCTGGCTTGAAGCCTGCGTGAGTGTTAAATACGCCAGAATCAAACGTCGCTTGAAGCGTTTTACCTGCACAGATGTTCGCGGTGATCATTGCTTCTTCTACAAGTCGATTGGCACTACGACGCATATCTGCGTGAATCGCCACAACATCGTTATCTTCACTCAACTCGAAGCGGTAGTCTGGGCGTTCTGGGAACACAACCGCGTTCTTTTCACGCCAATCCGCGCGCGCAAGTGAAAACTCATACAAGTCGCGAACCACTTGAGCTATCTCATCACTTGGTTGCCAAGCTTCAGACGCGCCATTCTCGATCCAATCAGAAACGTGGTCGTACACGAGACGAGCATGAGATTTAATGTTTGCCGCGAAGAAGGCAATGTCATCGCCAATCACACCCTCTTTGCTCACCGTCACGCGGCAACACAATGCAGGACGCTGCTGGTTTTCGATCAAAGAACACAACTCGTCAGCTAGATCACGAGGCAGCATTGGAATGTTGCGGCCAGGAAGATAGATGGTAAAGCCACGTTCACGAGCCACTTTGTCCATTTCGCTGTCTGGCGTGATGTATGCCGTTGGATCGGCAATCGCAATCGTCAGCTCAAAGTCACCTGCTTCGGTCTTTTTGGCGTAGAGCGCATCATCCATATCTTTGGTTGATTCACCATCGATGGTGACAAACGGGATATGGGTCATGTCGAGACGTTCAAGATCCTCGTCATCTATGATTTCCCAATTATCGATACCTGCTGGCTCGCTGTTTGGTAAATCGTTTTGCGCCAATGTCACCCACCAAGGCGCGATCTTGTCATCAGCATCAGTGATCTTCTCGGTAATCTCGACGAAAAAGCCGTTGTCACCTTTCAGAGGATGGCGAACAAGCTGCGCAACAACCCAGTCACCTTCTTTTAGATCGTCACTCTTAATGCCTTTGCGCGTCTTCGCTTTCAGTGACAACTTCTTTAGTTGAGGATGATCAGGAGCAACATTTAGCTTGCCCTTAAACAGCTTTACACGACCAATGAAGCGGTTGAGTCCTTGTTCCAATAACTCTTCTGGCTCAGCTTGTTCACGCTCTTTTTCGGTGCGAATGATCGCCTTAACCTTATCGCCATGCATACACTTTTTCATGTACGGAGGTGGGATGAAGTAGCTTGTCTTGCTATCCACTTCTAAAAAGCCGAAGCCTTTTTCCGTTGCTTTGATGGTGCCTTCTTTTTTTGGAAGGTTTTCTTGAATCTGCTGCTTCAATTGAGCCAGTAACGGGTTATCTTGGAACATCTCTACATTTCTTACTGAAAAAATTGCCCACACTATATCACTGGCACTATAGCCAAGCCACCTTGAGCTGATAACTAATCATTCAATTGTCAGTATCGAAAACCATTTTTGGCTAAGGTTTCAGCGCCGCAGCGCACATCTTAGCCAAGATTCTCTCCGCTGAGAAAAATTTGTGATGTAATTCAATTTTTTCTGGCTTTTTTTATGCTTTTAGGGAATAATCCGCCCCCTTATATCAATGCCCCTCTTGATGTACGACAACTTTGTGCATCCATTTATTAGCGGCATCGATGTGTTTTATGTCCCTAGTGGCTTGATGCGATTTACGACTTGTCCGCATCTGAATGGAATCAGCTCTTATCTGGATTGGTATTGGAATTGGTAGAGCTCGTGGGACCTTTTGTTGACATAAAAATAGTAGGATCCCAATGACAGATTCTGTAATTCAGTTTAGCGATCTAGCGCTTAACGACTCTATCCTTTCAGCTCTTGATGGTATGGGTTTTGTTTCACCAACTCCAATTCAGGCTGCTGCTATCCCGCACCTGTTGGCTGGTAAAGACGCGCTAGGTAAAGCTCAAACTGGTACTGGTAAAACGGCTGCTTTCTCTCTACCTCTTCTTAACAAACTAGACCTTGGTCAACGTAAGCCTCAAGCTATCGTTCTTGCACCAACTCGCGAGCTTGCAATTCAGGTTGCTGCGGAAGTTAAGAACCTAGGTAAGAACATTGCTGGCCTTAAAGTGCTAGAGATCTACGGTGGTGCATCTATCGTTGATCAAATGCGTGCTCTTAAAAACGGTGCTCACATCGTTGTAGGTACGCCAGGTCGTGTTCAAGACCTTATCAACCGTGACCGTCTACACTTAGACGAAGTACACACGTTCGTTCTAGACGAAGCTGATGAAATGCTAAACATGGGCTTTGTTGATGACGTAACTGAAATCATGGAGCACGCTCCTGAATCAGCGCAACGCGTTCTATTCTCTGCGACTATGCCTCCAATGCTTAAGAGCATTGTTGAGCGCTTCCTACGTGACCCAGAAACCATCGACGTTGCGGGTAAAAACCACACGGTAGACAAAGTAGAGCAGCAATTCTGGGTTGTTAAAGGCGTAGAAAAAGACGAAGCAATGTCTCGTCTTCTAGAAACAGAAGAGACTGACGCGTCAATCGTATTCGTACGTACTCGTCAAGATACTGAGCGTCTGGCTGACTGGCTATGTGCACGTGGCTTCAAAGCGTCTGCACTACACGGTGACATTCCTCAGTCTCTACGTGAGCGTACTGTTGATCACATCAAACAAGGTGTTATCGACATCCTAGTTGCAACTGACGTTGTAGCTCGTGGTCTTGATGTTCCACGTATCACGCACGTATTCAACTACGACATCCCATTCGATGTTGAATCTTACATCCACCGTATCGGTCGTACTGGCCGTGCTGGACGTAAAGGTAAAGCGATCCTTTTAGTTCGTACTAACCAGCTTCGTATGCTTCGCACTATCGAGCGTGTTACTAAGTCATCAATGGAAGAGATTCAACTTCCTCACCGTGACAAAGTTGCAGAATCTCGTCTAGCGAAGCTGGGCGCTGAGCTAGAAACTGAAAAAGAACACAAGGCACTAGAGAAGTTCTCTGAGTTGGTTGAAAAACTGCAAGAATCTCTAGAGCTAGATGCAGCGACACTAGCAGCCATCCTGCTTAAGCGTCAGCAAGGTAAGCGCCCACTGTTCTACATTGGTGAAGATCCAATGATTGAAGCGATTGAGCGTGATAAGCAACGTCGTAAAGAGCGTCGTGAAGGCGGTCGTGATGGTCGTCGTGAAGGTGGCCGCAGCTTCGACAACCAAGATTGGGATACTTACCAATTCCAAGTTGGTCGTGAGCAAGGCGTACAAGTTAAAGACATCGTTGGTGCACTAGCAAACGAACTTGGCCTAACAAAAGGCTCTATCGGTGCGATCAAACTAGCACAAGGCGAAACTTACGTTCAGCTACCAAAAGCAATGTCTTCAGATACAGCGGGCAAACTGCGTAAGCTACGTATCCGTCAGAAGCAAGTTGACGCGGTTGTGTGTGACTTCAACGATTTCCGTGAGCCTCGTCGTGGCGGTGGCCGTGATGGCGGTCGTGGTCGTCGCGATGGTGGCGGCTACCGTGGTAACCGTGACGGCAACCGTGAAGGTGGCTACCGTGGTAACCGTGAAGGCGGCCGTGATGGTGGTGGCTACCGCGGCAACCGTGATGGCAACCGCGAAGGTGGTCGTCGTGATGGCGAGCGTCGTTTTGACCGTAACCGTGGTGGCGACCATCGTGGTAACTACCGTGGCGAACGTGGCCATGGTCGTGACCGTCGCAGCGAAGGTTAATCAACCTCTGAACATGAAAAAAGGGTACGCATTGCGTACCCTTTTTGTTTATGTTGACTCGCCGCTTAGTCATAAAGCGGCAAGTAGCAGTAGTCTTAGTTACTCTTTCCGAAAATATACTTGTCCATCATCGCGACCATACGGCCAATCTCTGGTTTCGTGATAGTGTCATTCGCTCCCAAAGCCAGTGCTTTCGCTCTGTTGTCCTCACTCATTAAAGACGAGAACATCACAATCGGCATACTTGCGTACGCTTCGCTGTCACGTAAACGCTTCACAAGGTGCATGCCATCCATTCTTGGCATTTCAACGTCCGTCACGACACCATCGATCAGCTCACTAACAGGCAAGTTTTCCTCTTTCGCCACTTCAATAAGATTCATCAACTTATCGTGCGCTTCCCCACCATCTTTACAAGCGATAATGTTGTAGCCTGCTGACGTGAGTGTGTCTTGAATCATCGAGCGAATAAACGCCGAATCGTCTACCACCATAACGGTTTTTGCGTTTCGCTTGGTCACCATACGCTGGTTTAAGTCGACACTCTTGTCCAACTTCACATCGTACTTTTCCATGCTGAGTTCAGGGTTGATGTCGGCAATGATCTTCTCAAAGTCTAAGATCATGATCAGGTTGCCATCTTTACGAACCACTGCCACCACGCAATCTTGCTCCCCCGCTTCTAAGAATTGGCTTGGTGACTCTACGTCATTCCAAGAGATACGGTGGATGCGACTGATTGAATCGATCAGGAAACCATTGGTCATATTGTTGAAGTCTGTGACGATTACAAACTTGCGACTCAGATCCTTATCGGTAGGCACCCCCAACCAACCCGCTAAGTCGACGAGCGGAGTAAGAATATCACGCGACGAAAACACCCCGACCATATGTGGCTGAGCATTGGGGTAATCGGTGGTTTCCGGTACTTGAATTACCTCACGGACTTTCGCAACGTTAATACCGTAATAACAGGTCTTCTTGCTGCCATCAGGCATCTGCTTGACCAGATGAAACTCGATAATTTCTAACTCGTTAGTACCACTTTCCGTGAGTATCGTACTACTTGATACACTCATATTTTCTTTTTGCCTACGCTAAACTTTCGGGGTATACACCTTTGTAACTGCTATTAAGTCATTTGTAAATTTCATTTGCAACGGTTACCCATTGTTGTGATTGACTCAACACCGAATTACTCTAATCAATCGCTTGCCAATGACTTGGAGGCGTCAACCCCCACTTTGCCATCGCCGCCTTCGAATAGATTGCGTTTCCCTGATTTCCGATTTGAATCGGTATACTGCGAGCCGATTCGCCATTTACTATTTTATTCACCAATTGCCCTGCCGTCACGCCCTGACTTTTACCAAACAGCACCACGCCACCCGCCGCTTTGTCGCTCGCGACAGCAAAATCCCAAAAGCCAAATACTGGTATCGTAGAGTTCTGGTTCGTCCAGACGATGATCTCGTCTGCAGGTACGTTTTCACCCGCGCTATCAACCAGAGTTTGATAGAGGCCGACAATCACCACAGAGACCCCATCATCGGGCGCACTTAAAATGGACTCCTGCCACTCATTTTGTGTCCTTGCGCTGACAATCTCGACATCCACGCCGAGGTTAGAGTGAATCAAGGAATACTGGCGCTCGATGTGCTGCCGAGCAATGTGTGACGTCACCCCTGAGTCAAACATGATTCGTACATTCATTTGCTCAACGGGTATGAGCCGCTTTAGTTCACCAATCGTTTTAACAAACAATGGTCGCTCCAATACACCTGTAATTTGTGCTTGCCCTCGATAATTCTTTAATACCTCTCGAGGGTTAGAGTTGATACCTAAAAATACTACCGAGATCGGCTCATCATAGAGTTTTGGCCACAAATACTTTAGCGCATTGTCATCACCCAAAATCACGATATCCGGTTTGTACTCAATGTATTTGACAAAAGCGAGCTCCGCCATTTTTTCATATTCAGTTGGCGGCACTCTTTTGGTATCCATTTGAAACGAGTCAAACTCAATACCCGCTTGCAACGTTTGCTTAATGCCCTCGACATAGCTTTTATCCCAAGCGAACCCAGAATGGTAACTTTCAATCAGCAGTACCTTATTCGCAAGCGCTGGGAAGGACAACAAAAAGAGTAGACATAACCATGGTCGCATAAGCGATCTCCACTGAATACTTCATTTCAGTTTAGTCAGCATACGCGTATTTACCTAACCAAAACGCGCGTTGATTAAAAAGACCTAGCTATACTGGTACTTATAGTCCTTTTGCAGCAGATCATTATGAGCCGAACCAAACAGTTTGAAGAGAGTATAGATAACCCATTTTACAGTCGAATTGGTCGACGTATTATTCTCATTATGATTCTGCTCAGTGGTGCCATCACGTTGCTAACGACGCTGGTGCAACTCTCATGGGAGTATTCAGAGCAATTTGATTCTATCGATCAACGTCAGCTTGAAGTGCGTGACATTCATGCTCCCCTTCTCGCTTCGTCACTTTGGTCGTTTGACCTTGTTGGGTTGCAACAACGCCTTGATGGCTTGGTGAACTTGCCGCGAGTCGCTTACTTGAAAGTCGTCGCGGATGGATACGTGTTTGAGGCGGGCACAAGCATACAAGAGAATTCAATACAGTCGCAGTACCCTTTATTCCATAAAAACCCTGACTCTTCAGTTCTTGAGCGAATTGGGCAAGTCTACGTCGAGTCCGATGCCAACGAGGTCTACGACTACCTAATTCGCGAGTTTATCTACACACTTTTACTCAATATGTTCAGAACACTCGTCGTCTGCGCCATCTTGCTGATCGTCTTTCATCGCAGCATCAACCAAAGAATCTTTGCCATAGCGCAGTACCTTCGCACCTACAATCCGCGTCATCCAGCAGAGCCACTTGAACTGCCCGCTTCATTTTGGGTATCTAGTCATGGTGATGAGTTGAGTTGGCTAGGCGAAGAAACCAATAAAATCACCACCAATGTATCACTCCTCTACCAAAACATTCGCCAAGAGCAAATTAGGCTCAATGATTTTGCGATGGTCTCTTCCGATTGGCTGTGGGAAACCGACGAGACAGGGCGAATGATCTATTGCTCTGAGCAAATGCAAGTGGCACTCCAAATCGACATTGAACAAAAGCCTACTATCACAAACATAGAAGCATTGAAAACGTGTCATGAACTGCATCGCCACCTGCTCAGGCATTCTGATTTTTCTAAATGCGAACAACAAATTACCCTCAATTGCATCACCCACTACTTCATGTTTCAAGGACGAGCAAACTTTGATGGCGATAAGTTTCTGGGCTTTCGGGTGTCGACCATCAACATTACGGACCTCAAGTTAGCCCAACTCAATTTGCAAGAGTTAAATCGAAACCTTGAATATACCGTTGCCGAACGTACGGTCGATTTGAAGCAAAGCATGGAGCAGTTGCACCGAGCACAAGACCAACTCGTTGAAAGAGAGAAACTTGCCGCGCTTGGTGGTTTAGTCGCGGGCGTCGCACACGAAGTCAACACACCACTCGGGATTGCCGTGACCGCAACGTCGGTCATTCGAGATGCCGCCAACGAACTCAATACCGCATTCAGCAACCAAACTCTCACCAGCACCCAATTTGAGCAAGTCATGACGCGCCTAACCGATGGCGGCTCCATGCTTGAAACCAATTTAGACCGAGCGGCGAAACTGATTCGCGACTTCAAACAAACCGCAGTGGATCAAGTCTCCGAAAGCCGTAGCCAGTTCCGTATTCACCATGTACTAGACGCTCTGATCGCTAGCTTGCACCCAGAAACGCGTAAAGTTCCCGTGGACCCAATTCTAAGTGGTGACCAGCAACTACAAATGAACAGCCTTCCCGGCGTGTTGACGCAGGTGATTTCAAACCTCATCCTCAACAGCGTCAACCATGCGTTTGAGCAGCAAGAGGCCGCTCAAATTGACATCCACTATTACCAACAGGGCGATGACATCATCTTTGAATACAAAGATAACGGGTGCGGTGTAGACAAGTCACTGCATCAAAAAATATTTGAACCATTCTACACCAGTAAGCGGGGAACCGGTGGTTCAGGGCTAGGCTTGAACTTAGTCTTCAACCTTATTTCGCAAAAACTTAAAGGTGAACTTAGTTTCGATTCTGAAGTGGGCAAAGGGGTTCAAATGATCATTACTCTGCCCAAAGATTTACCTTACGAACCCGACGAAAATGAATGAACCTCGCCTACCCAGGACACAGAGCCCGCGATATTAATCGGGCAGAGAATTGCGTATATCGATGAAGTCTTGCCAATTGTCCAGCATCAACTCAACGAGTTTAGGTTCGAAATGGAGGCCACTCTGGGAAATGATTTCCTCACGGATTTTTTCTTCACTCCAAGGCTCTTTGTAACTGCGCTTTGATCCCAAAGCGTCAACCACATCCGCTAATGCAGCAATTCGACCACTTACAGGAATCGCCTCACCCGCAAGACCATTTGGGTAGCCGCTGCCATCCCATTTTTCGTGATGATGACCCGCGATTTCTTTGGCTACGGCAATCAATCGACGCTTCGATTTACTCAATATATCGACCCCATAATCGACATGCTTTTTCATCACTTCCCACTCTTCAGGCGTGAGTTTACCGGGTTTGTGTAAAATCGAATCCGGGACGGCGACTTTACCCACATCATGTAAAGGTGCGGCGAGTTTAAGCATCGTCACCTGATCGTCATCGAGGCCATACAACTGGCCGAGTCGCTCACAGATAAGAGCAACCCTTTGAACATGCGCGCCCGTTTCTTTACTACGCGCTTCTACTGCGTTGGCCAAATTGTACACTAGCTCTTTTGATGTTTCTTTGATGTCAAGAAGTAGGCTGAGGTTTTCAAAGGTTAGGCCAATGTTGTGCATGTAGATCTCCAATAACTGGACATCTAACTCGTCGAGGTTTCGGTTGTAGTTCACATAGAGAATGCTGTCGACACCTTGATGATCATTGGCATACAAAACAAAGGCATCACCAAAGTTTTTAGAGCGTCGTTCATCTAGCGCTTCTTTGCATCGGTCAGCGACCTCCTGAGGCAACTTTTCGAACATACATTCGCTGTAACAGTCCACGTAGTCGCCCGAGGCAGCTAGCGTCATGGAACGTGATTCTTCGCCGTGAGCACGGGGCTTCACCACGCAATAAAATGCAGATTCTTCGAGCTGCAGTAAGGACGTTAACTGCTCTAAAACAGAACTGGCATACGCTTGAAGCGTAGTGGTATTTTGCACTTTAGCGGATGATTCAATCACTTTGCGTAAGCCATTTTTTTGCGCCTCAATGAGTTTGAGGTCGCGATAGGCGCGCAACATAGAATACAGGACGGTTTTTAGTTTTTGGGTTGTCAGTTCGGTTTTTTCTTTGTAGTCGTCAATTTCATATTCGCGAATGACGGTATCTTCCGGAGCTTGCCCTGCTTGCCCAGTGCGAAGCACTAATCGAATGACTCGATTTTGTAGCTCATCTCGAATGTAACGGACCAGCTCTAGCCCTGCATGCTCCGTCTCCATAACAACATCGACCAGAGCAAGAGCTAGATCCGTTTCCTCACGGCATATCTGTTGCGCTTGGTGACCAGAATAGGCAGAGATCAACTCCAGTTGCTTGCCATCAAACTCAAAACAGGAAAGTGCTAAACGCGTGACCTGATGCATTTGTTCATCATCATCCACCAGCAGCACTTTCCATTTTTCTCGCTCCGATTGTGACTGAGCTGATTTTTGCTCACTCGGCGCGGCTTTTTCTCGGTGATCGACAAACAGATCCATTGCGTTACCCACTTATCCTTCATACTAAGTTAGGTTTAGCACATGCTCATAGAAGTTGCTCACTCTTTATAACCAATATGTTAACTCACATTGCAACGTGACCTATGGCAAGAATCCAACCACAATCACGAGGATTGTTTTGGTGCAGAGACCGATTGCCGCTCCACTAAACTCGGCTCAAGTTGTACGACCTGAGGATCCAAATAGCTGTTGTTTAAACGCTGCAATAACGCCTCAACCGCCGCTTTGCCGAGACGGTATTTGGGTTGATGAATGGTCGTGAGTGCTGGAGTCATAAATTTCGAGATTTGAATATCATCATACCCAATGATCGACAAGTCCTCTGGGATTCGAATGCCTTTCTCGTGGGCGGCATTGATCACGCCCATCGCCATCATGTCATTCGACACGAATATCGCGCTAGGCAGTTCCCCTTTGGCAAACATTTGGTTGAATGCCTCATAGCCACCTTCACATTCAAAGTCAGATTCCACAATCCAGTTGGGGTTAAAATCCAACTCAGCTTCATTTAGCGCGCGTTTGTATCCTTCATAACGCATTTGAGCCTGATGTTTGATTAGAGGTCCCGTAATACAACCAATCGATTTGTGTCCGACATCAATCAGGTGTTTCGCCGCAATGTAGCCGCCGCGGAGGGAGTTATCTTGAATTTTATCGCTGGTAAACAACATCGGCCCCCAGTCCATGACCACCACAGGGATATCTGAGTACTTCTCGAACACATCAATGCGCTCCCCTTCTAATGAGGAACACATCAAAATCAGCCCATCGACCCGCTTTTGCAGTAGCGTGTTGATCGATTCACGCATACGCGCATTGTCACCTTCGGTATTACACAGTATTAGGTTGTAGCCTTGTTGATAGCAGCTTCGCTCTACCCCTTTTACGACTTCACCAAAAAACGGATTGGTTGAGGTGGTCACCAACATGCCAATGGTTTTCGTTCGGTTGACTTTCAGGCTTCGAGCCAGTGCCGAGGGAGTATAGTTGAGCTCAGTCGCCGCCTTGTTGACGCGTTCTGAGATTTCTTCACTGACGAATCGCGATTTGTTGATTACATGACTCACCGTAGACGTAGAAACACCAGCAAGTTTGGCAATATCTTTCATTGTAGCCATGTAATCCTCTCCGTCGATTGGCTTGGGCAATTGCCCCTAATTAATTGCGCTCAGCGAGAAAAGCATCGACTTCGCCACGTGTTGGAATTGAAGTCTGAGCGCCAAATCTTGTTACAGAGATTGCGGCCGCCGCATGAGCAAACTTGATGGCTGATTCTAGAGGTAAATCTTCCAATAGACCAGTGACCAATGCCCCATTAAACGTATCGCCAGCAGCCGTGGTATCGGTAGCCTCTACTTTAAAGCCCGGAATCAACTTACCGCGACCATTTTGGCTCAACCACACGCCTTTCGCACCAAGAGTAATCATCACGAGCTCGATGCCCTTACCGTGAAGTGCATTCGCCGCCTCTTGCGCGGTTTCGTTATCGTTAACCGTGATACCTGTTAGCACCTCCGCTTCGGTTTCATTTGGGGTGATCACATCGACGCAAGCCAGCAGTTCATCAGACAACTCACGAGCCGGAGCAGGATTCAAGATCACGTTGGTCTTCGCTTCTTTGGCTACTCGCGCCGCCTTTTCAATGCCGCACATTGGCGTTTCAAGTTGCATCAGTAAGTACTTAGCTTGGCGAATTCGCTCCAAATCAGGTTCAATCGATTCTGCTGTCAGCTTGGCATTCGCCTCCGCGGAAATACAAATACTGTTTTCACCACTGTCCGCAACTTGGATCATTGCGATCCCCGTTGGGCAATTGGGCTGCATTTTGACGCCATTAATATTGATGTTGTCCATTTTGAAGTTTTCGCGAATGTTGATGCCGAACGCATCATCACCCACGCAAGCGATAAACCCAGTGTCAGCATTCAATCGCGCTGCCGCGACCGCTTGATTCGCCCCTTTACCGCCTGGAATCACTTGATAGTTGCGGCCGTGAAGCGTCTCGCCAGGACGTGGAAAAGAAGGCACTTGAAGAACATGGTCAACGTTAACACTACCTAAAACCACTAACTTATTCATACGGTTTTCCTCGACTCGAATGAGCCCTTATCTATTTGAACAGGAATAATAAGTTTGTACTCTCGCAAGAACACAAACTTAAGTGCCCTCCTCTCCCCTACGACAGATAAAAGAGAAGAGGAAGGCGAACAGATTACTTAGCGATCACTTTAAGTGGTACTGGAATGTAAGCGTCTACAGAGCCACCTTTAAGCACTTTGTCTGCCGTTTCAATACCCAGTGAACCAATCAGATCTGGCTGCTGAGCAACTGTAGCTGCCAATTTGCCACGGTTGACCGCTGCGATGCCGTCATCGGTGCCGTCAAAGCCTACGATCATTACATCTTTGCCTGACGCCTGTACCGCACGAAGTGCCCCTAACGCCATCTCATCATTCTGCGCAAATACCGCTTGCACGTCTGGGTTGGCTGCAAGCAAGTTTTCCATTACGTTTAGACCTTTAGTACGGTCAAAATCCGCAGGCTGGCTAGCAAGCAGTTCCATCTCACTGCCTTTTACGGCGTTCATGAAGCCTTCACCACGCTCACGTGCGGCAGACGTCCCTGCAATACCTTCGAGCTGAATCACTTTCGCTTTTTCACCTACTTTTTCCATGATGTAGTGACCCGCCATTTCACCACCTACCACGTTGTCAGAGGCAATGTGGCTGACAACCTCACCACGACTTGCGCCACGGTCTAGCGTCAATACTGGAATGTTTGAGCGGTTAGCCATACGAATCGCATTCGATACTGCATCTGAATCTGTCGGGTTGATCAGAATCGCTTTTACGCCGCGAATAGTAAGATCTTCCACGTTAGAAAGTTCTTTGCTCGGGTCATTTTGCGAATCAAGCACGATCAGGTCATATCCCAACTCTTTCGCCTTTGCTTCTGCGCCATCTTTCATCGTAACGAAGAAAGGGTTGTTTAGCGTAGACAGTACGATCGCCATGGTATCTTGCGCCTGCGCTGAAACAGAAACGGTGGAAGAAAGAAGTGCAGCAGAGATAAGCGTTGCTAATTTTTTCATTGTGTTAGTCCTTGTGTAGGGTGGTGGTTCGGAGTCCTTTCCTCCGAACCTGTTATGAATACGTCTGTTGTGTTACTTGTTTTTGTTGTCAACCAATACCGCAAGAAGGATGACTACTGCTTTTGCGATCATTTGGTAATAAGAGGAAACGTCCAGTAGGTTTAACGCGTTGTTGAGGAAACCGATGATGAGCGCACCAATGAGCGTACCCATGATGCGACCTTTACCGCCCATCAAGCTTGTGCCACCAAGTACTACCGCCGCGATAGCATCCAACTCATACCCCATACCAGCGGTCGGCTGAGCAGAAGAAAGACGAGAGGTAATGATGATGCCAGCCAGCGCTGCAAGCAGACCGCAGATGGCGTACACGCCGATTTTTACTCGGTCAACATTGATGCCAGATAAGCGTGTTGCAGACTCATTGCCACCTAAAGCGTAAACGTAACGACCAAAGCGAGTGTGGTTAAGCAGGAACCAAGCCGCGGCAAATACGATCACCATTAGCCAGACCGGAACAGGAATGCCTAACGCGTAGCCCGTACCAAACCAAGCGAATGCATCCGCTGTGTCGGTAAAACCGGTAGAAATTGGTCGACCGTCTGTGTACACCATGGTCACACCACGAAGCAATGTCATGGTCACCAGCGTTGCAATAAACGCTTGCACCTTGCCTTTAGCGATGATGATGCCACTGATCGCCCCAAGCGCCGCACCCGCGACAAGCGCAGTAGGAACCGCGATGAGCACTGGCACTTCCATAGCGATTAAGCTGGCGGCAAAGGCTCCACAGAGGGCAAGCACCGAGCCGACGCTCAAATCGATACCCGCCGTTAAGATAACCAACGTCATCCCCACGGCGATAATCGCGTTTACTGACGTTTGACGCAGTATGTTAAGAATGTTGTCTACGGTAAAAAAGTTAGGGTTAAGGAACGAGACGACAACAATTAAAAAGAGTAGAGCGATCAGAGATTTCTGTTCAATCAGCCACTCTTTGCTCAATAGCTTTTTGCCGCCTGTTTCATTTGGTTTGCTCATGGTATTGGTACTCATGCTGCTTCCTCGTTAATCTTTTTGCCAACGGCACACGCTAATAGTTTTTCTTGGTCAGCCTCTTTGGCGTCAAACTCACCGCTGATACGACCTTCATGCATCACCATGATGCGGTCACTCATTCCCAGAACCTCTGGCATTTCTGAAGAGACAAGAATGATGCTCATGCCATCTGCTTTGAATTTGTTGATCAGCTGGTAGATCTCTTTTTTGGCACCGACATCGACACCGCGAGTTGGCTCATCAAGAATCAGTACCTTAGGTTTGGTCATCAACCCTTTCGCAATCGCCACTTTCTGTTGATTACCACCAGATAGGTTGCCAATGATTTGGTCACGAGTTGGAGTTTTGATATTGAACAGCTTGATGAAGTCTTCCACCGCGATCACTTCTTCGCTGTGTTGGATTCGACCTCCCTGCGTTAACTTGTCCAATGAACACAAAGACATGTTCTCTTTCACAGATAAACCCAGCACCAAACCATCGCCTTTACGGTCTTCAGAGATGTAGGCAATGCCATTCGCAAGACCATCTTGGGGGCTCACAGGGTTAATGGTTTTGTTGTTCAAGTTGATCACACCGCGCTCACTGGGCAAGGCTCCGTAGATCACTTTCATCAGCTCAGTACGACCCGCGCCCATTAAGCCCGACACGCCAAGAATTTCTCCTCGTTTAAGCGTGAAACTGACATCGTGAACGCCCGAGCCAGTCAGACCGATCACTTCCAAACAGGTCTCGCCGTGCTGAACATCAATGCGTGGGTATTGCTCGTCTAGCTTTCGCCCGACCATCATTTCAATCAAGCCGTCTTCGTCCGTCTCTGCGACTTGGCACTCACCGATGAATTTACCGTCACGGAGTACCGTAATGTCATCACATATTTCGAAGATTTCTTTTAGGCGATGGGAAATGTAAACAATGCCGCAATCTTGTTCACGCAACTCGTTAATCACTTTGAAAAGCGACTCGGTCTCGGTATCGGTCAACGCATCTGTTGGCTCATCCATAATGATGACTTTCGACTTAAACGAAAGTGCTTTGGCAATCTCTACCATTTGCTGCTCACCGAGACTTAAATCGCCAAGCAAGGTTTTCGAGCTGTGCTTAACATTCAAGCGCGCAAGTAACTTATCGGCTTCCGCGTACATGGTTTCCCACTGGATGCGACCCAACGCGCCTGTAAATTCGCGACCTAAGAAAATATTTTCCGCAATTGTCAGCTCTGGAATCAGGTTTAGCTCCTGGTGAATGATACTGATCCCCGCTTCTTGAGAGTCTCTTGGTCCATGAAAGGCGGCTGCTTGTCCCTGATAGTGAATCGTACCCGCGTCTTTACTGTAAATGCCGGTCAACACTTTCATCAGAGTGGATTTACCAGCGCCATTTTCTCCCATCAACGCCATGACGCGTCCCGGGTAAACATTTAAGCTGGCTTTATCAAGCGCCTTTACTCCCGGAAAAGCTTTCTCAATATCACTCAGTTGTAAGATGGCTTGAGTCATACTCTGTCCTCAATCATTAGCGGGCTTTAAAAAACCACACCAGCTTGGAAAACCACGTTTGCATACGGCGTGCACTCGCCAGTACGTACAACCGCGCGGCTTGACGAAGTACGCGCTTTAAAGGCCTCGTGAGAAAGGTAAGTAACCGAAATGGCTTTTCCGCTTGCCTCTTGCTCCGCTAAAATCTCAGCAATCAATGCGTCATGATGGGTTGGGCTAACCTCTTTAAACTCTTCGGCAAGAATGATGCCCTCTACCTGAGATTCGCTGAGCATCACTTTGACCGTTTCAAGAAAGCTCGGGACGCCGTGAGTAAGAGCAAGATCAATGCGCTGAACGTCGTCAGGAATTGGTAAGCCAGCATCACAAATCGTGATTTCATCGGTATGACCTAGTGTAGCCACTAGGTAAGAAAGCTCAGCGTTGATTAGGGTACTTTTTTTCATCTCATTGACCTATCGAATACACGATCAAACCAAATAAAGTCTGTCGGCTTCTATGCAAATTATTATTGATACAAATCTCATCGAAACGTTTCGATTGCATCATAGCCCTTCAGCATAGAATTACGATAGCCCACTTTTCAGAGTGTGAGGTGGATCTTTACCTCAACCGGTTAAACGCGACAAAGAGTGATCGAACTCACCCATCGAAACGTTTCGATATACCAAATTTTGCCATAATTAACCGAAATCGCACACACTTTCTCACGGTTTTTAGGTATAGTTGCGCCAGATAAATTTAGGACACGATTATGAAGAAATTACCCCTTGTTTTGTTTGCCCTAGTTGCTCTGTCTGCGTGTAAAGATGAGGTAGGTACCCAAAATTGGTGTGATAACAAAGCACAAGGTCCCAAGAGTGAATGGAGCGCTCAAGACGCCCTCGATTATGCAAAACACTGCGTGCTGCAAGATGCTGTCGGCAGTGAATCATGGTGTGAGTCAATGAGTGACAAACCCAAAGGTGACTGGAGCGCGAACGAAGCTAAAAACTTCGCAACACACTGTATTCTCTAAAGTCACTTATTGACTGAGTCAGCAACAAGCCGATAACCTAGCGACACTGTAAACCATCAACAAGGACGTAATGATGAAAAAACTGACTGCCCTTCTATTTTTGGCAATGTCACTTACCGCTTGCACGGAAGTTGGAAGCGAAGCCTGGTGTAACGACTTAAAAGAGAAACCGAAAGGCGACTGGAGTGCTAACGAAGCAAAAGATTTCGCTAAGCACTGCATTCTTTAGCAATAAAAAGAGCAGCTCACTAGCTGCTCTTTTTAGATTTCAATTTTTGCTAAGTCTCTAGGCTCGCTCTTCCAAAGCAATGTTATTGTTGGCCCAGAGCAATGCTTGAAGACGATTCTTAGCGTTAATTTTCTTGAAGATGTTATGTAAATGCGTTTTGACCGTATTTTCACTCACAAACAGTTCGTCGGCGATTTGTAAGTTGGAAGCACCATGCCCCAATAAACGCATGATCTCTTTTTCGCGTTTCGTCAGATTTGCGTACGCTTGCGATGTTGTCACGGTATTTGCACAGCGGAAATATTCAATATAGTCTTGAGCCACTTTGCGCGACAGCCACATTTCGTCGTTCATGATCTTTTCCATTCCCTTGATCAGCAAGGAAATATCATCTTCGATGTAGAACACACCCACAAGATTACGCCACTTGAACAACTGAGTTGATGTCACATCTTTAGGGCAGTTGATGACGATTTCTTTGATCGCGGTTTCACTCGCCGCTTTAATTTGGCTGTACTCGTTGAAACGGTCATCATCTAGGTATTGAAAATCGAACAACACAAAATCACCCAGTAGGCGAGACGAGCCATCATGTGTACGAAGATCATCGACAGAAACCATGTTGACGGTAAGCTGAAGCCCTCTCTCTAGCGAATCTTTAAATAGATTCGATTGCATGCTCACATCCGACAAAAGTGTGATTTGATAGTTTTTACTTTCTGTCATTGAGGAATTCTCCAGCTCCACCCTATAGATAAGTTAAAACTATCGTTTAGATAAGATTAGTCAATATAGCAGGTCTTACAATCGCGACACCTGCCTGAGTAAAACCCTTATATATCATAGAGGTATGATTAAATCTCACTTTTGAGAATGGTACTTTTTACTTTGAAAATGCGTAAAACTACCATTTTATACTTCGTTTGAAAGCAATGAGAAGTAGAACCAAGAGACCGTAACCCCCCCCTCCTCCTCCACTGCTGCTTGTGGTTAACTGATCCGGAGTCACTTCCGCTTGGCTGCTGCCATGTTCGTTATTGATCAGTCTTCTTACGCCATCTTCAACCAAGACAAATGCCTTTGGTTCCACTTCACCTGCAAGCACTTGATCTATCCAACCTTGGTAATCATAAAGGTCGGTAAACACAGAGGTCACACTGTAGCGGTTGTCTCCACACAATGCAGGGCCAAAGCTCGTCAACCCAACTTGGATATAATCGAGGCCGTTGTAATAATAGACTGGCCCTCCAGAATCTCCCGAACAAGTCGAATTTTGATAACCGCTCTTTTCAGGCCCACCAAAACACAAATGTTTATCGGTGATCGCACTGCCAAATTCCGCTTGGCAAGCGGATGTCGAAATATATTCCAACTCAGTTTCGAGCAATTGCCCCCCTCCGGGTTGGTTGCCTTCTATATAGCCATGGCCAACCGCAATAAACTCGCCGTTCGAGGGAAAACTGTTATTGATCGTGGTGTTGAGCAAGTATTTAAAGTCACCAACACCCAAAGCCGTTTCGAGCTTTAATATGGCAATATCGTCGCGCCATAAATCAACCGACGAGTCGGAATAGGTATCTGGGTAGTAAAACTCGACAACTCGGGCTTGAGGACTCGATAAAAACTGGCTTTCATCTTCGAGTTGCGGCGCAACCACGGTATAGAGCATGGTTTCGTTTTGACCGTAAATACAATGCGCTGCGGTAAGTACATACTCACTATTAATAAGCGTCGCACCACAGAAGCTGCTGGTGCTATAAAGCGTGTTACTACGGTAAAACAGACTGGCAAATGTAGGATAATTAGAAATGTTGGCAGTAGTGCCATTGACGATATAAGGAGTAGCTTCAAAGCTATAGGCGAACGAACTCCAAGCTGTTATCACGCTCGCCAGTAGAAATCGAACCATGATCACTTCCTCCGTTCGTAAGCATCACTCTTAAGTTTAGTTTACGAACGGGGAGAGCAAAGGTTTAATCGTGTTAGCGGCGGATTTTCTTTCTAAGAGACAATGCGCCTAGCAGCAACACAGAAAATAAGCCCAGTGAGCCGCCGCTAGAGCCAGAGGAACCGATTGAGCTCGTTGAGCTAATTTTTGGCATCGAGGTTTCATCCGATAGCGCTGAAGATGATCTCATCACCCAACCTGTCGAAAAGTTGAACAACGAACGAACGCCTGATGATTTTCTAACTTCAAAAGTAGGATCGACTGCACCATTAACCACATTGTTGATCCAGTTTGCGTAGTCGTATACCTCCGTAAAGACCGAAGTATACGGACGGTCTTGATCCCCACAGGTCCCCGGGCCGTAGCTTGTAATACCTATCTGCTGGTATTTAAAACCGTCATACCAATAAACTGGTCCACCCGAGTCACCATTACAGGTTGAGTTCTTGTAGCTACCCGATAGCGGGCCATCGAAACACAATTGTTTACTAGTAGAACTACAGATTCCGCTAGAGGCAAAGGTTAAACTGGTCTGCATAACAACATTCGTCGTCGTCCTTGTAACAGTTTGACCTTTATCGTTAGCAACATGGTTGGTGTAGCCTCGACCTATCGCTTTAAACGTATCGGCTCCTCGCGTGTTAGCGTAAACATCATTCGTAGTTGTGTTTAGATAGCTACTGTAGTTGCCAATAGATAGTGGTCTTTCTAGTTTAAGAATAGCGATATCATCAGGAAGGACAGGCCCCTTCGAAGGATCCAAATTGGGGCTGTAAGAGCTTTGATAGTAAATTTTCTCAACTCGTGCAGATTGGTAACCGCCATTATTGTACTTGGTTTGGTCCGCAAGACCGGGAACAACCCAAGTGTGGAGCATGGCTTCATAATCTCGATAGATACAGTGAGCCGCAGTTAACACGTGTTGAGCATCAATGATGGTACCGCCACAGTAGTTACCAAACTTCGACCCATCATGAAAATACAGACTGGTAAACGTAGGGTAATTGCCACTCAGTTCACTGTCGGTCGTCGGGCTACCATTAATAATGTACGGGTTTACATCCCCCGCATGCACTCCAGCTGAGAGCATCACGGCAAGAACTGCAGTAAGCCTTTTCATAAAAATATCCTTTGTAAAACTACTACCGACATCATACATATAAAAAAACCTCTCAGTCGAGAGGTTTGATACACAATTCAAATGATGCTTACAAATGCTTAACCGCGATAGTAACGCTGCGGCACAAATGGCATTTTCTCAACAGTCATTGGCAGTTTTTTACCACGAACTTCGGCAAACAACTCAGTACCTACAGCCATAAGATCGGCACGAACATAAGCCATTGAAACTGGTTTACCTGCGTTAGGGCCTGCTGTACCACTGGTTACAACACCAACTTTGTTGTCATCAGCGTCGAACAGTTCAGTGCCTTCACGAACTGGGGCTTTGGTTTGGCCAACTAAACCAACACGCTTACGCGTCACGTCTTTAGTCTCAATTTGCTTAAGGATGATGTCCGCACCTGGGAACCCACCTTCGCGTTCACCGCCAGTGCGACGCACTTTTTGAATGCCCCACAGAAGGCTTGCTTCAACAGGTGTTGTCGTTGTGTCGAGATCATGACCATACAAACACAATCCACACTCAAGACGCAGAGAGTCACGAGCGCCAAGACCGATCCACTCGACTTCCTCTTCAGCTGTTAGCTTTTGTGCTAGCTCTTGTGCGTGCGTGTTTGGTACAGATATTTCGTAGCCATCTTCACCCGTGTAGCCACTGCGGCTCACAATGCACTCAACACCTAAAATCTCAAGCTTCTTCACGTCCATAAATAGCATGTCTGCGACCTCAGCATTGAATCGCTTAAGGACATCTACGGCTTTAGGGCCTTGCAATGCCAGTAGTGCTCGGTCATCAATCACTTCTAGCTCTACGCCGGACGGAAGGTGGGCTTCAAGATGGTTAATATCTTGCTCTTTACACGCCGCATTGACGACAACAAACAGATGATCCCCAAGGTTTGCCACCATAAGGTCATCCATAATGCCACCTTGTTCATTGGTGAAAAACGCATAGCGCTGGTTGCCAGCTGGTAGGTCGATAATGTCCACTGGGACCAAAGACTCAAGAAACGCCGCAGCCCCTTCACCGTGCAGACGTAATTGCCCCATATGCGATACGTCGAACAGACCCGCCGCATCACGGGTGTGTAGGTGCTCTTTTTTCACGCCGAGTTTGTATTGCACTGGCATATCGTAGCCTGCGAAAGGAACCATTTTCGCACCAGCTTCAACATGTAAAGAGTGAAGTGGTGTTTTTAGTAGATCTTGAGTCATTGTTGTCTCCGTTTAATCAGGTTCGTTTTCCACTCTAGGAAACTTTGTTTCCAATAATAAACACGAGTGGAGAATTTTTGCACCATTAACAAGTCGAGAACAGTTCAAAATGTGACATTTAACATTAAATTCACATCAACAGAAAGGAAAGAGAAGCGTCATCTTGAACCTATGTCGCTCAAGATGGCGCTATTGTACTCAGAAAAAACACAAAAGCAATCGTTTGCTTTTATTATAGGAAAACTAAGAGCGCGTTACGTTATTTAGCGGTCACCCACAAAATATGTGCATCTTCTTCACTGGTAGAAATCAGCATATGGCCCATATTGGCATCATAATAGACACTGTCCCCTTCACTCATTTCCACTGGCTCATAGAACTCAGAATAAAACCGAACCGTTCCTGAAAGAATAAGCAGAAACTCTTCGCCATCATGACGCACCCAATCTCCGTACTCGTCAAAGCTCCGTGCATGCACTTGGCTTTTGAACGGCATCATCTTTTTGTTAGACAGTTGAGTGGCGAGCAGTTCATGCTCATAAGTAGGCGTTGGGTGCGGCTTTCCTTGACCGGATTTAGTAATATCCCTGCGCCCTGTTGCAACTTTTTTCCTTGGTGGTTCAAAGAGTTGCGGCATATCTATCTGCAACCCCATAGCCAACTTCTGCATCGCTTGGAAGGTAGGCGAAATCTGTTCGTTTTCAATCTTACTTAATGTTGAACGCGCTAATCCTGTGCGTTGGCTTGCCTCTTCAAGGGTAATCCCTAACTTGCCACGTATGTCTTTGATTTTCTCGCCAAGCTTCAATGGTTCGATATTTTGATCGCTCGATTCCTTGGCTAACGTCAATGATGGGTATTCATCATAGATATCTTCGGGCATGCTTCCCTCTTCTTATATTCTGCTACTTCCTGTTTCATTTTCATTGTGCCCGAAGGCGATCAGAGAAAAAAGATTAGAACAAGAAATAAACCGTGCTCTCGATAACAAAATTAGAAACCTTGTTTCCAATAGGAAATTTTTGGTTGATTGTTGTTACGACAACCGCTATGTTACCAACTTGTTAGTTGTAGAGATGCTATTTCCGAATCGGTTGCTTGATAGATTTAACAATTGTTTTCGGTTTTGCCCCACGGATTGAATACTGAGTTTTGGGGCGTTAAATGTCGCTTTGCTCTTACATAGAGAAGAGCAGTACTAGAAAAAGACTGATGAGAACTACAAACCTAAATAACTATCTCATCGGCATCAATGGAAGGTCATCTACCATGAACAAAACGTACCAAAATCACAGCCTAGAGAACTTTTTCTCGACTAATCTTGCTGCTACTGACGACGCTGTGTTCGCTGGGATTCAAGCGGAAAACACACGTCAAAACGAACAAATTGAGCTGATTGCTTCTGAGAACATTGTATCTAAAGCAGTCATGCAAGCCCAAGGCACCTGCCTAACCAATAAATATGCAGAAGGTTACCCTGGCCGTCGTTACTACGGTGGCTGTGAACACGTTGATACAGTAGAGGCGATCGCTATCGAACGCGCGAAGCAACTTTTCAAGTGTGGCTACGCAAACGTTCAACCTCACTCTGGTGCGCAAGCAAATGGCGCAGTGAAGCTGGCACTTCTTCAACCAGGCGACACTATTCTTGGCATGTCTCTAGATGCGGGTGGTCACCTTACCCACGGCGCTCGCCCAGCGCTTTCTGGTAAATGGTTCAACGCCGTTCAGTATGGCGTGGATCGCGACACACTAGAAATTGATTACGACGCGGTTCGAGAACTGGCTCTTGAGCACAAGCCAAAAATGATCATCGCAGGTGGTAGCGCAATTCCTCGTACCATCGACTTTGCTAAGTTCCGCGAAATCGCAGACGAAGTTGATGCAATCCTAATGGTCGATATGGCGCACATTGCCGGTCTGATTGCGACAGGCGCGCACCCTAGTCCGCTTCCACATGCACACGTTGTTACAACCACAACACATAAGACATTGCGCGGCCCACGTGGCGGTATGATTCTGACTAACCATGAAGACATCATCAAGAAAATCAACTCTGCAGTCTTCCCTGGCCTACAAGGCGGCCCATTAATGCACGTTATCGCGGCTAAAGCCGTCGCGTTTGGCGAGGCGCTCGGTCCAGAATTTTCAACTTATATTGATTCAGTGATCAACAACGCAAAAGTTCTTGCTGAAGTATTGCAAACTCGCGGGTGCGACATTGTGACCGGCGGTACAGATACTCATCTGATGTTGGTCGACCTTCGCCCTAAGGGCTTGAAAGGTAACGTGACAGAAGAAGCACTAGAACGTGCGGGGATCACATGTAATAAAAATGGCATCCCATTCGATTCAGAGAAGCCTATGATTACATCGGGCATTCGATTAGGGACGCCTGCGGGCACAAGCCGCGGCTTTGGCGCTGAAGAATTCAAACTCATCGGTAATTGGATTGGCGACGTTCTTGACGGGTTGGTAGAAAACCCAGAAGGCAACCCAGAAGTTGAACAACGCGTTCGCAAAGAAGTGAAAGCACTGTGCAATCGCTTCCCACTTTACCAATAAACAATTTAATCAAAGTTATTTTTGGAGATTAAGCAATGGACAAAACACTGAAGTTTGCAGATAGCCACGAGTGGGTACGCGATAACGGTGACGGCACAGTAACGATCGGTATTTCTGAGCATGCACAAGAAATGCTGGGTGACGTTGTATTCGTTGACCTACCAGAGGTTGAAGACGAAGTTGAAGCAGGTGAAAGCTTCTCACTGGTTGAATCTGTAAAAGCAGCGTCTGACATCTATGCACCAATCACCGGTGAAATCGTAGAAATCAACGAAGAACTAGAAGACAGCCCAGAGCTAATCAACGAAGAACCGTATGAAGGCGGTTGGATCGTGAAAGTGAAGATGTCTGATGCATCTGAACTCGACAACCTAAAAGACGCAGAAGAGTACCTAAACTCAATCGAAGACGAGTAATTAGGAAAATTAGCAAGGCTGCCCCTGTTCTCAGAGGCAGCTTTTTTTCAAAGTTCGGACGTATAAGCAATATTGTCAGTAGTGACAACCGATAACCGAACGATGGAGTAGGTAAAGGACAATGACTGAATTACTTCAAAGCCTCAGCACACAAAATGAGTTCGTTGCTCGCCACAACGGTCCAAACAAATCTGACCAACAAAAAATGTTGGAAGCGATCAACGTTGCAAATCTAGACGCGTTGATTGATGAAACAGTTCCAGCGCAAATCCGCCTAGAAAAACCAATGACACTGGCCGAAGCAAAAAGCGAAGCTGACATGTTGGTTGCCATGCGCGAATTTGCCGACCAAAACCAAATCAAGCGTACGTTCATCGGCCAAGGTTACTACAACACTTTCACGCCAAACGTAATCCTGCGTAATGTGCTGGAAAATCCAGGTTGGTACACAGCATATACCCCTTATCAGCCAGAGATTTCGCAAGGCCGCCTAGAAGCACTGCTTAACTTCCAGCAAATGGTGATGGACCTAACCGCAATGGACATTGCTAACGCCTCACTACTTGACGAAGCAACAGCAGCAGGCGAAGCAATGACGCTATGTAAGCGCGCTGGTAAGAGCAAGAGCAACGTCTTCTTTGTTGCAGATGATGTTCACTCTCAAACGCTAGAAGTTGTTAAAACTCGCGCTAAGTACATCGGCTTTGACGTACAAGTCGGTTCATTAGAGTCACTACCAGAGCAAGACGTGTTCGGCGCGCTGGTTCAATACCCTGGTACAACCGGTGAAGTTCGCGACCTAACGGACATCATCGCTAAAGCGCAGGCCAACAAAACACTAGTCACGGTTGCTACAGACCTACTCGCTTCAGCTCTACTTAAGCCTGCAGGTGAAATGGGCGCAGATGTCGTGATCGGCTCAGCACAACGCTTTGGCGTACCTATGGGTTACGGTGGTCCACACGCTGCATTCATGGCAACACGTGACAAGCACAAACGTACGATGCCTGGTCGCGTTATCGGTGTTTCTATCGATTCTAACGGTAACCAAGCACTACGTATGGCGATGCAAACTCGAGAGCAGCATATCCGCCGTGAGAAAGCGACATCAAACATCTGTACTGCTCAGGCACTACTAGCAAACATGGCATCTTTCTACGCGGTTTACCACGGTGCAGAAGGCTTGCGTACTATTGCTCGCCGTACTCACCACATGACAGCTATTTTGGCTGCTGGTCTAACTAAAGCTGGCTTCGAACTCGCGCACAACAGTTTCTTCGATACCATCACCATCAATTCAGGTGAACAGACTCAAGCGCTGTACGCAAAAGCTCAAGCAGCTGACATCAACCTGCGCAAACTGCCAACTCAACTCGGTGTGAGCTTAGATGAAACAACAACCGTTGCTGACGTTGAAGCGCTATTTGCCGTATTTGGCGTAGAACAAGACGTAAACGCACTGTCATCAGAAATTGCGAGCAACGAATTTGCAGCGATTCCTGAAGCGCTTCGTCGTACTTCAAAATACCTTACGCACCCAGTATTCAACACGCACCACAGCGAAACGCAGATGATGCGTTACCTAAAACAGCTTGAGAACAAAGACTTCTCACTGACTCACGGTATGATTCCGCTAGGCAGCTGTACAATGAAGCTGAACGCCGCCGCGGAGATGATCCCAGTAACATGGCCAGAGTTTGGTTCGATTCACCCATTCGCACCAATCGAGCAAGCGGCGGGCTACTCTGCGCTAGCGAAAGATCTAAAAGAGAAGCTGTGTGAAATCACAGGCTACGATGACTTCTCACTACAGCCTAACTCAGGCGCATCAGGTGAGTACGCAGGTCTAATCGCGATTCAACGCTACCACGAGAGCCGCGGCGAAGGGCACCGTAACGTATGTTTGATCCCAAGCTCAGCGCACGGTACAAACCCTGCTACCGCTTCAATGGTGTCAATGAAAGTGGTTGTGGTTAAGTGTGATGACGATGGCAACATCGACATGACAGACCTAGCAGCGAAAATCGAAAAGCACGCGGATAACCTATCAAGCATCATGATCACTTACCCTTCTACGCACGGCGTTTACGAAGAGCAAGTGAAAGAAGTGTGTGAAATGGTTCATGCCGCTGGCGGTCAAGTTTACCTAGATGGCGCGAACATGAACGCTCAGGTTGGTCTAACGTCTCCTGGTCTTATCGGCTCTGACGTTTCTCACCTTAACCTGCACAAAACCTTCTGTATTCCACACGGTGGTGGTGGTCCGGGTATGGGTCCTATCGGTGTGAAATCGCACCTAGCACCTTTCCTACCGGGTCACATCGAAAACGGTGTTGAAGGTGAAGAGTTCGCAGTATCAGCAGCAGATCTAGGCAGTGCATCTATTCTACCTATTTCTTGGGCTTACATCGCAATGATGGGTGAAGAAGGTCTAACAGAGGCGACTAAGGTAGCGATTCTAAACGCCAACTACATGATGGAGCGCCTGCGCCCTCACTACCCTGTTCTTTACCGTGGTACTAATGGCCGCGTCGCGCACGAGTGCATCATCGACATTCGTCCGCTTAAAGAAGAAACAGGTATTAGTGAAGAAGACATTGCTAAGCGTCTAATGGACTACGGTTTCCACGCACCAACCATGTCTTTCCCTGTAGCAGGCACGCTAATGGTTGAGCCAACAGAGTCTGAAGATCTAGAAGAGATCGACCGTTTCTGTGATGCAATGATCGCGATTCGTGAAGAGATCACAGCGGTTCACGAAGGTGCATGGCCATTAGACAACAACCCACTAGTGAACGCACCTCACACGCAAGTTGACCTTGCAAGTGAAGAGTGGGATCGCCCATACCCTCGTGAGATGGGTTGCTTCCCTTCTCCTGCAA
Source organism: Vibrio sp. 16 (assembly GCF_963681195.1). Lineage (NCBI taxonomy): Bacteria > Pseudomonadati > Pseudomonadota > Gammaproteobacteria > Vibrionales > Vibrionaceae > Vibrio > Vibrio sp. 16. The sequence goes on from NZ_OY808998.1 coordinate 452,413, forward strand.
CTAAGCAGTGGAAATACTGGCCTACCGTGAACCGCGTAGACAACGTTTATGGTGACCGCAACTTGATCTGTTCATGTCCAAGCATCGACAACTACGAAGAGTAATTTTTCTGGTTGAACACAGACAACCAAGTTGGAAACTCACTTAAATAGCCAAAGGCGAACCACAAGGTTCGCCTTTTTGTAATCGATGCCGCGTCAATCTTTCCGAAGTGGCACTGTGAATTTGGTTCTTCTAAACTCAAGGCTGAGTGGGTTGTTTAACAAGCCAATCTAAGGAACTATCTGTCTATCCTAACAATAGGAGGGGCAACCCTGATTGTCATCGTTTCAAAGCGAGAATCAGTAGACAGTAACAAACTAAGATTATCGATAAAATCAAATAACCGACACTTTGCACCAACAAATTGATGTGGGAAAAGTGATAATTATAACTCTACGGAAAGAATTGAATGCGCTCTCTATTAGTCGTACTTGTGATGTATATGTCCGCTTTTAATGCTTATGCCTCATCGCCTAAAACCATCAGACTTGCCTACTCAGACGTTGAATCATTTCCGTTCCAAATGGGCAACGGTAATGCAGTCGCCAAGCCGCCTGGGCTATCCATCGATATCATAGAGCAGGCCGCTGACACCTTGGGTGTAGAAATCGAATACGTTCGAATGCCGGGCAAAAGAGTCCTTCAGCAAATCAAAACGAATCAAGTCGATGGCGGTTTTATTTTCTCTTATAGCCCAGAACGAGCCCGATACGCGGCTTATCCCACCAAAGATAACCAAGCTGACAGCGCATTGCGTATCGCGACACTCGATTACTTTTTTTATCGTCTTCGTGATCAATCGCTGGAGTGGGACGGGATAAACCTATCGGCAAGTATCAGAAGTCCAATCGGTGTGCACAACGGATTTTCTATTCAGAAGGTGTTATCTGATAAAGGTATAGAGACATTGGAGATGCCGAGTACCGCTCAACTGTTCGAATTGTTGAAGAAGCGGCGTGTATCGGCAGTGGCGATCCAAAGCAACATCGCCGACAGTTACATTGAAAAGAATCAATTACCCAATATCGTGAAGGTCAACCCACCAATACTCAGAAAGTACTACTATCTGATTTTCAGCCAGCGCTTCGCGTCAGAGAACCCAGAGCTAGTGAGTCAGATGTGGTCAACCATTGGTAGTGTTCGCGATGAGAGCATTGCAAATCATATGAACAAGTATTTGTTACGTTAAAGTCCGACGTAAACGCAAAGATAAGACAAACGTCCGAGCAAACAAATCGCGCACGCAGAGAGGCGGCCTACTTCAATGGATCATTGTCTGGCAGCGCGCTGTGTATCCAAAGTGCCAGTCTGTGTTTGATGTTTGCGCCATCCAATTTACTTTCTGGCAATGGCGTAATTTGTTTGGCATCAACTAAGAACAAGTAGATGGCTTTGACTCGGACAGGCTGAGGGGACTGCGGTAAATCAAACCCTTGCATCTTGGCCATCTTGCCACCAATTTCGAGTGCTTTTTTTACCAATTTGTCTTCATGTTGTAGTTTTGTGCTTTTCGACATCGATGGTGTCCTCTCTCTATCACTAGTCCACTTTAGAGTACCTTAAACTCTGGTTTTGTCGTGTTAATCCAATCGCAGATTAGTGACGCACCACACAACATCACCTCTCATCACCTAACCCCATGCTGACGGTTTTGCGTTTTCTGCACCCATCTGAGCAATAGATCACATTGGCCCAGTTATTTCGCCACTTTTTGCGCCAACTGAATGGACGCAGGCAAACAGGGCACACCTTGGTGTCGAGGTGCGCTTTGAATCCTTTGGCAGTGGTTGATTTTCTCATCTCATGGTTGCGTTAAGATTGTTTTAATCTGTTACCGATAAGGTCAGCAATGAGATCAAAAAAGCGAACCCGAAGGCTCGCTTGTGTTTGTTACTCGTCGTCGGCCACCAGCAAGACACCGAGTTTTGATTGAGACATGCCGTAGCTAAAGACCTGCGCGTTACGCGTGTCAAATGTCATGATTCTTTGCGTGTCTGGAAGGTGGTGGTTACTCCACAAGTAAGACGTCAGATCGGCATCATCTGTACGTGTGTCGAAGGCGCCACGGAAAGCTTTGGTATTTAGCGCTGGCGTACGACAGGAAAATTCAGCCAAGCTCACCAACTCTTTGATATTCGGCATGCGCCATTTTTGCTTACCACCAAATTGGTGCAATTTGTGGCTCTCACTTTGGTTGATCGACACCACTTCATTTAATGCAGCCTGCCAAAACATACCTGTTGCGTTTCCCGTACAAGTCGCTTGCTCTGCATTCCATTCTTGCCCCACAGCACAGCGCATCCAAGTTAACCCTGTGACTTTGTCTTTTATGGTGCCATTGTCATTAAATTCGTAACGAATGTTCGGTGCACTTTTACTAAAATCAACATGGCACTCTTGAGCGGCCATAGAAAAAGTGGATACCAAACTTAACGCGATACCGATTGTCAGTTTTTTCATTATTTGTTCTCCGGGTATGCCACTAAACGAACCGCAAATTGATAAGAGTCGGAGTTATCCGTTGGCGTCTCGCTGGTGTATATTTCTTGCGGTGAAATCGAACCACGAGATTCACCTCGAGTCTCAATCGCATTAAAGAAGTGTCCATTCGCTGCGGCTTGATCCGAGTACTCAGAGAACGATGCGAACTTGGTCCAAATCACGCCCGTTTCGTAGTAACTCGCTTTGCTTTGCAGCGGGAAAAACTGCTTGGTAAAACCGTAGACTTGGTTGTCCGCGTCCGTTTCTGTCTCACCGAAATCAATCAAGTTATATACTTCATGGGAGGTCGGTAAACGCCAGTTGGTGATGCCACACACCGCCTCTTTGTTTAGGTAATTCACGTACTCTTCTGTGGTACAGATGTTGTCCGTACTGCGACAACCTAAGATGTTAATGTCTTCGATGTAAGGTTCAATCACTCCACTTTCTTGGTAAGCAAACAGACGATCAAAATGGCGTGGAGAGCCTGCGTTATCTAGCTTCGATTCCCAAATCAAACCACTGCGTTGATCCTGTACACACGACCACTCGGCAGCGTCTTCAGAGAGTGCTTTGCCTGACGCATCCAGCTTCACAAATTTAAAGCCGCCATCGTTTTTATCATGACCAAAGTCGGCATCTTGACCCGGGTAATCGGCTGGTGATTGATCCACATAACCACCATCAGTCACATAAGATGTAATCCCGGTATCATTGTGATCACGGTATGCAATTTGAGATAACGTAATCTGAGAAGCGAGTTTGACCATCATCGCTTTCGCGCTTTGATCCGTTAACAACTCTTTGCCTAACGTGGTGGTCTGGTCATCAAGTTGAACCGCCAACGCAAACACTTGATCGTTTCGCTTAGACTCTTCCATCGCACTGGTTAGCGTAAGAATGTTTTTTTCCAGAGTCTGAAACGCTGCGTCGTCAACTTGCTGCATGATGTCGTCTGAAGGTAAACCCAGTGCTTTAAAGTGTGATTCTACGCGAGCCACTGACGTTGCTAAGCTCTCACCAGAAGCTACGTACCCAGCCACTAGGGTCGACACCGCACTGATATCGTTGCCCGCTAATTTGTTCTGCGCCGGCGCAACCAAGATCGCGGTTTGGTTAGCAGCATCCGCGCGCGTGTTCAGCGCCGTCGAACCTGTGTCAATTTCAACCACGATTGGGTTTTCCAAAATGGCCTTGCTCGTACTGGTAATGGAGTACTGACCATTGCTGGCTGTCGTGCTTGGCTCACCTGAACCGCACACAAAGTCTTGGTTCAGGTCAGCACATACTTTTTCATTGCCTTGAATAGACTGTGCTTTCACTGTTCCGGAAAGAGTATAGGTTGGAGCACTCTCATCAGAGCCTCCTGAGCCACCACAACCTGCTAACATCACAGCTGCGGCAAGCAAAGTAAGTTGAGTTTTCATATTGCTGCTTTCTAAATTAATGAGTGTGTTTTTGCTCACGACGCCAGAGTAATAGTCCTCCAAGAAGCCAAAGCCCCCATGAGAACGCGCCTCCCCCTGTGCCGGATTTATTGTTGGTTTTGTTGTTTTCTGTACTGTCGGTCGTCTGCTCACAGCTATAACGCTCGACTGAACCGATTGCCCATTCGACCAATATCCCGGTATCGCCTATACCGACATCGGAAACTTCCAGTCGCCAAGTGCCATTAAGCGGCTCCCCAACAAAGGATTGAAGCTGAGGATCATGTTTCGCCACCCAATAGAAACGCTTTTCACTCAGTGAATAACGGGGATTGGCGATCAATGTTTGCCTAACTCCCGATGGCGAGACGAGCTCCGCCTGCAAATCGCTCATTTGTTGGTGCTGGAACTTGAGATAGACACCGAAATCTTCAGTGACCGTTTGTTTGTCATTGATGATGAAGTTAAAGCTCTTGAATCCAGCGTTGAAGGTACCGTTGCTTGCCAACGAAGCGTCTGGCAACGCGGAATTTTGAACCTTTAATGGCTGGCTAAGCTGTGGAATGCCCATAATCAGTGTGCGATTGTCGGTCCAATTGAGCATGCGTAAATCAGGGCCGTACTGGTAACCAATATTCGCATCCAGTTCAAACGGCTTGGCGCACAACGCCTTACCATCAAGCTGAATCCTTTGGTTTGCGACAGAAAACTTGTCTTGCTTAATGACTGCTTGATGGCCGCTCGAGGTCATCACCGTTCCATCAACCGAGGCTTGGCGCCCATTGGCAATCAAACGAACCGCCATCGGCTGAGCGGGATCAACGTAACGGCTATCGACTTCAAGCACAAACGGCGCTTTCTCTAGACCATGAGTGGCGAAGTTGCGCTTGAGAATGTCGTAATACTCTTTCTCCGGATAAAGCGTCTTGGCGGTGTACAAGATGCTCTCAACTAGATCGTGCATCTTCATCCCACGACCAAGGCCAAACATCGACTCCAAGACTAGGGTATCTATTTCGGTGAACGCCTCTTCTCCGTATTTTTCGACGCCCTGTTTTAAGGTTTGGAATAAAGGGGTCGACCATAGCTCGTCCCCGAGCTCACCACCGACACTTTCGTGAGCGCGATATTCACTGGTCTCAAAATACTTCGCGCGTTGGTTCCAAAGACTGCGTGTGGAAATGCGATTGCCGAAATAGCCATCCCAGTTAAATACGGTGTCAATTTCAAATTCTGAGCCTTGCTGGTGAAGCTTTCTGTAACTTGCCGAGCCTGCCCAGTAGTCAGCAAACCCTTCCGCCATAGCACCGGTGTGGCCATATGCCCAGTCAGGGACAATTTGATAATGGATGCCATGGGCAAGTTCGTGAATGACGATATCCGCATCAATCGCATCAGGTGAGCCACCAATACCAAACATTGCCGCCTTTGGGCCAAGGAAGTAGCTTGAGTTGTTGTTGGATAGCCCTCGACCATCAAACACCACGGGCTCTGTAAATAGCGAATAGCCCAGAGATTCAACATATCGCAACGATTCATCGATATGGTAAAACGCCATCACTTGAGTAAAGTCATTGCTGGCAAAGGTGAGCGTGTTTAACTCGCTGAGTTGGCTAAACTGCACAATACCTTCCGGTGCCAAAAATGACGCGCTGCCACTCTTTACCCAGGTTTTGCTATCTGGTTGATACTCTTCCAAATACTCCGCATCCACTTGCGTCACACGCGAATTCGACAAGTAGTAATGCTCACCACTTTTTAAGACTTCAACGTTGCGTTCAACAAACCTTGGGGTATTTGGGTAGTCCGCCACATCGAGCCAAGGCAGTTCTGGCGCAACATGTCTGTCCATGGTTCTCAGGTCTGGATCCACTACATTCACTGTCGCAGTGACCATCTCCCCTGAAGCCAAAGAGGGTGGATACTGGGCTTTTAAGCGGCGTGGTGATTCTAACTCAGACGCTTTTGTCGCCTCGCCGTTGCGAATAATGGTGTCGTGCAAACTCTTGAAGACACGTCGCACGATGCCATCTTTGTCGGTATGGACCACTAAGGCGCGCTGCGGTTGGTATTCGCCGTCCACTGCAATATTGAAATTGTACTGGTGACCGAGTTTGCTCTGCGTTTGATAGCGTAATGACACCGTCCCTGCCTCAGGGTAGTGGCGTTGCAAATAGTCTTGCGCCGCAACTGCGTCGCTCACCACTTGGTTGCCTGCAGGATAGTCCCACTCTCCTGCGCCAACGCCTGTAGAAATCAGCGCTGCGGCGATCAGTGAATAACGTCTCTTCATGTTCAATCCTTAGAACGCGTAACGTGCGTTGACGGTGAAGTAACGGCCGGACTCTGTTTGGAATGCCTCGTGTAGGCTTTCGAGACCCGCGATATCTTGGTAGCGAATGTACTCGCGATCGAATAGGTTGATGACATTGACACTAATATTGGTATTGTTGCCAAAGTCATAGCCTAGACCGATGTCAACGGCACCCCAGCCCGCGGTGGTCGCACAGTCAACCGCGATTTTTTGCTGGTTAACACATACGCTGGTGCGATTCATTTGGTCAGCCCAGTTAAGCTGCACGTAACCGTTAAGCGCTCCATTGTCGTAGTTAAGCGCCACATTACCTTCTAGTGGCGTGATGGCACGGACGTAATCGCCTTCTTTGTCTTTTCCATCAACGATACCGATGTTAGTGCTGGCGATAATCGTATTGGTGAGGGAGTATTCCACCGACGCTTCAGCACCGTAGGTTCGAACACCATCTAGGTTGTCAAAGGTCACCTCGGTGATATTGGTTCCTGCGCGTTTACCAACCGTCTTTTGCTCAATGAAGTTTCTGAATACGTTGTAGAAAACCGCCCCATACACGCGCATAGCGCCATCATCGTACTTGGCACCAATTTCAAAACTGTCACTGGTTTCTTCCTCTAGCTCGAAGTTAGGCATAATGATGAATGCGCTACCTTGCACGAAATCATGATTCACTAAGCCATAGGTTTTTGAGTATTCTGGCGCGCGATAGCCATGCTTGTAGCTAAAGTAGCTGTTAAATGCTGGGGTAAATTGATAGGCAATCGACGCACTTGGCGACACCTCACTGCTGTTGTTATCGGGCAGGTCTTCCATCCCAATTGAACGGCCGCTGTCAGAGCTCAGGCGGTAGGAGTCATAGCGAAGCCCCAACATTGCACGCCAGTTGCCTACTTCAATAGAGTCTTGAATAAAGGCGCCCACTGAATAGCTGGTTGCCGGAGCAAATGGGTTAGTTTGGGTCACTTTCACGCCATGCCAGTCCGTAAGTCTTTCATCGACTGGGCGCTCATGATAGGTCGTTTCAAACTTACCGCCATAAACCAGCGTATGCTTCAGCTCGCCTTGATACAGTTCTTTCATCATATCTGCAGACCAACCAACCAGCTGATCTTGGAACTGACGATTTTCTATCTCACGACGCAACAGGCGTACGCCATTAGAATCACGATACATGAGCTTATTGGAGTCTTCGTTGAACAAGGTGTGTCGGTAGTACACTTTCGTCTCTAGCGTATCGAGGAGCAAGGTTTCTGACTCGTATTCAGCACCCAACCAAAATAGGTAATTAGATAGCGTTTCGTCTTCGTAAAACGTCTCGATATCCATTTTTGCGTCACGTTGAGGAGGTGCGATCCCCTCTTCACGGATCATTTGTTCACGATAGAAATCCGCTTTGGCTTTCAGCATCCATTCATCGTTTAGGTAGTGCTGGATGGTGTAAGCGGCGCTAAGGCCTTCGATTTCACGGTTCCACAAGTTTTCGTCGTACGATTTGCTCTCTTCACCACTCCAATACGCGGCTTGAACCAAGGAGCTAGTGTCGCCAAGTGCGAATGCTAAGTTGGATGAGAGCCTATAGCGACTACTGTTGTCGGAATAGTTCGCGGCACCGTCCACATAGAAATCCTCACCGTCGAGTAAATCTTCCGGCGAGAGCGATTTAACAATGATCACACCGCCAAGCGCGCCAGAACCAAAACTTGTTGAACTTGCGCCCTTCACGACTTGAATCTCTTTTGCAGATGAAACATCAAAGGAGTTATGACCCATCACATCGTTCAAGTCATTGGCACCGTAGCCATCTGATGTTGAAATGCCATCTTTCACTACAGAAACGCGGTTCCCCGACATACCACGAATCGTGATATTCTGTGCGGTACCCGCCGAGCCAGTCACACTCACACCCGGCTCGTTTTTAAGCACTTCGTACAGTTCGGTCGCGCCCTTTTTACGCATCTCTTCACCGTCAATGACCGAGACAGAGCCTGCGGTTTTTGACAATGATTCTTCGTATTTATTGGCAGTGACGACCACCTCTTCAAAGGTGCTGACGTTAGATTCCGCGTGTACAAGGCCTGCCGCCAGTGCAGTCAGCACAGCAACATTGACTCGTGAAAGTTTCATGATGGCTCCGGTTCGTTATTCCGATTTTTGTAATTGTTTAATAAGAAATGCGTATTCCATCGCTTGGCGTTGTGAAGACTTGCGCTGATCCGTAGCGTGTCCACTTTCAAAATCTGTCTCTAGAAGATAGGGACCAGTGCCTGAGCTGGTCGCTTCTAGTTGTGAGAGGTATTTGGCGCCCTCCCAATAAGGCACTCGGCGATCATGCCAACCAACGCGAACAAGCGTTGCAGGATAGTTAGCAGAGGTAAGATTTAAGATGGGATCGTACTGCGCCATTTTCGCCCGCTCTTCAGGAATCGATGGGGTTCCCCACTCCTGAAACTGTTGCGCTGTCAAAGGTAGCGTCGAATCTGACATACTCGCGACAACATCGACAAATGGGACCGTCAGGCTCGCCGCGCTGAATAGCTGTGGAGCTTGGTTGAGCGCACCAGCGACTAAGGTTCCCCCTGCGCTCGAGCCGATTGCCGCCACTTTTCGCTGACCCTTTTTGTAAGTCGACATCGCTTTTGACACAGCAACAAAGTCTTTGATGCCGTTGATTTTATTGACCCCGCGCCCCGACTGATGCCAAGCTTCGCCAAAGTAGCCACCACCACGAACATGAGCAATCGCATAAATGATCCCGCGATCCATCAATGAGATTGTCTGCGGCATAAAGTAAGGCTTCATCGTAAACCCATACGCACCATATCCATAAACCACCACAGGAGATCGCTCAGTCAGCATTGACGTCTTGTACGCCAGAGTCACAGGAACCTGAACACCACCCGATGGGATGAATATCGTTTCTGTATGGTACTCTTCGGCTTGGTATGACGGGTACGTATCTTCGCTCAATCGGCGACGGGTTAACGTAGAAACATCGAACTCTTCCCAAAGCGCAGGTTGGGTCATCGACATTGAACGAATACGCAGTTTGTCGCTGGCGTAATCCCCAACTCGACTCAGCCAAGCGACGCTGCCTGAAGGAGAAAGTAATTCTCGATGTTGCTCCCGACCACGGTGGTTTAAAATGACGAGACTTTTTTGTCCTTGCTTCTGTTCAATCGCCGCAAGGCCTGATTGGAAAACGTAGTAAGTTTGCAATTCTGCGCCTGAGCTAGTCGCGTAGATGACCTGCCAGTCCGAATCCTTTAGCGAGCTTGAGTATAGAGCGAACTGACCATCACGGTTGCTTTGTACATACAGCTTGCCCTTGGCGATGTCTGCGTAGTACTCGAAGCCCTCACGTCTTTTGGCTAACGGGGCTGACAACTCACCATTCGACAGATCAAGAACGCGCTGTTCGCTGGCAGATTCAGAGTTGCTTTGCACAATGGCAAATTGGCGATCGCTAGCTAGGTAGGCAGAGACAAGCCATGATTGATCCGTCTCGGTGTAAACGTCCGTGACTTTTCCACCCACTAGCGAATAACGCACCAATCGACTTGGTCTGGCATCCTGAACCGTTTTCACGATGCCATACACACTCTTGCTATCGGCAGACCAAATCACAGTAGTGTCACCGTTGGCATTAAAGCGCTGCTCTTTACCAGTGGCCACTTCAACCACCACCATTTGGTACTGCTCGTTACCAACTAGGTCTTCAGTAAGGGCAATTTTTCGTCCATCTGGGCTGACTGACCAGCCACCAAGCTGATAGTAGTCATGCTGGTTTGCTCGCTGTTCGATGTTGAGTAGATCAACGATTTGAGATGAATTGGCGTCTCTGACTCTCAGCCATCGTTGACCTTCTACGCGGGTGACCAGATACTCTTTTCCATCACGGATCAGCCATGGCTGACTGCCACGCTGTACGCGATGATTTGCCCACTCGTCTTGAAGCGCATCGCTCAGAGGTTGGAGGGCTTGTTGGAATTGTTCGACTTGACGATTGCGCTGCTCAAGATAGCGAATTACCTTGGCATTTGAGCGAGAATCGTCTCGAAGCCATTGATGGTTTTGCTCACTCTCTTCACTCGCAATAGCATTTGATGCTAATACTGAAAAAGAAAGCAAAATAATATTCACTAATCTCATTATAAACAACGCAACATACAAATTATTAATAGGCGCCGAAGTTTGCATGAGAATGGTAATGAGATCAATTATCGTTTACAGATAAATGTGATTTAGATCTCATTGGTGAGCGAATTTTATAGAGTAATTGCTTTATCTGGTGAAGAAGTGTTCCTGTGTTTTATCAGGAACACCAATGATGTGGGTGAATAGTTATCCCATAATATGCAGCGAATCCGTTATTGAATTAGTCTAACGACCAACGATCCCGGCGCTCGAACTGACTCAACATTGTGGCTTATGACGGTACCGTTAATCGGCGAGTAGTAAACCTCGATTTCATCACCGAAACTATTGTATTGCGTTGCCAATTTCTCCCCTTCACAAACCGTTTGCATTAAGTCGACATGGCAGATTACGAACCCCCCTTGGCTTGCTCTGACACTGACAATTTGCTCGCCTTCCACGCAAGGCACCTCAGATTCGTCCACATTGCCTGACAGCGCTTCATAAGACTTAAGAATGTTCATCACCCCTTTGGTTGCTCGCTCTACCATCACTAAATCGGTGTAGCGGCCAATGCCAACCTCTATCGTGATCGAAGGAATGCCGGCGCGGTTGTAAACCGTTTCCAAAATGCCAGGGTCACCGGGATCATTAAGAATAACGTCGGGGTTAATGAGCCTAGCCATACGAATCGCATCTTCTAGGCGGTAATCAGCAAACGCATACAAGGGATAAGCACTGCCGCTGGTTTGGGAATGGAGATCGATAGCCAGATCCGCATTGGGTTTGAGCAGATTCTCCCACAAACTGTTTGCGTAGCGGCTTGCGTCATCACCAGTAGGGCTACCCGGGAAGACGCGATTAAGATTCGCAGATGAGCTATCCGGCGCGGCGGAGTGAAAGTCTCGGCTATGGCGGGCAATGCCTGACAGGTTAACCGTAGGAACAATCGTCACGACGCCCGCAATGGCTTTGCCGACGAGCTCCCGAGCGATTTGCTGCGCCGTTAAAATACCATTTTGCTCGTCACCGTGAACACCTGCTGTGATCATAAATCGCTTACCCGGATTTTGACCTTTAAACACTCTCACTGGCAGTGTTTGCGGATGGCCAATAGCATCCGTTGCCACAGCAAACCAAAACTTGTGCTCCCCCGCCTCTAACGCGTTAACGTCTAGCGCTTGAATGGTTGGGTACATAGGGACGATACACTCGTTCAAAGGTTTGCTCATTCTTTACTCCGATTGTTCTCTGGGCAGGCCATTGCCTCTTAGTTCGCCTTCATAGTAACCGATGTGTAAAGAAGATCCATCCTCTGGGTATTAGGCTTTATTTTACGATGAGGATTCAACGCTTTAGAACGTGATGCAGGAAAAAGAAAACCGGGCATTCGCCCGGCTTGGTTAGCTTTCTCGGGTTGAAGTGACTATCACACTGAACAAGATAAGTGCCCCACCAGCAAGTTGGGTTACACTCAACGTTTCTTGCAGCCAGACCATAGCGAAGATCGCACCGAATAACGGCTCACTGCCCATTAGCAAGGAAACACGAGTAGGCGAGGTTCTGCGCACCGCGTAGTTTTGGACATAAAAGGCAAACAGCGTACAAAACAGCACTAAGTACGCAACCGTAATCCAAAACTCCGTCGAGGTCGGCAACACAAACTCCGACGCAGGTAGAAACGCGACTGCGCCAACAATCGCACATGACGCCACAACCAACGACTGAAGTGAGGTTAACGTTGAGGTGGTAATCTCTTTGCCCTCAGTAAACCGTTTGGTTAACGTCACCATCAGCGCACGTAGCAGCGCCGCGGTCAGAATAAAGTAATCGCCCGTATTTAACGAAAACTCGATCCCTTGTTCACTGGTCAGCAGCAAAACCCCCACCACACTACAGACGGTGAGACCAAGTAGGGTATTGCTTACGCGCTTTTTGTTAATTATCAGTTCCGCGAAGGCCGTTAAGATCACGGTCAAGCTGATCAAAAAGGCCGCATTGGATGCCGAGGTCTGAGAAACCCCAAACACTTCGCAGAAAAAAATCGCCGATAGAATAAAGCCGGTCGGTATTGCTATCTTCCAATCTTTATTGAGCCCTCGGCGAAAGTCTCGAATCACTACAGGTAGCATACATAAAAAAGTGATTGAGAAACGTATCGTAATGAAGAGTAAAACACTGGTATACACTAAGGCACTTTTTGTGAGCCCGTAACTGGTTCCCCAAAATACCGCCACCAAAAGCAGCAATGATTCTGTTACTGGAAACTTAAAACTTCCTTTTTTTAACGAACTCGCAGCCGTAGTCATACTATTCCTCCATTTTTGTAAAAGCGATCACGAGTACATCCCGGTACGCGCATTTGTCTGAACTCTCAGGTCGAATTGGTGAGACTTCGTGCATGGTTTGCTCATCGTCCGCCATCACGACATCAAACGTTTTATCCAACACTAAGGTCTCCAACTCTTGTTTGTTTGCATCGGTGATGGTAGTCAGCCCTCCCATCACATTGATTTTGTTGATCATCAGCGACGCAATGTAGGTGACACCATCACGATGCAAACCTTCCGGTGTGGGCTGTCCCAACTCGGAATCATCAGCAATGATTCGGTAAGGGTGGAGCCGAATATTCCACTTGGTTGGCTTACCTTCTGCGCCATCGTAAATGTCACTCATCAATTGCAGCAGTCGCTCCAAAATCGGCGAAGTCACAAAGCGGTCTGTCAACGGTTCAAAGTGACGTTCAATATCACCATTGAGCTGGTTAATGTAAGAAGGCTGAACATAAGGTTCATGAGGCAACATGGTAATCTCATGGCTGCCCGGCAACTTCATAAACTGACCATATCGGCGATAGCGATACGTACCGCCGTCTGCCATGTATTGATCCCTTTCCAAGTGATTCCAACAGTTTTTAAAACGAATCACCTCATCGACGTTGGTTTGCAGTAAGGACGTCATGTGCTTACCGCTGACAAAGACATATTGATTTTGCGCCAATATTTGCGTAATCACTGAAACGTTACGACTCGCGACCTGTTTAACGCTCTCCATAAATTGCACCTCTCTACTACACTGCTTGATGGGCTTTTTGCGGTTGAGTATCCAACGGCAAGGAGCGCTGGCTTCGTTCATGAGCCACTTCCACTTCCCAACGGTCACGATCACACAGATACCTTGGGTTTTCCGCCACGATACTTGTCGCCAGAGCACTTCCTCTGGTGAGATTGAATAGAACACTGCCAGAAATGAATTCCGCAGTGTGGGCGATGAACGCATAGCTGGCATTTTGCATCATGCTGCCAAAGCGACCTTCAACCGCTTCTTGTGTCCACATGTCGTTATGCATTGCTTTTGCTTTGAGAACATCGGTAGGTAAAGCTGCTGTTTCCAGCAGCTTGTAAGCCTTCATCAGGAGTGTTGCGGCGGGTGCTTCGCGCACCTCTAGTACCTTTTCGTCCTGATCGAGATGGTCGAACCCTACATATCGGCCAATCTCGTACGCGCCAACGTGGTTGTTAATGAAGGTAATTAACTCAAGTAAATTAATGGGCTGATCGTTCAAGGTGACAGGGTAGCCTTGACGAAAGCCAATCTTAATTTGATCGTTTTCTAGATGTTTTTCTGGCTGCCAACGCGACCAGGTAAACAGAGATTCTGAAACGGTGAATTGTTCTGGGTTGTCGAGAACGCCAGACTCAAACTCACGACACCAAAGGTTGGAGTCACCGCTCACATTGCGGCTTTTAAAACCAACTAAACCTGAATGGAAAAGTGCTTTGGCTTTCTCTTCTCTTGTAAGCGCGGAATACTCATAAGGAGAGCCATAAAACCCATCAAAGCCCGAGCGCTCAATCGCGCCATTAAGACGACGTAAACTGTTTTGTGACTGGTTGGCGGTATGAATAATCGCATCACAGCCAAGGATTTCCGCCAGCTCCACCGCTTTTTTGACAATAATTGGGCGTGAGAGTGACGAGCTAACAGGGTAATCCCCTAGGTACATGGATTGAGCCTGAATCGCGGACACTAAGCTGTGTTCAACGAACTCCTGCTTTGCATCGATGATCTTAAGATCGAAGCCGTAGTGATCGGTGATGAGCTTTAGGTTCGATTCTTCGATACCATCACCCAAGTCGACCGCGACAGCCGTGACTTTTGCGTGACTATTTTTGAGTAGTTCTAATACATATGAGCTATCTAGCCCCCCACTGAATAAGGTCAAAATATGCTTCGAAACGTCAGCAACTGCCTGAACATCCTCGATACTTCTGATCTTCTTCATGTTTCACGTCCTTTATTATTTTTAGTTGTTGTCAATTGACTTAATTAGTATCTATAAGTAACTTGAGCGAAACAATATAGCCATAATGCAAAGGATAATTGCGCCATGGACACAAATAAGCTTATTCCGCTACTTTCAGAGATGGCAATCTTCGTAAATGTTGTGGAGTCGGGCAGCTTCTCAAAGACCGCCAAAAAACTTGGTGTATCCCCGTCATCCGTGAGCCGATCGGTCACTAGGCTAGAGAACGCGTTGGAAGAAAAACTGCTAGAGCGCACCACTCGCCAGATGCGTCTTAGCTCAACCGGGCAAGAGGTTTATAGCCTGTGTAGTGACATGATGAACTCTGCCAAAATGGCGGTTTCTGCGGCGCAGGTCGATAAAACCGATGTTTCAGGTAGCCTACGTGTTGCAGCGCCAAAAGCATTGTCTCGCCAAGTACTTATGCCGATGATCCTCGACTTTATCGACGACTACCCCAACGTGTCGTTGCAGCTCAAAGTCGCCGACCACTACATTGATCCGATTGGCGATGAAGTGGACATCATCATTATGATCACCAACAAACCAACGGAAGGGTTGATCGCCAAACCTTTAGGTCAATGTCGATTGGTTTTGTGCGCAAGTCCAGCCTATATCGAAGAATATGGGATGCCGATTCACCCAGAAGACATTTCAAGCCACAACTGTTTGTGTTTAGGGGAGAATCCTCGCGACCGAGTTTGGGAATTTACTAACAATAACAAGCGTGTATCGATTAACGTTAACGGCTCATTTGTTGTGAACCACAGCGAAATTCGCCGTGAAGCTGTGTTGCGTGGGGTAGGTATTTCGGTCTTTCCAGAGTTCGCTATTCAATCGTATATCGACTCTGGGCAAGTGGTAGAAGTCTTGCGAGACTGGCACGTAGGCGGCAACTATCAAGGCAAAATCATCGCCCAATACGCGCAATCGAAGTACATCCCAAGCCAGATCAAGACTTTTATTGAGTACTTGCAGCAAAGATTAGTGTAATCCAACTAAAAAAAGTGAAGCCTGAGACTTCACTTTTTAGGTGCGAACGCTTGGGTGTCCTTATCGCTTCGACGCGTTCAAACGAGCGACAAGCGCCTCTGCAAGTTGATGGGTAGCAATGTTGCGCTCGACGATATGGCTCGCCAGTTGCCCCGCCCTGATCACCGACAACCAGTCTTGTATCATTGCTTCAAAACCCTTTGTCGTTAGCATTGGTGTCCAATCTTTCAATGCTAACGCCACCTCTTGCCCCTCTTCCCATTGGCGACCAGCCATAAAGGAATCAAATTGCAGCGCCTTATTTTGGTAGGTTGCCGAGACCCTTTCTGTGGTCACACCAAACTGACGATTCATTGAAGCATGGAGCAGCGTTTCGCCGGCCTGCCACTGAATATCTAGCCGACCTAACTGCTCACCCACCCATTGTTGGGTGACATAGGCGTCGTTTATGTCCGCTCGACAATCTAAGTTAACGCTATCAAGTGGATGGATAAAATCATCAAATACGAACGTTCTCACCTCACCAGATAGATTATGACGATGCTTCTCCCAACGAAGAGAGGTTAATGCCCCACATCGACCATTAGCGACTTCCGGCAAGTAGTGATTATAGAGAGGAATATGACGACGATTATAACCGACATAAAGCGGCGCGTTATGCTTGCTCGCAATGTCATACAGTTCCATGACATCTGCGGCATTGTCCGCTAATGGCTTATCGACAAACGTTGGGATGCCTAGCTGCAAAAAATAACTCGCGATCTGCTTATGCACACTCGTGGCAGCATGAATCATTACGGCGTCGACCCCGAGCCGAGGTAAATCGCGATAGTCATGACAGGTTTGCCCCACTCGATATTGCTCAGACAATACCTGCAAAGCGTCTGAGCTTCGGGTACAAAATATAGGCTCAACATCAGCCAGTTGAGTGATAATGGGAAGGTATGCCTTCTGAGCGATATCACCTAGGCCAATAATGCCAATTTTCATCATTGTTTTAACTCCACTTAAGCATGCGTACTTCGTTGCCCTCTTCAGGCTTTCTTGGGATATTGAGCGACAACAACAAACTGACCATCGCCATCCCAGCACCGATATAAAACACGGCAGAGGGAGAGATTAACCAAATAAATCCAAACGACACTGGGATGAATACCGCAGCAATATGGTTGATAGTAAACGACACACCCGCTGTAGAGGCCATGTCAGCAGGGTCGGCGATTTTTTGGAAATAGGTTTTAATCGCAAGGGCTAAGGCAAAGAATAGATGGTCGATAACATACAGCGCGGCCGCCCATTCTGCAGTTTGAACCATTGCGTATCCAACAAACACACCAATTAAGCCAACATACTCAAAAATCAGCGCTTTCCGCTCGCCCACTTGACCAATGAATTTACCAATTCTTTTTGCAAACAAGAAGTTAAATAGGTAGTTGATAAGAAACAGCAAGGTAATATCTGCAGCCGAATAGCCAAATTTTTCGACCATCAAAAACCCTGCAAAAACGGTGAAAATTTGTCGACGAGCACCACTCATAAAGGTTAATGCGTAGTAAAGCCAATATCGCTTGCGCAACACCAACTTTTTATTCTGAGGGACTTTCGACTGAAACTCGGGAAAGGCAAACGCCATCCAAACCACCAGCAAGAATCCGACCCCACCGAACGTTAAATAAACCCATTTGAAGTCCATATGGAAGACTTCAAGGCAGAACCACAGAGCCCCATAAGTACACAGTGAGGCAAGCGCGCCTATCGATATAAACTTACCCAACATTTCCGGCGCTTCATCTTTCGATAACCACTGAAGTGACAGCGATTGCTTGAGGGTTTCGAAGTAGTGGAATCCAATCGACATGAGTAAGGTCGTCATCAGCAAGCCAAATAGCGTGGGAAAGAATCCGGTAATCGCAGTGCCCAGAGTAAGCGCCGCAAGCGAGAGTAAAATAAAACGCTGCTCACGAATAAAAAGAAGGACGAACACGGCGGTAAACGCAAGGAAACCGGGGATTTCACGTACACTTTGCAACAAGCCAATATCGGCGCCATCAAAGCTCGCTTTTTCTATCACAAAGTTGTTTAGCAACGCCATCCAGCTTGAGAAAGCGATAGGGACAACAATGGAAACCACCAACAGGAAGTTCTGCGGCGTTTTCCACGATGTGGATTCAGAGTTCATAAATCATCCTTGGTTTGAAGAATCGCTCCGAAACGAATACTCGTTTCCAAACATTCAGAGTCATAGGTTTTGATGCGCCATTCAATATGGAATAAAGTGCGCAACCTCAGCGAACTCTAACACGTTATTCTCGTTTCTTCTGCTCAAATGTCACGTCTAAGGTCTCTCAAAGCAGAATCCATTCATATCTTCAAGAGCACTAAAAAAGACACCTCCAATAGGCTTTGCAACCTAAGTGGAGGTGTTCATTGGTGAAGTGCTATTGGTTATTGCTTATTGCTTATCGAGCTGCTTTAACATGGCCTCCACTGCGACTTCAAGTTGTCGATCTTTGTTCTTGGCGACATCTTCTGGCGATTTGTAGACCAAGATGTCAGGGACAATTTCTTGGTTTTCAAACCAATTGCCGTTGTCATCTTTGAAGCCTAACTGTGGCACACCATAGTTGATCCGAGACTCTTGCAGGCTTGGCCAAATTACCGCCGTCCCCGTCCCTGGTACGCGCTCGCCGACTAACATTCCTAGCCCCTCTCGCTTATAGAAGAATGGCGTGATAGAACCATCAGAGTAGCTGTTCGCATCGGCAATCATAATGCTTGGTTTTGCCCAGCGTCTTTCTGGGAATGACGTCAATTTATACCCATCACGAGTTTCAATCGAGCTGTGACGTACACCAGAAAGCACCTCCATCAATTGACTAGTCAGGTTGCCGCCCATATTAAAGCGCACATCCACAACCACCGCTTCCTTGTCGCGGTACTTGCCAAACAGATCATTCTGCATTCGCTCAAAGCTATCTGGCCCCATTTCAGCTAAGTGGACATAGCCAAGTCGACCATTCGACAGTTTTTCCGTCAGCGCTTGACGCTCCTCAACCCACGCATCATAAGCCAGTTGCCCTTCTTGCCAAACGCTAATTGGAACAAGCTTAAAGTCTTGAGCTGATTCATCACCCGGCTTCAATACATTGAGTTTGGTGACACGCCCCTGCTTAAAGTTGAGGTGGGAGTAAATGTCTTGATTTGGCGCAATCTCTACCCTATCTACAGAGTAAATAATACTGCCCGCTTTGATTGGAGACTGGTAGGTATCCGCAGGACCGCCTGCCAATACCGCTTTTACTCGCACGCCTTTGCCTCGGTAATTGTGATCATAAAACAGACCGAGCGAAGACGGCTCTTCCCAAGTACTTAGCGAATCATCAAACTGGGAGCCCGTATGAGAGGCGTTCAATTCACCGGCAAGCTCGCTCAGTAGCTCAGCAAAATCAATGTAGTTGTGAATACCCGGAAGCTGCTGTTTGTACAACTCACCATACTTATCCCAATCAACACCGTGCATGTTCGGGTCGTAGAACTTCACTTTGGTCAACTGCCACACATGGTCAAACATGGCGCCAACTTCGGCTGAAAAGTCGTAATTGGCCTGTGCTGCGTAGTCAATGTATTCGCTCTCGGCTGTCACAACATTGAGCTTCTCGATGCCTTGATCGCCAATGATCACCAAGGTTTCATCATCGGGTGCCATGGCAGCAGCGCGAACGTCGTAGTAACTGCGAGTGAACAGAGGTGTGCGCTCTCCGGTTGTTAGATCAATCTCAAAGATTTCCGCATTATCCCCTTCAGCACTGATGACCACCATATACTGATTGTTTGCCGATAAGTGAGTGAACATCGGTGACGTCGAGTAAGCAGTGACGCGCTCAGTTCGATATTTCAGCCCCTTCTCTTCAATGATGCTTGGCTCAGGTGGCGAGTTTTCAGCATCACTCTCTTGGTTTGCTGCAATCTCTTCATCAAGCCAACGCTGTTCATCGGTCTTATTGGCATTAAACTGCGCTTGCTGGTTTAAGTAAGTGATGTAGATATCTTGCTGCTGGGCGAAGCCATCAATGCCATAAGTAGAATTGGCGTTACTCAACCAATACACCGCTTGGCCATCTTGGGAGAATTTCGGGCGATTTTGGGTAAACCCGCTCTTAGTGATATTGATTGGCGCTTCACTGCCATCGGCTTTGATCAGAACAACGTCACTGTCTAACTCAGAGTTGTTGCGCGTCGCCACATATTCACTATCTGGGGACCAGCTGTAAGACAAATCCCCATCCATGTAGGAATAGAGCGCTTGATTGTCCAATAAGGTGTACGTTGCATCTTGCTCAAGATCGTACACTTTCAGCGTATTACGATCTTCTCGATACAACACGCGCTTACCATTCGGTGAATAGAGCGGTTGGAACTCATCGACTGGTTTATCAGACAATTGCTCTTCGACAATATCATACGATGTCGAGAAGCTTTTCCCCGTGTCATTCACATAACTTTGGAATACATCCCAGTTACCGTTTCGCTCCGACGCATACATGATGGAGTAGCCGTCGTTTGAAAATGAGATGTCTCTCTCTGCCGCTGGTGTGTCGGTAATTCGTTTCGTCATGCCAGATAATAGCGACACAACGTACACATCTCCACGGGCAACAATCGCCACTTCAGGCGCGTATGGTGAGACCGCGATTTCCGTCGCTTCATGATTCAAAGTCACAAAGCGTCGTCCCTGATTTAGCGAGGTTTGACGAATAAACACATCAACAGGCTCTGCGTTTGCCTGCTCTGCTTTCTTAAGCCAGATTTGGCCATTGTAACCGTAGGCGAGATCACCGCTTAAACTCGCACTGAGGAAACGAACAGGTAAGGTGTCATGGTTGGTGATTTGCTCTGGCTCGGCGCCATCCTCCATGCGCTTTTTCCACACATTGAATGACCCAGAACGTTCAGACAAATAGTAAAAGCTTGAGTCATCACTCGCCCAAACGGCATTTCTGTCTTCGCCGCGAAACGAAGTGAGTTTACGATGCTGCTTCGTTTGCGTGTCATAACGCCAAATGTCACGAGTAGCGTCTGAAACTGCTCGCTTTCGCCACTCTTGCTCAAATGAAGGCTCATCCGTATAGAGATATGCGGTGCCATCCGGCTTCATTGACAACGCACTCACTGGATTTGATAACAGCAGCTTCTCGCGTCCACCTTCGCTTGATACGGAATACAAGCGCTTGCTGCTATTGCCCATAAAGCCGTTATTTAGCGTTGCGTCACTGTCACCAAGTCGTCTTGAACTGAACAACACCTCTGAACCATCAGAACTAAATTCGTATGGCACGTCGGCGCTTGAGTGATAGGTCAACCTTTTCGCTTGTCCACCAGTAACGGGCACGATGAACACATCACCAGAACCAAACCGTTTCGATTGAAACGCAATCGACTGACCATCAGGAGACCAAACCGGGTGATCGCTATACACATCACTCCCGGTCAATGGCGTCGCTTCTCCCCCGTTCGCGCTGATAAGCCATATCTGCCCAGCATAGGTAAACGCGATCTTTTCGCCGTCTGGAGACATCGCGATATCTCTTAACCATTTAGGGCTCGTATTTTGAATGTCTGAAGCAGTGGCAACATTGGGTAATGCAAGTAACAAAGAGAGCGCAAGCAGGCCCTTTCTACGACTGAAGCGTAACATAATGTTCCTTTATTATTATTTTTAAAAGATAATTACTTATCGTAGTACGATAAGTTTTTAATGACAACGATTAATTGAAAAATAGCATGGATTAATTAATACAAATAAGCCTTCTTAATGTACGACATAAGTCAAAAGAGTGCATATCTGAGCACCTTGAGAAGCCCGTCTCAATTAGAGCATTCGTTCTGTAACGCTATGTAAGGTATCCGTACAAAAACATATAAAACGTATAGAATTCTTCCTTATAAAAACGTCGGTGGCTCTATGAAAAGAATAATTGTTGTGTGTATTGCAGTGGCGGTGTTGGGTAGCATGGCTAACTCATCAACCACGACGAACAAAAAGATACTCCACTTAAAGCATGATGGTGAAGTTTACGTCTTCGATCGCGAGGAGTACGCGATGCTTCAATGTCAGTATGTTCTGGATGAAAAAACCTGTAACGAGCTTGAAGTATATTATGCTGAAATGGAATCTACGCCGGAGCAATAAGTACTAAACGCAAGGCTTAATGCGTTTACTCTCCTCCAGCTAAACGTTTTTCATAATTTGGAAAACAAAAACTAGCGATCTATTTTTCGCTGCTTTACCCCCAATAACTGTCCGTATTTGTGGGGCACGTACTTGGTTATACTCAGCCCGAAATTAAACAAAAAGCTCTGAATTTACGATTCAGCTCGCTTACAGGAATGAATATGACGAATTACGTAGTGTGCGCACTGTACAAGTTTGTGCGACTTGAAGATTATGTTGACCTTCGCCCCGCTCTAAAAACGTTAATGGATGAAAACGACATCCGTGGGACGTTACTTTTAGCAAATGAGGGCATCAATGGCACTGTGGCCTCCACTCGAGAGGGGATCGACGCTCTGCTTGCTTGGTTTAAGCAAGATCCTCGCTTGGCGGATATTGTTTACAAAGAATCATTTGAAGCCAATCAGCCGTTCAATCGCAGTAAAGTTAAGCTGAAAAAAGAAATTGTGACGTTAGGTGTCGAAGGTATCGACCCTCGCCATGTGGTTGGCACGTACGTAAAGCCGAGCGAATGGAACGACTTGATCTCCGACCCTGAGGTATTTGTTGTCGATACTCGCAACGACTACGAAATTGAGATTGGCACATTCAAGCATGCCGTAAACCCAAAAACAGACACCTTCCGAGAGTTCCCTGACTACGTTGCTCAGAACATGGACCCAGCAAAACATAAAAAGGTGGCGATGTTCTGTACGGGCGGCATCCGCTGTGAGAAGTCCACGGCCTATATGAAAGAGCAAGGTTTTGAAGAGGTTTACCATCTTGAAGGTGGGATACTCAAATACCTTGAGGAAGTGCCAGAAGAAGAGAGCTTGTGGGAAGGTGATTGTTACGTCTTTGACGGACGGGTCGCGGTAGACCACAAACTAGAGAAAAGCGGTTACGAGATGTGCAACGCGTGTCGCTTACCGATAACGCAAGAAGACATGGCCTCTGAAGCCTACGAAAAAGGCGTCAGCTGCCCGAAATGTGTCGATAAACACACTGATGAACAAAAAGCACGTTTTCGCGAGCGCGAGCGCCAAGTTCAGTTAGCGAAAGCACGCGGCGAAGTGCATGTTGGTGGCGAAGCGGATCAAGTGATCGCTCAAAGACGCAAAGAGAAACTTGAGCGCAAAGCCGCACAACGTAAATCGAAATAAAGTTGTACCCAAACAACATCACTATTTAGCGTAAAAGGGAGCCTCGCTCCCTTAATTTCCTTCTGAAAACCTCATTATCCAATGCGCTCCCCCTCCCACAGATACCTTATCGTTATAAATAACAATTATTCACTGAAAATTTATTTTTAAACAATACTTTAACAATTCATTTTTTCCAGTTATGGTTGAGCGATGTTTAACCCGTCGTGAGATAACATTATGGAAATATTGATCCGTCCTACGCTTGTCAATGATGCTGCAGCAATTTGTGACATTTACTCGCAACCGAGCGCTCAAAGAGAGACGCTGCAACTGCCAAAACCATCGGTTGCCATGTGGACCCAACGACTGGAAAACATCCCCGCTGGCGTATACAGCTTTGTTGCTGAAGTTGATGGAAAAGTGGTAGGAAACATTGGTTTTGAGCACAATCAACGCCCTAGAATTAGCCACTGTGCCACTTTTGGTCTGGGGGTTCACGATGAGTATCAAGGCATTGGGGTTGGCAGTAAACTTATCGAAACGGTACTCGACCTTGCCGACAACTGGTTACAAGTAAAGCGAATCCAAATTGAAGTCAACACAGACAATGAAAAAGCGATTGCCTGCTATAAGAAGTTTGGCTTTGAGATAGAAGGAGAAGCAAAAGCACGCTCATTCCGCGATGGAGAGTACATCGACACTTACTACATGGCGCGTTTACGCTTCTAAATACAAAACACCAACCTAGACAATTGCGGTTTAGGTTGGTGTTCGCGATTAGTTTATAAGCTGAGTAGCGATCTCAACAAAAGCGGTTAATCTGTCATCTTTACCGCTAGAAGCACAATGGTATCGATAGTAATAGTGACTTCCTTTGGCAGAATAACGCTTATAATTTTCTTCAACTTCTAGCTCATACATATTTGCCCTACCTTCCGCGTAGTGAATGTTTTGATAAAAACTCGCGTTATCTTCGTCTCGCATTGACAGAATAACCCCAGAAGTTGGCATAGGGTGGAGCCATTTTACTGCGTATCGGTGGCATTTCTGCTCAGAAATTGGCGCAGAAAATAACGTATTCCATTGTGTACGTCCGACTTCAATACTGTACTTACCATAAATGGAGTTTTCGAGCCTAAGTATCCCTGATGCTTTAGCTGGCTTACCCGCCTTAAAGACACCATCGCTCCAACGAACAAAGAGACGACCTCCCAATGAGCGTAAATCAATATGCGCTTCAGGCAAAAGCGTTAAGTCAGCAATTGATACCTCTTTGTTGCTTAAATTATGCAGCGAAAACGAACCATCAAACTCTTCCTTCTCAAACCGCTCTAATATATTAACCGGAGCACCGGAAAACGCTAGAATCGCGAATATGGCGTACACAATGGTCGCCACCAAAGCGATAAATGCCACAACGGCGATCGTACTCTTCATAGTTGGCGCTTCCTGTTGAATAAAGAAAATCGGATACACCCAGCATAACTGAGTGTATCCGACCAATCAGCTAGTCATCACTGCCTAGGCGTTATGTCCGAGGCTAGTTAATTGACACTGGCACTAAACTTCCGTCTGATGCGACAAGCTTAACACCTGCCAAAGCAACATTGCCGGAACCTGTCGTACTTATTGTGGTCAATATTCCTTCTGTTGCTCCCGCGTCGAGCCCTATAAAGCCTCCATCTTTCACGGAAGAGATAGAGACACCATCAGCAAGAAGAAAGCTAATCTCATAACCTCTGACACTTTTTCCGTCACGGATGTCCACTTGACCCGTGCTTACGTCAAAACTCACTTTAGCCAATGGTGATGGCGCTCCATCTTCTGTCGCTGACGCCTCAAACGTTGCCGCCGCAACCGTCGCATAACTTCCATCAACTTTAGGCCCAAAACTGCTAATTGCTTTAGTTGGAGAAGCTCCCGGAGTGCTTGGTGTCGGTGTTGCCGCTGAGCCATCGCTTCCGCTATCACTTCCACCACCGCCGCCTCCACACGCGGCAAGCAGCACAGTAAGAATGATGGGAGAAACAATATTTTTAATTAAAAACGGTTTCATCTAAGTAATCCTTATTCTAATTCCATGTCGAGAACTGATTTTCAGCAATACGACTCAACTACTATTTGCTGTAAAGATCGATCTGCATCAGGTCTCGAATATCAATCTGACCATCACCATTAATATCCGCTCGCGAATCAAATTCTGCAGAACTGTACTCCTTGCCCCACGCTAAAACTGCAAGATCGAGATCCGCCTGGTTGATTAGATTATCTTCGTTGAGATCGCCCGCCATCGCGCCGTCTTTCGAGAATAACTTCAAATAAGTGACTAAATCTTCGATACCATCACCATTTGAATCCGTTAGGCTTGGGTTCAAACCAACTTCGTATTCCACCAAGTTACTCAGTTTGTCTCCATCTTTATCACTCGTGGCGTCAGTTGCATCATCGATGTTCAAGCCGTGCTTGACTTCCCATTCATTGGGTAGGCCATCACCATCACTGTCTAGCGGTGCCGCAGGAAGTATTAATGCAGAACTACCAACAAGATGGGTACCGGCTTCGGCTTCAACCGACTCAACTTGGAACATATAGTTTTGTGAACGAATAGATTTGCCACCCGCCAGTGACACAGTCCAAGAAAGCGTCTGGGAACTATCAGCCGGCACTGACGCAAGACTTTGCTCTGGAGTCACAACCGTCACAAGGTCAGCGGTTTCAAACTCACTGTCACCACCTGAAACAATCTCTTTTGGCGGGATGAGCTTCAACGTTACTTGTCCTGAATCGGTGGCACCAGAGTTAGTCACAGTCGCGATCACTTCAAAGCTTTCACTGTCGTCAGATAATGAGCTGACATTACTTGTGAGTGACGAAATGTTCACCACAGGTCCTAGGCTTGACTCTACGGTGCTTAACGCATTATCCATACTGGTATAACTTGCTGCGACAACATCTTGAAGAACGTAAAGCAATTGTGCCAACTGTTCGCGATTCGCCACTGACTCTGCGGAGTCATCAAACTCTTCGCGTACAATAAGCTCACTTAACATCAAACCAGACAACCCTGTCGATACGCTCATTGAAGTTTCAAGTAACGATTGATAATCATCACGCGCTTGAGTTGCCAATAAGTCATAGTTGATTGGTTTGGTTGAGGTAGCGAGCTTGTCACCTGCTGTTACTTTCGCTTTCTCGACTTCCTGCTGTTCTAGATAGCTGTCGATGGCACCAAGCAACTCTGAATCATAAAGATCAACAAAGGTCTCCAGTTGCTTGTTGTCCAAAGCCGTTAACATCGACTGGATTGCGTTGTTGAGCAAATCATACGCCGAAGTATCGATCGCATAGGGTACAACCGCATACTTTGCAGCCGATGCTCTTCTTATTGCGCTGGCCTTTTTCGAACTGCCGCCATACGCATACATCATTCCCAAAGCAGTATCATCGGATAATCCGTACAAGTGGACACCCGCTAAACCACCTTTGGCCACACCAGTCACACCTTCCAAACCAGTTAAGACACTCGGGGCGACAATGATCGCTCGTCGAATTGGAGCTACGTAAGGAGTCGCAACCGGCACTTTCTCTACTACAGCCATCGCCTTATCTAGCTCACCAAGTGTTTCAATTACACCCTTAACCAAGCCAATGGTTCGCTTTACCGAGTCCACGGTATCAAGATTTCGCTCTAGATTGGCAAACTCCGCTTGAATCGCTTTAAGCTGAGTATTCGCGGCCAACAAGGCAGCGTTCATAGCATCAACGTCGGCGGTAGAGATGGAACGCGAACGGGAGAGTACAGTATCGATTGTCGGCTCAACCGCATTCGCATAAACAGGTACAACTACGTTACGCGACAATGGCGCCGCAACCATATTTTTTACGATTTCACTCACAACACCCTTGTAGCTGTTGTCATCACCTGAAGATGCTGAAATCGTATCTTTGATAATCGTAATGATAGGTCCAGCAGAGGAGTAATCGCTCAATGCCCAATCGACGGTATCTAACACCGTGTTGATCAGTTTGACTTTCCATTTGTCCAGTTTCGCAGCGGTCCCAGTTAGAATTTTCTTAACTAAACCGAGAGTTTTCGCTTTAAACCAACCAGCGCCATCTGTATCTAGCTTACTCGCCAGAGAGACCATTGAGTTGGAAAGTTTGTTGAATACGCCGGATAAGTCGAGGACAGCGACGGTCACATCAACGACACTTGAAGAAATTGTTTGAGCATCTTGAATGACTTGTTGATTGGATTCATTAAGAACGAGGTGAGCCGCAATAAGACGTTTCAAACCTTCACGCTGTGCTGCGCTCGGTCCTGAATCGCCGTCAGCGGTATCAGGGATCTCGTCAAGCCAGCTAAGTACGTCCGAGGCTTCGTCTGCAAAAGGCTTTTGAACCCATGTACCAAATTCTGAGGCTTCATTGGCGAGTTTGCGCATTCTTGCTTTTTCGTCTTCGACGGTAGAGAGCGCAAGCTGAACGTCCAATGTAGTCGGTGCTAGCGAAGCTGACTCATCTTCCACAGCGACAGCGACGGCTTCACTCATTGGTGCGTAATCAGGTTCTTTGGTTATGGTTAGCGTCCAATCCCCTTCGCCTAGCTCGATCTCAAATGTGCCGTCCGATTTAGTTGAAGCGATAACACGCTCATCCGTTTCATCGTTGACCGCCGAAATTTGCGCATCAGCCAACTCGAGAGGAACGGGGTCGTTATTGGTGATTTTACCTGTCAGCGTGCCAGTCACTTCGCTTGGCGTATAACTTGCCGAGTCTTGCACGTCTGAACTTGTTGATGATTTAAGAACTAAATTTCTCGTCAAACCGTCGCGCTTACCACTTGGGTCGTCAAAGGCAACAATGTATTTACCTGTGATACTTTCTCCAAGTTTACTGAGCAACGTGGAGGACTGAAATGGCCACCCCAAACTGCTACCAAGGGCGGCGTACTGTGATTCAGGAGACGAATAGAAAAAACTCAAGCCATTGAGCGCGCGGTCTGCTGCAGAAAATGTCGCGGACGTATTACTATCACCGCCATCTCCGGCAACGTGTGCTGGCGCGTCAGTGATGAGCACCACGATGTTTTGCGCATCATCACGGTAGTCCATCGCACCACTTGCGATCACTGAATCTAGAGGGTTTTCTGGCCAATCATTACCACCAGAAGCACTTAGCCCAGAGACCCATGACTTAAACGCATTCGAGTCAGAGGTAAAGGCGATTCTTCCGCGATAAGGGGTTTCATCACCATAGTGGAAACCAGCCAATCGATAATCGACTTTGTCGCTCTCTAATTGGTTTACAAAGGCAATAATGTTATTGATAACAACACCTATTTCACCGCCCATAGAACCTGTGCTATCGAGTATAAATACGATATCAGCACGACTTTCAACGGCACCTAACTCTTCAACGGAAGTCGGAGTAACGGCCGTACCTACCGATGTTCCATCGTATGGGTGTTTCACCGAAAGTTTGAGATCCGAAGTCGTTAACCCTTCAACATGCTCTCCTTCGCCATCTTTAATTTGAACAAACAGTTTTACCTGTTCAAAATCGGTTACGTCTGTCGAACTCACCTCAATTGAACGGACTGTTTTAACCTCACCATCGACACTTGAATACGCCGAACGTTTTCTTTGTGTCAAAAGCTCATCAATGCTCGCTTCTACCGCTTCATAATACCCATCGGAAACACCACCTTGCTGTTCATCAGCCGCAAAAACAGACTGAGAAACAAAGGTCAGTGAACAAGTTACGACTCCAGCAATCTTAAGTGCCGAAAATGCTTTCCGCATGACGTAATGGCCTTTAAGCTCCATAAAACTCTCCATGTGTCATCTATACTCGCCAAAGTAATAGATCCTGTGATTTAGGGGGAACTTGTCGAAGAAAGTGGATGAGAGAAATGGACTTACCAGACCACCATTCACATCATGTCATCGCTTTGCTTCGATAAAAAATCAGAATGGGAGTATGCCAATTAATATATTAGGCTTCTTTATGGATTATATAATTTGAGATCTAAAACTTACGATAATTATAAATATTCCCTCATGTATCAAAATTAGGAATATAAAACACAACAGAAGATTAGTTATTTTCAGATAGGTCAATAAAAATCAAGCGTGAATAAAAATGTGCTTTTATAACAATAACAAAGCTGACATAAAACACAGTTTAAAAGAAAGTAAACCACAATAACAAGGACGAAAAAACATCATTTTCAATTAGATATAATATTAATTTTAATAATAGAGATTAGGTGGTGTTAGATTAATTAAACAGAAGTCTAGTCAACTTCCTACTATTTAACTAGACTGTTCAATAAACTTAAGTGCTCGTAAAGTGAGGTTTTCAGTATAAGCATTAATCTTCCAGTGGTTGGGGCTCCACCCTTTTACAAATCGTTGAAAATCTGCCCAAGCGACCATAAACATAGGTCGAAGCTTTTGTTCCACATCCTTACTATCCAGTTCGGGGCGATATTGACTTAACGCGATCCTAAGCTGCGTGAAGTATTCGTCCAAAATCCACGCTTCCATCGCCTCACACTCTTCCGGCGGTACCGCGCTGCTCATAAACAGGGCGATATCTTTCATGGCGCAACCGTTACCAACGTATTGGAAGTCAACGGCAGCCGCTCGCTCGCCGCTTGGATCAAAACAGAAATTGGCCAACTTTCCATCGCCGTGGACGAGCGTCGAATACGGCGCAAACTTCAGTGTCCGATCAATCTTTTCAGCCGCATGTTTCAACCGAAGATCGCTCAGGGCGGCGAACTCATCTGGTCGAGTATCTAGATGCCAATATGTTCCTGTAGGCCATAATCCGTCAGCTCTGCTCGACATGTGTTGGGCATGAAAATGAGCGAACCACCGCAGCGCAGCACGCAAATGGGTCTTGGAGGCTTCCTGAATCACTTGGGAAAAGCCTATTTGGCTAAGATCTTCCATCACCAAAAGGAGCTCATTGTCTCCCTGCTCCACCAATAAGGTTTGAGGCACCGTGGCATAGCCTTCGCATTGGCTAGCGACGCGTTGGTAGAAGTTCATTTCGACTTGATAGGAGTGCAACTTGCGTTTGTGGGAAAGCTCGGTGTTCCAACCTCTGGGGTGATGTTCAGGCTTGGGTAGCGTGATGTGTTTGACCACAACACTGGTCGAGTCAATCCATAACCGAACCAACTCGCCATAACCACCCCAGAGTGATTGCAACACATCGACACGATGAAGAGTGTTAAAACCTAGCTGTTTAACAATCGCCTGATAGCGGCCTTTTTCCATCATGCTTTTAAATGCGCCCATTCAGGGTGGCGATCTAAATAATGCACCACGTAACTGCAGACAGGCACAATCTTCACATCCAATTCTTCTAATTTGGGAAGTACCGCTTCCATCATCACCTTGCCATACCCTTTCCCTTGCAAAGCATCAGGCACGCGTGTTGAGGTAATATGGTACACCCCACCCTCAATTTTGAATTTAACAGTCGCATAGTGTTCAGACTCTAAATGCACGCGAAACTGGCCTAATTCAGGCTCGAAAAGTACGGAATGCTGCATAGTAAACTCCTAAATTGATACATAGCTCAAAAAAATCATTACATTGATGTTTGAACAAACGCTCAAGCATAAATAGAATTTATACCAGTCTGAGCATTTAGACGTGAAAGATAATAACCTGCGGCAAACATAGCACGCAGAGCTAATGGAGGCTAGATGAGTACTCAGGCGGTGGCAATGAAGGAACAGTCTTCAAGTCCTTATAACAAACAGAGAAATGTCGTCACAGTCAATAGTGTCGATGCCCTAGCCATGGTTGAACATGGTGGTGAACTTACCATGAGTATCACGACGCCTGTCGGCCGTACTTTTCGCTGTAAAACGGCGTTTATTGGCACTCACTCAGACAGCATGATTCTTGCCGAACTTCCGAAAGTCTCCGATGAAGATTTGAATTTCTACTTTCAAGAAGGTTTTTGGACCACAGTGCGCGCCATTTCTCCACGAGGGGAAGGCGCCATTATTCATTTTAGAAGCCAACTCCAGCATATCCTTAAAGAGCCGATGCCATTGGTGATGATGTCTGTGCCAAAAGACATGCAGGTATCGCAGCTACGTAAAGAGCCACGCTTTGATGTAAACCTTGAAGCCAAAGCCAGCACTGAAAATAGAAAGATGGATTGCGAGATCCGTGATTTATCGAAAAGTGGTTGTCGATTCTTCGCGCCGCCTTTGAGTCGGCCTTTCCAAGTCGGTGACGAGATTGAGCTTATCGTTCAGGTACGAAACGGCAAGCAGATTCAGTTCGAGCCTCTATTTGGTACTGTGTGTAACTTGCAACGCTCAATGCACTACGCCAGATATGGCGTCCAGTTCAATGAAATGGGCAGAAACAACGCCAAGACGCTACTTAGCCATCTAAAGTTCGATGGCACCAAGCTCGCATTACGAACCTAGCAAACGAAAAATCCCCGCACGATGCGGGGATTTTTGTTTTTAAGCCCGTCTGACCTTCAAACCTGTCTAACCGATGAAGGAAATGTAGCCCTGTAAAATAATCAAGTTAACGATGTCGATAAAAAACGCCCCAACAATAGGCACAACCATAAACGCCTGTGGGGAAGGGCCAAATTTGTTCACTAAAGAACCCATGTTCATCACTGCCGTCGGAGTGGCTCCCAAACCAAAGCCACAGTGCCCACCAGCAATGACCGCAGCATCATAGTTTGCCCCCATAACTTTGAACGTCACGAAGTACGCAAAGATACCCAGCACGAGTGACTGAACGGCCAAAATCACCAAGAATGGTACCGCCAGATCGAAAATATTCCACAGCTTTAAGCTCATTAACGCCATTGCTAAAAACAATGACAAAGAGACCGTACCTAAAATATCAACCGTCTCTGCATCCACCTTGTGGACTTTCGTCACCTCAAGCAAATTGGTAATGAATACACCAATAAACAGCGCATAGACAAAGTCAGGAATCATCAGCCAACTGATATTAAAACTGCTTACCCACTGCTCTAGATATTTCGCGCCAGTCACGCAGATAAGCAGGATAAACAGCACTTCAATCACTTTCTTGGCGGTGACTTTATCTTCCTCGTACTCGTTATAGGTCACGAGCTCAGGGAATCTTTCGTGGGTTTGAGTGCCACGACCATACTCGGATTCAATCCCATTTTTATCGATAAGCTTTTGAGCCACCGGACTACCGATGATGCCGCCGATAATCAGACCAAAAGTCGCGGAAGCCATGGCAATTTCAAGCGTGTTGCTGATGCCGTAGTTTTCTGAAAACGTCTGCGACCACGCCGCACCGGTCCCATGTCCACCTGATAGAGTGATAGAGCCGGCGATGAGCCCCATTAAAGGATCAAGCCCTAACGCGGTGGCCAACGACACTCCAACACCATTTTGAATGATGATGTAAAAAGATGCGACCGCCAAAAAGACAAAGACCTTTGCGCCACCTTTCATCAGCTGAGTGTAGTTTGCAGCAAGACCAACGGTGCTAAAGAACATCAACATAAAGGTGTTCTGCAGCGGAAGTGAAAACTGAAGATCGACCCCGTTAAAATGCAAAAAAGTGATGACAACAGCCACAATTAAGCCACCTACGATCGGCTCTGGGATGTTGAACTTTTTCAATACGGGTAGTTTGGAATTAACAAAATGACCTAAGAATAGAACGCTGATGGCGATTAAGAAAGATTCTAGTGGTCCAATTGAAATTATCTGATTCATATAACCTCTTCATTGTGTGTCACCCATCTTCCTTAACGAGTTAAGAGCCCTTTGGCTCAACGTTTAAGTTCTGAGTCGTCGCCTCCCGGCGGCTGACCTAAACGCGATTAATCACATTTCTCTATTGAAAAAATCCTCTAAACAGTGGGATACCCACTCTATTTCAACAGTAAAAACCCTACAAAAATCGGTAGAGTTGCGAAAGAAAGCCGCCATTATTAATAAAAATGGAGCAATTTGTCGAGTATTGACTCCAAAAACGTACCTAGGCTAGATGTAAAGTGTGAAGAAAAACGACGCTAACGAGCTGTTATTTGGGGAGTTTCAGGCAAAAAAATAGCCAATCGCAAAAAGGGCGATTGGCTTATATATAGTGTGAACAAATGTTATTCACTAACAACGTCAGTTGGCTAGGTGACCCTCGGCTTAAAAAGGGTCGAATTAATTAATGCAGAATGCGTGCCAACTTTAAAACCGCGATATTTGATGATCCAGCCGCATTTTTGGCTAATTTTTGATTATCAAAATGCAATATGAAAATTGCAAAATGCAAACCTTTGCAAATTAATATTAAACTAGATTCTTATAAACAGTTCTATCAGTTTATTTTTTCATACTTTTTTTTATCCAGAATCGATATACTCCGTGTACCTAAATTTATTTACTGAGTAGCATGAACTATTTTTCGACATTTCTAAAAGGCATGGCGATGGGTGCAGCTGATGTTGTACCTGGTGTATCGGGTGGTACTATCGCGTTCATCACTGGCATTTACGACACTTTGCTAGAAAGCATCCGTCGCATTAACCCAAAAGTATTGGGAATTTGGAAACGTGATGGATTTAAAGCCGCATTTGACCATATCAATGGCTTTTTCCTGATCGCCTTGTTTGGTGGTGTCCTTACCAGCATTGCCACATTAGCGAAGCTGATTTCATGGCTATTGGTAGAACACCCTGTGCCAATCTGGTCGTTTTTCTTTGGTCTGATTTTGGTGTCAGTGTTCCATATCTTAAAACAAATTGAGCAGCGCTCCGCTAGCCGATTTGTCTTTTTGTTACTGGGTGTGGCGTTCGCCTACAGCATTACTGTGCTGCAACCGCTACAAATGGATCCGACCAGCGTAAACATCGTTATTGCAGGTGCAATCGCGATTTGCGCTATGATCCTTCCGGGCATTTCAGGCAGCTTTATCCTACTTTTGATAGGCATGTACACGCCTGTCCTTGGCGCTGTAAAATCCTTCGATTTAGCTGTCATTGCGCTATTTATGAGTGGCTGTGTGCTTGGCTTACTAAGCTTCTCCCACGTTCTTTCTTGGCTACTAAAGCGCTTCCGTGATTTCACTCTTGTCTTTTTGACTGGCCTGATGATCGGCACGCTACCTAAGATTTGGCCTTGGAAAGAAACGCTCACATGGCGTACAAACTCTAAAGGCGAGCAAGTGCCATTGATTCAACAAAACCTGTCACCATTTGACTTCGAATCGGTGACATCTCAACCTGCGCAGCTAGGTATTGCGATTGTCATGATGATCTGTGCAATTGCCTTAGTTTTAGGTTTAGAAAAATTCGCGGAGAATCGAGACATCTAATTGTCACGAAATGGAAAAAGGCGACTCGAAAGTCGCCTTTTTTGATCGGATATCGTTGAGCTGGTTACGCTGCAACCGATTGGTAGTTCCCTAGCAGCGCTTCATAGAACTCGCTGTCATTAAGTACCCCCACCAACTCTCCATCTTCTATCAACAGGATTGGTTGACCACTGCGCTGTTTCAGTTCAATCGCTTCGCGCATGCCAATGTCTGGACTGGTCACAATCACCGTCGAGCTATCCACTTCCTCAATTTGGCTGCTATTTAAATCCCAATGCAGCAGCTTTAACGACTCATCAGTTTTGATCAAACTGAGCTTTTGCTGATTTTGCTCGACCCAAATCGGCTGAGATGTGCACACTTGCAACTGGGTATCTTGGCTGTTCAGTTCACTGACTGGCTGCATGAGCGAGCGACCTTTTAAGACATTTAATGGATTGGTGTGAGCAACGAAATCGCGCACATAATCATTTTTAGGTGCCAGTATGATCTCTTCTGGTTTTCCATGTTGAATCAAACGACCAGATTCCATAATCGCGATGTTATTGCCGATTTTTAACGCTTCGTCGAGATCATGACTAACAAACAAAATCGTCTTGTTGAGCTTCTCTTGCAGTACCAATAACTCATCTTGAAGTTGAGCACGTATCAATGGGTCTAACGCAGAGAAAGGCTCGTCCATCAGCAAGATGTCGGTGTCCATAGCAAACGCACGGGCGAGCCCAACTCGTTGCTGCATTCCGCCAGAAAGCTCATGGGGGTATTTCTCTTCCCATTCTGCCAGATCGACCATCTCCAGTTGCTCACGCGCTTTTTTACGGCGCTCAGCTTTTCCCATACCTTGGAGCTCAAGGCCAAACGCAACGTTGTCGAGAACCGTCAACCAAGGCATTAGGGCGAATTTTTGAAACACCATAGACACTCGATGCGTGCGAAGGTGGCGCAGCGTCTCTTGGTCACAATTTGCCAAATCGACCGCTTGCTCTCCATCTTTGATTTCTAGGTGACCGCGTGAGATTGGGTTCAGACCATTCACCGCGCGGAGTAAACTTGACTTCCCCGAACCAGACAGCCCCATCAGGACACAGATTTCTCCTTCTTTGACGGTCAATGAAACCTTGTCCACACCAACAACTTGCCCTGTCTGGTCAATGATCTCTTGACGAGTGTGGCCTTGGTCTAGTTGCTGTAATGCCAGTTGTGGTTTATCACCAAAGACAACATCAAGATCGGTAATTGTGATTGCATCCATTGTTATGCTTCCTTTTGATTCGGTGATTTACACAAGCGATCCAAGATGATCGCAACCAGTACAATCGCAAGACCCGCTTCAAAGCCCTGTGAGATGTTCACAGTATTGAGTGCGCGAACCACTGGCTTGCCGAGCCCATCTGCCCCGACTAATGCTGCAATCACAACCATAGACAACGACAACATGATGCACTGAGTCACCCCCGCCATAATGGACGGCATCGCAGCGGGCAGCTCCACTTTGAATAGAAGCTTCATTCTGGTCGCACCGAATGCTTTACCCGCTTCCACGAGCTCCTCTGGTACTTTTGTAATACCAAGATACGTCAGTCGAATCGGCGCAGCGATAGCAAAAATGATGGTTGAGATTAACCCTGGGACAATACCCAAGCCAAACAAAACAAGCGTTGGAATTAAATAGACAAACGTTGGCACCGTCTGCATCAGATCTAGAATGGGTCGCAATAGGGTATAGAGCCAAGGCCGGTGCGCCGCCATAATGCCAAGTGGCACGCCAACCAACACCGAAATCGTCGTCGCGGCGAAGACTAAAACGAAGGTTTCAAGCATCTCTTCCCAGTAGCCAAGATTTAGAATGGTCAACAGCGCTGCCACAATAAATAGGACTAACGGAATACTTCGGTGGAGATACCAAGCGATCGCTGCGGTCATCAAGATTGGCATTGCCGGTGGCATCCATTTAAAACCATCTACAACAAAAAGAATGATGGTTTCGAGGAAGATAGAAATCGCATCAAACAAGCCAGCAGCGTTGTCCGTCAACCAATCAACACCGGCTTCCATCCATTGACCCAGCGGGATTTTGTTGTCAGTAATAAAATTCACATTACAACCTTTGTGTTATTTGTGTTTGCTGAAAGGGTCGGTGGGCAATACCCACCGAGCTGGCTTACGCCTTAGAACCAATGTAATTTTGAACCTGTGATACCGCGTCTTTGCCATCTAGCGTCTTCACGCCCTCTAGCCAATTTTCCACTTGCTCAGGGTTGGCTTGCAGCCACTGTAATGCCGCTTTCGAAGGCTTAACGTTCTGGTTCAAAATGGATTCCATCAATTGGTTTTCCATTTCTAAGCTAAACTCAAGGTTCTTAAGTAGCTGACCAACGTTTTGACACTCATTCAGGTAATTAGCGCGCACATTGGTGTAGACGTTGGCACCGCCATAATTTGGGCCAAAGAAGTCGTCACCGCCTGCTAGGTACTCCATCTCAACATTGCTGTTCATTGGGTGCGGAGCCCAACCTAAATAAACAATCCATTGGTTACGGCGTACAGCACGGGACACCTGTGAAACCATGCCTGCCTCACTCGACTCCACTAAGTTAAAGTCCTTTAGACCAAAAGCATTGCTGTCAATCATCGATTGAATCAGGCGGTTACCATCGTTCCCAGGTTCAATGCCATAAATGCGGTCGCGAAACTTATCGGCGTGAGTGGCAAGATCAGCAAAGCTCTTTACGCCAGCGTCGTACACATATTTCGGCACAGCTAACGTGTACTTCGCCCCTTCTAAGTTGGCACGCACGGTTTCAACCGTTCCCGCTTCACGGTATTTAGCGATATCTCCCTCCATAGTTGGCATCCAGTTGCCAAGGAAGATATCGATATCACCGTTCGCCATTGACGAGTATGTGACCGGGACAGAGAGCAAATCCGTTTTGGTTTTGTAGCCCAAACCTTTCAGCAGCTCTGAGGTGACCGCCGTTGTTGCCGTAATGTCCGTCC
This sequence comes from Vibrio sp. 16, assembly GCF_963681195.1. Classification (NCBI taxonomy): domain Bacteria; kingdom Pseudomonadati; phylum Pseudomonadota; class Gammaproteobacteria; order Vibrionales; family Vibrionaceae; genus Vibrio; species Vibrio sp. 16. The sequence goes on from NZ_OY808998.1 coordinate 489,817, forward strand.
AGCCCACATCGGCAAAACGAACCGTTTCACACTGATTCGCGTAGGCATTCATAGCCATAGTACTCAGAGCGAGTGTTGAGAGTGTTTTTGTCATCATAGACATAGTGTTTTCCTTGTAATGATTACTGACTTTGGTTATTTGAATGCTCTTCTCGGAGAATTCATTCGTTGTTTGTTTTTCCACTGCGGCGCTATCCAAACTGGCACGTCTTGCTCAGCCAGCATAGGCTTGCCGAGGATCATGTCGGACGCTCGTTCAGCGACCATCATGGTCGGAGCATTGAGGTTGCCATTAGGGATAGTGGGAAAGACAGAAGAGTCGACCACGCGCAAGCCATCGATTCCTCGTACTCGGCAGTGTTCATCCAGTACCGCCATCGGGTCGTCATCTGCGCCCATTTTGCAACTACATGAAGGGTGATAGGCGCTCTCGACATTGGCTTTCACCCACTCATCAATCTCTTGGTCGCTGGTGATAGCGATGCCTGGCTGAATCTCCTCACCTCGATATGAGTCCATGGCGGGCTGCATCAAGATCTCTCGAGTAAGGCGGATACAATCACGCCAGTCTTGACGATCTTGCTCGGTAGAGATGTAGTTGAATTCAATATGTGGTTTCACCAAAGGGTCTGCGGATGTGATCGCCACATGACCGCGACTCTCAGGTTTGTTTGGCCCAACATGCACTTGGAAACCATGCCCGTCGAAGGCGGCGCGACCGTCATATCGCATGGCAGCAGGCAAAAAGTGATACTGAATGTTAGGCCACTTCAGACCTTCACGAGAACGAATAAAGGCGCAAGATTCAAAATGATTGGTAGCCCCCAATCCAGTGCGGGTTAAGATCCACTGAGCGCCGATCATCCCCTTGCTGACTAATCCTAATTTGCTGTTAAGAGTAATAGGCTGAGAGCAGTGATACTGGAAGTAAATCTCTAGATGATCTTGAAGATTTTGTCCCACACCCGGAAGATCGTGAACAAGGTCAACACCCGCTTTATTAAGCACATCTTTAGGACCAATGCCCGAAAGCTGCAGCAGTTGAGGTGAACCAATGGAGCCTGCGCTAGAAATCACTTCTTTTTCGGCAAAGCATTGCACCACTTTGCCCGACTTTTGAAACTCAACACCGACCGCGGTTTTACCTTCCAGAATCACTTTTCGAGCGACAACGCCTTTGATCAACGTGAGGTTTGAGCGCTTCAGAGCGCGTCGCAAATACGCGTTCGATGTCGATGCGCGAACGCCTTTGTCAACGGTCATGTGCATTGGGCCAAAGCCTTCTTGCTGATAACCATTGTAGTCCTTGGTTTCTGGGTAGCCGGCCTCTTTTCCTGCATCAATAAAGGCTTGGTACAAAGGATTGAGCGCCATATCATTCCCGTTACAGGTTCCGACAGGACCTTGTCCACCCCGGTACTCGTCTTCGCCACCAGACCAAGTCTCCGTTCGGCGGAAATAAGGTAAACATGCAGAATAACGCCAACCTTTGGCACCGTGCTGTTCCCACTCATCAAAATCGCACGCATGTCCACGGACATACACCATGCCGTTGATCGAAGAGCTTCCCCCAAGCACTTTACCTCGCGGGCAGTGGAGTTTGCGCCCATCAAGTCCCGCTTCCGCTTGAGTTTCAAATTGCCACGCGTAGCGGTCGCTATTCATTGGGTATGACAGCGCCGTCGGCATTTGAATGAAAATACTCTTGTCTGTTCCGCCAGCCTCAAGCAATAGAACGCGATGTTCACCACTCTCTGTAAGGCGATCTGCCAAAATACAGCCGGCCGAACCCGCGCCGACGATAATATAATCGTAGCGTTGTTCCATGTTATCTCTCCGTGATTGGGTTAAGCGTATGGGCTTGGGTAATCACCCAACTCGATCAAAATGCTCTTAGTTTGGGTGTAGTGATGCAGGGTTTCGACCCCGTTTTCGCGGCCAATTCCCGAGGATTTATAGCCACCCACAGGCATTTCAGCAGGAGAGTCACCCCAAGTGTTAACCCAACAAATACCCGCTTGCATTTGATGAATCACGCGATGTGCACGCGCTAAATTTTGGGTGAAGACACCTGCGGCCAATCCATAGTCAGTATTGTTGGCACGTTGAATCACTTCTGCTTCATCTTTGAACGTCATCACTGACATGACAGGGCCAAAAATTTCTTGCTGTACATGCGCCATATCGTCAGAGCATTGAGTAAATACTGTCGGCGCAACAAAATTACCGTGTTTTAGGTCGCCCTCTGTGACTTGGAAACCACCCGTAATCAGCTCTGCACCGCTCTGTTTTGCCGCTTCAATCGCGCCAAGTACTTTTTCCAAGTGAGGCTTGGAAATCAGTGCACCGATTTGTGTTTCCATCGACATTGGGTCACCGACACGCAATTTTTCTGTGCGCACTTTCAACTGTTCAATGAACTCTGGGTAAATCGACTCGTGAACAAATACGCGTGTGCCGTGAGTACACACTTCGCCTTGAGTATAGAAATTCGCAACCATTGCCGCCGACACAGCATCATCAAGCTTGGCATCATCAAAAATGATCATTGGCGATTTTCCACCCAGCTCCATGGTCACTTGTTTGAGTGAAACGGCACTATCTGCCATCACCTTTTTGCCCGTACCTGACTCACCCGTGAACGAGACTTTGGCAATATCAGGATGCGCTGTGAGCATTTGCCCGACGCGATAATCGCCTTGTACTACATTGAAAACACCATCTGGCATACCAGCTTCAGTGAAGATTTCCGCCAGTTTAACGGCAGTCAGCGGCGTCTCTTCGGAAGGTTTAAACACCATCACATTTCCCGCGGCCAACGCTGGGGCAGATTTCCACATCGCGATTTGGATCGGGTAGTTCCACGCACCAATACCAGCACAAATACCAAGCGGCTCTCTGCGAGTGTAAAAAAACTGGGATTCGCTAAGCGGTTGCTGCTCACCTTGCAGCGCGGGCGCAAGGCCAGCAAAGTACTCGATCACATCCGCGCCTGAAGCCACATCAACCTCGATTGCCTCTTGGAGTGGCTTCCCGGTGTCTTTCACCTCGAGTTTTGCCAGTTCATCGTTGCGCTCGCGAAGAATCGCCACTGCTTTAAGTAAGATTCGACTGCGCTCGACTGCACTCATCTTCGACCAGATCGCAAAGCCGCGTTTTGCTGATGCTATCGCGCGTTCCACATCTTGCTGGCTCGCTTGGCCAATGTCGGCAAGCGCCTCTCCCGTTGCTGGGTTGTATGTCGTAAATAGCTCACCCGACGTCGCAGAGTGAGTTTTACCATCGATAAAAAGTGATTTCGTTTCCATGTAAAGATCTGACTTAGTAGTTATTTTTTAGAATAAAAAGTGAGCTGTTTATCAAGATAATCGTTGATGATGAAGCGAGCCTTCGTCGCATCAATCCCTGAAGGGTTCAGGGTGCCACGTAGCCAGATACCATCAATCAGAGAAGCAATGACAAACGCAATCAGTTCGGCTTGCTGCGGGTCAAAAAGCCCTTTGAGTTCTAATTTCAAATGAGACAGCAAACGCTTTTCATTGACTGACTGTAGGCGCTTCAACTGAGGGTCGTGCATAGAATGTGACCAGAAAGCCAACCAGGTTTTCGCCACTTTGTTTTCCGCTTGGAAACCGACAAAATTGCCGTCAATGATGGCGTTGATTCTCTCTAGATGTGCCTCTTTGGGAATCTCTCTTAGTTGGCTGGTAATGGTTGAAGAGAGCTGACGCAAAATCGCCCGCATCGTCTCCTCGAGTAAACCGTGCTTGCCGCCAAAATAGTGGTTAATGATCCCAGTCGACACCCCTGCTTCTTTGCTGATCAATGAAATGCTCGCGGCGTGTAAACCCACCCGATCAATCACCGCCATTGTCGCTTGAACAAGCTGAGGTTTTCGTATTTCTGGCATACCCACTTTTGGCATGTTTTAGCCCTCTGTTATTTTTAATTGAACGATTAGTTAAATATAAAATGCCTGAAAATTAATTCGAACTCAAATCAATTTTCTATAAATTCAATTTAAAATTAGGAAAAATTGTCGTTTTTTGGTTAGTGTACAAAATCATAAACAACAACCAATACAGAGCTTAAATCACAGAAGTTAAGTTTTAAAATGAACGAGAAATTGATTAATATCAATGTTATACAAGTAAAACAAAAGCAAAAGTTCGCCACCAACCATCACCACCCAAAGAAGCTACAGAAACTCAAAACTCCCACAGAGAAACCAAAACCATAAAAAACAATTAGTGTACTAACCTTTGGCTTTTGCAGAAAAATTTCGTCCAACAAATAGCCAAATCACATTTCACTTACACAACCCCATTAAAATGATAATCAATTGCATTTACTTGGTGAGTTAATTAGGCTATCCACTCTCACAGCAACGACCAATTAGCCATTCATGAGCACGAACTCTTTTTTTGATCATTTATTTCAACACGCTCAGCAAGTCACCCCTTACTTAGCAGGGAAAGTCGAATCACTCCCCGTAGACTTGCAATCTGAGCGCCTTATCCATATCAGCCAGCCTTGCTCTGAACAAATAGAGCAGCTTTACCTCTCTTTGCAGTCTGCACATCCTGAGGCAGGCAGCGCCTATTGGCTCACTCGTACTTGGACATTACTCTGCTGGCAACCTGTCTATGTGGCGTTTATTTCGATCTATGCATGTCAGGGACTGCCTTACCTCACCCAGATGGCGCAGCAAGTTCAAGAGCGGTTTATTGGTGGATTTCAGTTCGAAGAGGATGAGGTTAGAACAGGAACGAGCGAAGTATTAATCGAGCTGGCAGGGAGTGAACTCATGGTGCTGTTTGACCACTATCGGCAAGAGATGAATCAATGGACGCGCATCAGACCCGGGTTTACCAAGCACCTGATCGCAGATGGCATCTTAGGCTGCATTGTTCGTCTCCACCAGTTCGCTCCCGACTTAAGTCATGATTATCTCAGACAACAAGCCCTGCTTTGGTTGAAAGCCTGTAACTTGCCCGACAAACTCGTTGCGACTTTGCACAGCGACCAACAAGATGGCCACTTGAAACTGGTACGTACGAGCTGCTGCCTTGTCTATAAATGTGACGGACGAGAGCTGTGCAGTGATTGCCCAAGACACCCTGAAAACAAAAAGGTGCTTACCGTTTAGCAAGGCGCAAACGTTCAGACCAAGGGCGATATGCGACCATACCGATGGCAAGAGAAAAGCCAAGACATAAATAGATCGGATAGTGTGGCGACAGGGTTGCGGTAAATGCGAGTAAAGATGCTAAGCCATAGCCTATGGTGTGAGACATAGAAACGTAGCCCGATACCACACCGGGAGTGTCCGGCATCTTCTCTGTCGCCATTGAAGTGTACGCTGGCACCAACAAGGCGGCGCCGACAGAAACAACGGCTGACGCGAGCACGAACACGCCAAAGTAACCGGACAAGAACAAGCCAAACCCAATCAAGAGCGCAATCGAGCCAAGTCGATACATACTCACTGCCGTCAGACGCTTCTTTTTTATAACAAACACTTGCGACAAAAATGTTGCCGCCGCACTGACCGTCAGTAATACCCCAATCGCATCACTGATTTCACTGGTCGACCATTGAGTGACGCTACTAATCAGCGGAGAAAAACTGTATTGCAACAAGGCAATAACCGCACACAAAAGAAGGCCGCTCACTAAAAAGGGCATCAAGACCATCTCAGGTAGCCACGGTGCAGAAGTGCGTTTACGCGAATCGGAATCAAGCGAGTTGGGGTTAGGTAGCCATGCTGCCGCAAGCAAGGCGATAAGAGGTAACAGAATCATTAGCATTAAAGGGGCAAAAGGAGAGAGCTTCAGCGCTAGCACGGCGACAAGTGGACCAATCAAACGGCCAACACTTAAGCCAATGCTGACCGATGTAATGGCTTGCAGGCGGTTCTCTTTGCCACAAAGAAGAATTGCCCAATGCTGGCTTGCTGGCACCATACCTGAGACTGTGCAGCCGTAAATAACCCTTGCCACAATCAAGCCGGTCAGTGTCCAGCCCATTGCCCATTCTCTATCACTGCTCGCCATTGCAAAAAGACAGAGCAGCAGAAAGCTCGCCGTCATTCCTGCAAGTGCTTGGAGGACAACATTTTTTGGTCCGTGGCGATCGCTCACTCTTCCCCAAAAAGGTGCCGAAGGCAAAAACAAGAAACTTCCTACCGCGATAAGCAGTGACCACGTCGAGAGACTGAACGCGGATTGTTCGACCAAAAAAGGAAGTGAGACCAATAAGCCATTTTGCCCCACTCCCATTAGCGCTGCGACCAAACCAATAACCACGAGCTGGAACTGAGAAGATTTTACCCCTGACATACTAAGATACTCTTGAAACGTCAATGTGATGGAATGACACACTGATAGTGATGAGAAATAACCACTTATGATTTTGAAAATCATTATCATTAAGATTAAGTTATGATAAGGTTAGCGCCTTGTAGACAATAACTCAACTTGTAATACCGCTATGTTCCAGTTGGTCGATGCATCATTCCATATTGATGATAGAGCTATTCTATCCCCGACATCCTTAACGTTTTCGCCAGGCAAGGTTACGACGCTACTCGGTCATAATGGCTGTGGAAAGTCGACCTTAATGAAGCTACTCAGTCGCCAAAATGCCCCTTCAACGGGCGAGGTGACGCTTAGTGGCACTCCTGTCAGCCAATTAACGGCGTTGGAATTTGCCCACCGCGTGGCCTATCTACCTCAGCATCCGCCGCTGACTGACGGCGTGACTGTTAGAGAGTTGGTCAGCTTTGGTCGTTATCCTTGGAAAGGAGCATTTGGACGTTACGGAGAGGAAGATAATCGGCTGATTGACCAAGCAATCGACAAAGTTGGCCTCAATTCATTTGCAAACCGTTTTGTCGCCACCCTCTCTGGAGGAGAAAGGCAAAGAGCGTGGGTCGCGATGTTACTGGCTCAGCAAAGTGAATGCATTTTGCTCGATGAGCCCACTTCTGCACTCGATGTTGCCCACCAATACGAGCTTCTTGCCCTCATCAGAGAACTCAATGAATCAATTGGCCTTACTGTGATTATGGTGTTGCATGATGTCAACATGGCCGCAAAGTTTAGCGATCACCTCATTGCACTCCATTCAGGAAAAGTGATCGCGCAAGGCACGCCCGAATCGATGATGACACCAGAAACATTGCTCAAGATTTATGGAATGGAGTTGGCTCTGTTCCCACACCCGGCGACAGGGCAACCCATTAGCTACGTCCCGTAAGTCAACTACCGCTATACACTCAAACTCAAAAGGAACTGTTGTGAAAAGAATCATTCTAGCGCTCACCGCACTGCTTACCTTCCATGTTAATGCGATTGAAATCGAACACGAAATGGGCGTTACGTCCTTTGAACAACGTCCAGAAAAAGTCGTGGCACTCGATTGGGCGTTAACTGAAACCGTACTTAGCCTAGGCATTGCGCCGCAGGGGATCGCTGACGTCAAAGGTTACAACACTTGGGTGGTTGAACCTGCGCTATCCCCTAACGTGATCGATGTCGGCTCTCGTCGTGAGCCCAACCTAGAGCTACTGACTGAAATCAAGCCAGATGTCATCTTGATCAGTAAGCACATGGCCCCTGCCTATGAACAGCTACAAAACATCGCCCCTGTGGTTGTGTTTAGTGTTTTTGGCGAAAGCAAACAGCCAATTGAATCCGCGAAATCCATTACTCTGGCTCTAGGCAAGTTACTTGATAAAGAAGCTCAAGCTCAGCAGGTCATCGCCCAAACAGAGCAACGTTTGCAGCAAAATGGTGACAAGGTTCGCGACGCCAACAAAACTGATAAACCGCTACTGTTTGCGCGTTTTCTAAATGAAAAAACACTGCGCATTCACAGCGATGGCTCATTGGCGCAAGCGACCATTCAAGGTATGGGACTCAAAAACGACTGGAATGAAGAGACCAACGTATGGGGCTTTACCACCGCGGGTACCGAGAAGCTCGCTGAACATCAAAAAGCCAACGTGATGTTATTTGGTCCGCTCAAAGCATCTGAGCGTGAACAGTTAGACAGCAATGCACTGTGGCAAGCGATGGAGTTCACTCGTACAAACTCGGTTTATGAGCTACCTGCCATCTGGACTTTTGGTGGTTTAATCGCTGCACAACGCTTTAGTGACCATATCACCCAACAACTTATTGCACAGTAATGAACACCATAAGCTTGAATAGACCGAACGGGCACTCGTGGAGAGTGCCTTTCTTTGCCATTATTGGCATGGTTGTCTTACTTGGTCTGATCAACTTTTCGGCTCCCTACTCTGGCGGTATCCGTCTTGTGTGGGAGACGATCACACAGTTTGATGCCACCAACTACCAACACTTGATCACCCATCTGACCTATCTTCCCAGATTGACCGTCGCGGTGCTGTGTGGCTTTGCGCTCGCGGTGGCAGGCTGCGTAATGCAGTTTGTGCTGCGCAATCCCATCGCGTCTCCGACAACCTTAGGGGTGGCTGCCGGTGCAGAGCTTGGGTTGGTACTCGGTCTGTTGTTTATTCCCGCTCAGATAGCCGTGTCTGGTTTTATCCCAGCCTTTTTAGGCGGGTGTTTTGCGACAGGACTGGTTTTTCTACTCAGTGCATCTCGAGGGTTTGCGCCTTTACACATGGTGCTTGCTGGCATGGTCATCAGCCTATTTTTAGGTTCATTGAACACCATGCTTATCATGCTCAATGAACAGCAACTGACCAGTGTGTTTGTCTGGGGAGCGGGCGCGCTAAATCAGAATGACTGGTCAAGTGCCAACGCTCTACTGCCACTCGTGATTATCCCGACCACTTTACTCTTGTTGCTACAAAGGCCGCTTTCGGCGCTGCAGTTTGGTGACACGGTCGCGACCTCTATCGGAGTCAATATCAAGCACATCAAACTGGTGTGTTTGTCATTGGCGATCTTTATTGCGGCCGCCGTTGTCAGTGAAGTGGGTCTTATCGGCTTTGTCGGTATCGTTGCCCCCGCTGTCGCTCGTATGCTTGGCGCTAGAAAGCTACTCGCGCAAATTCTCACCAGTGGATTGATCGGCGCGGCAATGCTGTTAGCCGTCGATCTACTTATTCAGCCGTTTTCTGGCGTTGGTGGCGAAATGCTTCCGACCGGAGCAATGACGGCACTCATTGGTGCACCTTTCTTATTGTGGCTGCTGCGCAGAACTTCGCTACAAAGCGATCTAAAAGCGCGAACAGAAACAGTTCAGCATTACCAACATGTCCCAACCATTCGAATCGCGACGGTGTTAACGTTACTGCTGTCTCTATTTGTCGCGGGCGCCATTTTTATCGGCAGGAATCAGTACGGCTGGTCAACTAGCTTGAGTTGGCCGCTGTTTGAACTGCGTGCGCCTCGCGTTTTTGTCGCCCTTCTCGCAGGTATTGGACTAGCGTTTGCTGGCACCATTATTCAACGTATTTCCAATAACCCGATGGCAAGCCCAGAGGTGCTTGGTATTAGCTCTGGCGCTGCGCTGGCATTGGTTCTTGGTACCTTAATAGGCGGTGCTGTCGGTCGAGAGCAGCAAATGTTCATCGGCACCATCGGCGCTTTAAGTGTGATTGGTGTGGTTTGGTTGATGGGTCGAAAGCACCAGTTCGCGCCTACCCAAACCTTGCTCACAGGCATTGCCTTGAGTGCAGGCTTAGACGCATTTTTGAGAATTGCGATGAGCTCTGGTCACGATGACGTGCGAGCGTTACTCACTTGGCTTTCTGGCTCAACGTACTTGGTTTCAAGCCAAGACATCGTACTCCTTTTGGTGGGCGTTACGGTACTCGGTGCTGCTTCCCTTGTTGTCAGTCGGTGGATTGAAATCATGGGTCTGGGCGAGGTTACCGCCAGTGCAATTGGTGTCAACTGCACCAGAGTCAGGCTACTGCTTTTGCTCCTTGTCGCCGCCTATACCACGCTTTGTACCATTGTTATCGGTCCATTGAGTTTTATCGGTTTGCTGGCTCCCCATATGGCGCGTTCACTTCACCAATACCGCGCGGCACCTCAAATGTTAACCGCAGCCCTGATTGGTGCGCTCGTTATGGTCACCGCAGATTGGGCAGGACGAACGCTTTGGTTCCCATGGCAATTTCCCGCAGGCTTGCTTGCATCGATTATTGGTGGGGGATATTTCCTCTATCTTATGAGGCGCTAACTCCCACTTGCTCATTCAGGCACTTCACTCGCCGATCGTCTCGAAGTGCCTGACATTCCTCCCAATTGTTAAAAATATTCACGAAACATAAAAAACTAGTTGATCATAATAATGATAATAATTAGCATTCGCATGTCAGTTTTGTTAATAACTATCGAGAACTATAATGAATCGTACAAACGATCTGCTCAGCACCTCATCGATAATCGATGACATACCCAAGAAGACAAATGGAAATGCTCCTCCCATCGCCTGCTTCCTCAATGCGCTTGCTCGTGAGTGTGAGGCCGTTCAAGTTGTCCATACCGAGACCCAGTCGCGACTTAACATCCCACTAAGTAACCTGCGAACCATTCAAATCGGTTTGCGGTATTTCTCTTCACTGGGCAGTCATGAATACCAACTTCCGGCACAACTTGTTGATTCAAATGGCTCACGTGACATTGAATTTAGTGAAATGCTCCAGCTCATTGTCAGTGACCAGGGCTTAGTGGGCATGGTCAGCCAAGAGCAGCAACAGATTTTTGTTCAACGTGTGCTCGAAAGTGTGCGAAATACCTATCAAGCAATCGAACACTCGCCATACCAACGCCAGCTATTCGAAGAGCGATTAGATTTTAAGACTGCCGAGCAAGGCCTGCTGATTGGTCACTCATTCCATCCGGCGCCCAAGAGCCGAGAGCAGTTTTCTCTGCAAGATGCCAAACGTTACTCCCCTGAAATGGGCTCTCACTTTCCGCTACACTGGTTGGAAGTCCAATCTCACCGCCTCCAGTTTGGCAGCTCCGCCGATGTAAGTTTCGATGAGAGAATGGCTCAACTGGTGGCCCACCATCCGCAGTTGGTTGAGGCACACCAAAACGCGAGAACCCGAGGAAATCAGCTACTGCCTGTGCATCCATGGCAATGGCAGGTGATGCGCGAGCGAGAAGACATTCAAGATTTCATCGAACAAGGTGAAATAACACCACTTGGCCAACTTGGCGCTTCTTGGTATCCGACCTCTTCGACGCGTTCACTGTACGCGCCAACGCTGCCTTATATGTTGAAGTTTTCGTTGAGCGTAAAACTGACCAATTCTGTTCGTAATCTTTCACTTAAAGAAGTGATTCGTGGGACGCGATTAAATGACCTATTCCACTCAACCGAATTAAACAACCAGCTTGGTTCTGAGCGCGGCTTTCAATTAATGCAAGAGCCCGCATTTATCGGCTTAATCGACAAAACAGGGGCAATGATTGACGAAAGTCTTGTGGCATTTAGAGATAACCCTCTTGCAACGAAACCACAAGAAGAGGCCGTTGTCCTTGCAACGCTTACCCAACAAAACCCTTATGCCACATGTTCGCTGGTTGCCCGACGCATTAAAGACTACGCTGCGACTAAACGCATTCCTGAGCCTCTTGCCGCCCAGCAGTGGTTTGATGCGTACTGCCAACACGCTGTCGTCTCTTTGTTTGATTTACAGGCCAATCACGGTGTGGTGTTCCTCGCCCACCAGCAAAACATCGTCATGCAGCTCAAAGATGGCTTCCCTATTGGCATGTATTACCGCGATTGCCAAGGCACTGGTTATACAGATCTTGCCTTTGCACGCTACAGCGACGCACTATCCAACGACAAAGAGAGCCTTGAGAACTACTGGAATCAAGAAAAAGTCAGACGCTACTTTGCCTACTACCTGATTATTAACTCCACCTTCAATGTCATCTCTGCCATTGCCTCAGCAATCAACGTGGAAGAAGCAGATTTGGTGCGCATCTTAAGAGCTCAACTGCAAGCGCTGCTTGATTCGGGCGTCGAGGATGCAGCCTGCTTGAATTACGTACTTGAAAGCGACGTTTTGTGCTGCAAAGGGAATTTCTTCTGCTATCTACAAAATTTCAACGAGAACTCAATCCCTGACCCAGCGGTGATCTACTTCGATCTCGACAACCCATTGGTACAAGTTAAGGAGTCTTCTCATGCATGATTTCACTACCTTTATTTTTGAATATCAACCTGAGCCGACAATACAGCTAACGTTGCAATCCGCTGACATTGAAAACCAAGGGACTCAAGTTGGATTGATAGATGAAATCGATCGACTGTTTACCCGAGAGAAGTCGCTTGCCTCTGTTGCAGTGAGTACCTCTGACCCTATGACTTGGTCCTACCTTGCGCAGCAGTTACCTCTGTTTAATCAAACACTCACTCGTGAAGCCTTCTACCAATCAGGCTATCACTGGCATAAACATACGCCCTCTGCCAATTTCCCACTGCAAAGGGTTCAGTCTGACAGCCGCTATCGTTCTCACCCTTTACGACCGAACAAGCCCAATGGAGAAGTGTACAAGCGCACCGACCTTGATGCGGAACTCGACGTCAGTTTTCGTCTACTCGACATCACTCAAGACATGCCAATGTTCACACGTTGGATGAACAACCCTCGTGTCGCACACTTTTGGGAACAAGCATGGAGTGAAGAAAAGCTGACCGAATTTGCACAAGAGCGACTCAATGACCCGCACATACTGCCTTTGATTGGTGAGTTCAATGGCCAACCCTTTGGCTATGTTGAAGCGTATTGGGTCTGTGAAGATAGATTGAGCCCATACTACGACGTGCAAGATTTTGACCGTGGCATCCACCTGCTTGTCGGAGAACAAGCATTTCGTGGTCCTCGTTTCTTTAACGCTTGGATGCGCGCAATTAGTCACTATTTGTTTATCGACGACAACCGTACACAGCGTATTGTCCTTGAACCCCGCTCTGACAATGAGCGCCTCTTCAATCGTATTCTGCCTTTGGGGTACACAAAATGTTTTGAGTTCAATTTCCCTCACAAACGCTCCGCACTCTTGATGCTTCAACGCGAAGTATTCTTTAAGGAGCAGTGGTAATGGAACAAATCGCGCTACAAAAATACTGGGCGACGGCGAACAAAGCGTTGGTAGGCAAAATCCTCTCTGAGTTCGCGTATGAACAAGCCTTCCAGTTTCAACCTAATGGCGATCGTCTTGGCCTCCATTTGGCGAAAGGCGTGAGCTATAGCTTCTGCGGGCAAACGAACATCTGGGGACAAGTCCGTATTGACCCAAGCACGATCGTCCGTATTGCTGACTCCGAGTCACCCAGTGGTATAACCGCAGCACAATTGATGCGGGATCTTCAACCTTTGCTCAATATGTCCGATGATGCATTTGCCGAGCACCTTGAAGATCTCAATGCCACCCTGCTGGGCGATTGCAAGATCTGGCTGCGCAAAGAGACGATGACGGCCAGAGACCTGGCTCTGCTTGGCGGCGAGCAACAGCAGAGCTACTTCGATGGCCACCCAAAGTTTGCCTTCAACAAAGGACGCAGAGGTTGGGGTTTACACGATCTTCGAGACTATGCGCCGGAAGCAGAAAAAGCCATTCCGCTCGATTGGGTTGCAGTACATCGCGATATTATTCAATTGGCGACCAATCAACACGTCAATTGGCAAGAGCTGTTATCGGCGTCCATCTCGCGTGATGAGCTCAATGAAATGGATCGAATCGTCGCGGCATTTAACGTCGATATCGCGGATTATCACTACGTTCCCGTTCATCCATGGCAGTGGGAGAACAAAGTCGCCATGCTCTTCACTCGAGAGCTCGCACTGAAACAAATGCTGTTTATCGGTTCATTTGGTGATGCGTTTTTACCGCAATTATCGCTGCGCACTTTGAGCAACCTCACCCGCCCCAATAGTTTCGATATTAAACTGCCGCTTACGGTCATGAATACTTCTTGCTATCGAGGCATTCCTGGGAAGTACATTTTGGCAGGCCCGATGGCATCCGATTGGATCGATTCTGTGTTTAAAAGCGATCCTGTGTTGGTTGAAAAAGGTGCGCAAGTCTTGCAAGAACCGGCAGCGGCTTTCGCTCATCAGCACGACTTCCAACAGCTTACTGATGCGCCCTACCGCTATCACGAGTTGCTTGGGGTCATCTGGCGCGAGTCTGCAGCAAGCAAATTGGCGCCAAACGAGCATGCCGTTTTAATGGCCGCGCTAATGGAATCTGACAATCAAGGACAACCATTAATTGCCGAGTATATTGCCCTATCTGGCCTCTCAACCGAGGCATGGCTAACGCAGCTGTTCGATAGTGTGGTTATCCCCTACTACCACTTGTTATGCAAATACGGCGTGTCACTGATTGCTCACGGGCAAAATGTCACCCTAGTGATGGAGAAGCACCAGCCAAAACGCATCCTACTTAAAGATTTTCAGGGTGACATGAGATTGGTCGACCAAGATTATCCAGAACAAGCCTCGCTTCCTGACCCAGTAAAACAGGTGACCGTGCGCTTACCTGAGTCGTTGATCATTCACGATCTACAAACGGGCCACTTCGTCACTACGCTGAGATTTATCTCTCCACTGCTTGCAAAGCTCGGCTTCAGCGAACAGGAGTTTTATCGATTGTTGGGCGATCGAATCAAACGCTACATGGCGGAAAACCCAGAATACCAACACCGATTTGCCAAGTTCGATCTGTTTAAACCTCAGATTTTACGAATTGGACTTAACCTCGCTAAGTTCAGACACAGCACAGACTCAAGTGCTTCAAGAATGCTTCCAGACATGGATGACATGTTGGACAACCCACTCTATCTCGCTCAAGCGAAAACAGAGACCAAATAATAACTATAAAAACATTTAACGCCCGTTTAAGCCCATAGTAAAGGATGATTCAAATGGAAAACACTAACAACGTCAAACTCGACCTTGCAGGTATTGGGGTCGGCCCCTTTAACCTCAGTGTCGCCGCACTTTTAGACACGCAGCCTCAAATCAATGCCACATTTTTTGAAGGTCGTGAACGCTTTTCTTGGCACCCTGGTTTGCTATTGGATAACACCAATATGCAGACCATGTTTTTGAAAGATTTGGTTAGTGCCGTCGCTCCGGAGAATCGTTACTCCTTCCTCTCGTATCTGGTTAGGAACAAAAAGTTCTACCGTTTCCTCTCGGCGGAGCTGAACTGCATCAGCCGACATGAGTTCTCAGACTACCTTGCTTGGGCAGCACACCAAATGGGTAACGTTCAGTTCTCAACTAAGGTAGAGCACGTGGATTACGACGGCGAGCAGTTCACCCTTCATACCAATCAAGGCGCTTACCACGCCAAAAACTTATGTATCGGCACAGGCAAGGTGCCGTCATTCCCTGATTGCAGCAAAAAGTTCATTAGCGACAAGGTATTTCACGCAGCCGAGATTGGGCTGCGAGATCGAGATTTCACCAACAAACGCGTCATGATCGTTGGTGGAGGTCAAAGTGGCGCGGACATTTTCCTTAATGTCTTGCAAAGCAAATGGGGCAAACCTCGCTCGTTGGATTGGCTCTCGCGTCGTTCCAATTTCCAACCGCTCGACGAAGCCGCATTTACCAATGAATTTTTCGCACCGGATTATGTGAACGCATTCATCAACCTATCGCCGGACGTTAAACGCAACGAGATTACTCAGCAAAAGCTCACCTCAGATGGCATAACACAAAAAGCCCTACTGATGATTTATCAAGAGCTTTACCACCGCTTTGATGTTCTCAAAGAAGAAAAGTGGGTGAGATTGCTGCCGCATCGCACTTTAACCAATATGCGTGAAATCAATACTGGCTACGAGCTCTGCGCGGGCAATGCGCTAAGCCAACAAACTGAATACCACCAAGCGGACATCGTTATTCTCGCCACCGGATTTGAGGCACCAACACCTACTTGCCTGAACGGGATTTTGCCGCTGCTCGATCTTGATGAGAACAACCGCTATCAGCTCACCGCCAACTTTGAGCTCAAATGGGCGGGTGCCAAAACCAACAAGATTTTTGCCGTAAACGCCGGCATGCACAGTCACGGCATTGCCGAGCCACAGCTCAGTTTAATGGCGTGGCGAAGCGCGCAAATCATCAACCAGCTCGCTGGGCAAACTCTTTACGACACCGACTCGGGGCAAGGCATGATTGAATGGCTCTCCCCCGATAGCGCCATCAGCAAAGTAGTGGCGTAAGTCAGAAAGTTTTCGTTATTTGCAGGTGCTCAACTTGGTCTCACAAAGCTGAGTACCCGCTTTTTTTGTAGCAACATTGGAAGCCATAAAACCCGACACGTGGTTTGGCTTTCTTCATTTAAAAACAGAGATAAAAATGAAACTGAACAAAGGAAGTTTTCCTCTATCAACCATCGCATTGGCGATAGCTTCAACAACAGCCGCCGTTGCAGTCCAAGCACAAGACACCACCACGTTTGATGAAATGGTCGTGGTATCGAGTCGCCTACCGAAGGCGATCAGCGATATTCCAGGCACCGTCTGGTACATCGAATCTGAACAGGTTGAGCAGGAATATCGTGGTGGTAAAACCTTAGGGGAAATCCTCGCGACCGCCATTCCATCACTGGATGTGAGCAGCGGCGCCCGTACAAACTATGGTCAAAACCTTCGTGGACGCAAAATGCTAGTGATGATCGATGGTGTCTCGCTGCAATCTTCGCGTCCGATCAGCCGCCACCTAGATTCCATCGACCCGTTCAACATTGAACGCATCGAAGTGCTATCAGGTGCGACATCGATTTACGGCGCAGGTGCTTCAGGCGGCGTCATCAATATTGTGACCAAAAAAGGGTCAGAAGATGGCCTTGAGCTTGAAACGCTGGTTGGCGGTGCAACCGGATTTAACTCAAGCAAAGATCTTGACTACCGATTTGCTCAGTCCATTGCTGGCGGCAACGAAAAAGTGCAAGCTCGTACCTCGATCGTGTACTCAAAAACACAAGGTTTCTATGATGCGGATGGTGACATCATCACCCCTGACATCTCGCAAGGTTCACTTCAATTTAACGAGACTTTTGACGTGATGGCGAGCGCCAACATCAACCTTACAGATACGCAAAGCCTCAGCTTATTTGGCCAGTACTATGACAGTGAACAAGACTCTCCGTACGGTCTGTACATTGAGGGCCGAAACTTTGTCGATGTGCGTGATGGGTTTAAATCTGACCGTCAACACGGTACAGAGCGCATTATGCTGAGCGCGGTCTACAACAATGAAGCCTTCTTAGGTCATCAGTTGATCGCCGAGGCCTCTTACCGTAAAGAAGACCAAACCTACACCCCATACTACCAAGGTGCATCGCAACAAATTACCGATGTGCTTACGTTGAAAACAGCACTTTCCAAGCAGTTTGGTGCCGTAAACCTTATCTATGGTGTCGATGCTTATCGCGACAAACTGGACAGCAACCAAGCCTTATTCGATCCGACCATTGCTGGCAACTCTGGTAACCTAATCAACGAGACGTACGCGACAACCGGTCGTTACCCTGGTGTGGAAGTCGGCTCCGTCGCAGGCTTTATCCAAGCGGATTGGGCAATCACTGACGACTGGCAACTGCAAGGTGGCTTCCGTTACCAGTACATGAACAACAAAATCGACGACTTCGTTGCCTACAGTGTGCAAAAGAAAATTGCGGCAGGGAATGGCACATCGGCAGATGCGGTTCCGGGCGGTGAAACAAGCTACAACATTGGTCTTGCAAACCTAGGGACCATCTACAGCTTAAGCGATGCAACGCAGATCTGGGCAAACTTCTCGCAAGGTTTTGACTTAGCCGATCCAGCGAAGTACTACGGCCAAGGTAGCTACTCGTCAGCGCCAGATGCTAACGGTCACTGGTCTTTGCAAAACAGCATCAACGTTGACTCTTCGAAAATGGAAGGGGTGAAAACCAACAGTGTCGAACTTGGTTTCCGCACCAACCAAAACAACTTTAATATCCAAACGGCAGCTTACTACTCACAATCTGACCGCAGCATCAAATACAACCGCACCACGCTACTTATCGAGAAGTTGGACGACAAGCAACGCGTCTACGGTGCTGAAGGTATGGCCTCTTACTGGGTAACGAGCAACCTGCAACTGGGCGCTTCAGGTCACTATGTGATTTCTGAAGTTGAAGCAGAGAGCGGCTGGGACAAGATGAGCGCAGGCAATGCAAGTACATCAAAAGCCAGCGCTTGGTTGGGTTGGTACGACGACAACCTAGCAGCGAAACTGCAAAGCCAAACCATGTTTGACTACGAAGATGACGCGGACAACAAACTGGAAGGCTACACAACATTCGACCTTGTTGGTAGCTACCAACTGCCTGTGGGTAGCTTAGGTTTCGGTATCCAAAACCTTCTAAATGCAGACTACACGACGATTTGGGGTCAACGCGCTCAAATTCTATACGCGCGCCACTACGCAGCAGAAGCCTACGATTACCGCAGCCGCGGCCGTACATTCACGCTGAACTACCAAGTTAAGTTCTAAGCAATAAAAAACCGCCCAACTGATTGGGCGGTTTTTCTTTTGTATAACGCTCAACTGCGATTAAACAAACTGCATCAAGTGCTTCTTCACATCATCTGAAGCAAATGCTTGTTCAACACTCGCCGTATAAATCTGCTTGTAGTCTTCAGCAGTTAGCTCGAACTGCTCCATCACCTTGGTCACTTCGTCCGTCATGGTTGTGTTCGATACCGTGCGGTTATCCGTGTTGATCGTCACAGCCAGACCATCTTTGTGGAAATCGTTTAACGGGTGCGCTTTCAGTTCAGGAATCGCTTTGGTTTGAACGTTGCTGCTTGGGCACGCTTCTAAGCCAACCACATCTTCTTTAACGCGTTGATAAGCCTCTGCGTGATCTTTAATTGCAACACCGTGGCCAATGCGCTCTGCGCCTAGCAACTCAATCGCGTCGTACACGTTTTGGCCGCAACCTTGCTCACCAGCGTGAATGGTAATGCGATAACCCTGCTCGCGCGCATACTGAGTGTACTCAACGTAATCGTGGGCGAAGTTATCCAGCTCTGCGCCTGCTAAGTCAAAAGCGACAACACCGTTACCTAAAAATGGCACACCCGCATCAATAATGTCGTTAACCGAATCGATTGGCAGCAATTTGACCAATGACAGAATGTAGTTGCCATGAATGTCGTACAACGCTTCTGCACGCTTCATGCCCTTAACCACACTGTCGATGATCTCCGCGTAAGTTAATCCTTGCTGAGTATGTAACTGAGGTCCAAAACGCACCTCTAGGTACTTAACGTTTTCTTTCGCTGCGTCTTCAAACAGTTCAAACGAAATACGTTCAAGACTTTCTTTGGTCTGCATCACTTGAATCGGCAAAGCAAAACGGTCTAGATACTCTTGTAGATTAGGGCAAGTTTCAGGCGCAACCATCATCTCTTTGATCACTGCAGGATCTTGGCTAGGTAACTCAATTTTTTGCTCCGCCGCCAAATCAATAACGGTTTGCGGGCGAAGGCTACCATCTAGGTGGCAGTGAAGATCGATTTTTGGAAGATCAAAGTAATTCATCTGTTTACGTCCTAACTTTTACTTTTTATTCGATAAAACGCCTATCGTGGTCACACTATAACTATAGTCACCGTCAGGTTAATCACGCTTTATCTTTTGTTTTTGATAACGATAAAACTCATGTTATATGATCGACCAAGGTTAGCAACACGACAATTGTCCGGTAGAACAAAAAATTTCACTTGGGCATTGTAGATAAATCACTATGGATAAAAGCAAAATATTGGCCGAGGGATTGAGCAAAATCCGTCAATGGGTCAAAAACCAAGAGTATCGCACCATTCAAGTCTCCAAAGGCGACTTCATCATCAAGCAACATACGCAAGTAAGCGAGGTCTACTGGGCGGACAACGCGCAGTTTTCGGTGCTGCACACAGCAGAGAACGGTAAGACGCTCAGCTTGGGTGACTACCATCTCGCAGACAATTTTTTTGGTGAAATGGAATTCTTTTCAGACGGACCCAGCCCATTTAGTGTGGTAGCCACATCGGACGTAGAATTGATCGCCATTCCCATGGACAAGTTTGCTGAGCTGCTACTTCAAGATGGGCATATCGCATTTTGGATGAACCATAGAATGTCGAACATCTACCTCAACACCATGAGCATTGCGATTGAACGATCTTTATATCCGCTGAAATACAACATCATCAAAGATTTGGTTGATCGTCATACCTGTAACGAGAAGTCTCAAGGTCACAGCTATATGTATCAAGAAGCGCAACGATTTGGCTGTACCGAACGTGCATACACGCGCATCATCCGCGAGCTGATTGATGAAGGTTTGGTCGCAAAGGAGAGCGATAAATCGGGCGTTGTGCCAGTGAATCTAGACGCCCTGACTCAATCGTTGGAAAAGTATTACCAATAGCCCAAAAACAAAAGCGCTTTCCCAATTGAGAAAGCGCCGCTATTTATTTTATTGCTAGTCCAACCGCCACTACAAAATGCGAGAGCGGCTTGGCAAGAACACTTCACCCAACATGCAACGCACGCTTCCCCCGCCGATGTTTTCAATCGTCTGGACGTTAAATGGCATCAAACGGCCGTGGGTAGAGAGTTGGACGCGCTGCGCCGGCGAAAACGCATCGTACGCTGACTGCGACATTGCGATCACTTTCTCACCATTGATGGTCTCTAGTTGCAGTATATTTCCACAGAACTGATTCATCTGCTCCATCGAGATGGAAATCACCTGCTTGTCTTTGGCCAATGACTTAATAACGAATCGACGTTCAAACTCCGGGATCACTTCATCGCATATGACACAGAAATTCTCACCGATTGCCATCATCACATTGGTGTGATAAATCGGTTTGCCAGAAGGCAGCGCTGTCTGGAAAGAAACCACACGGCTATAACCAATTCGCTCTGCGTAATCTTCTAACACTTCGCGATCGCAGCGCTGGGAAAGGGCTGCGTAAATCGTCTTGTTTGAG
This sequence comes from Vibrio sp. 16, assembly GCF_963681195.1. Classification (NCBI taxonomy): domain Bacteria; kingdom Pseudomonadati; phylum Pseudomonadota; class Gammaproteobacteria; order Vibrionales; family Vibrionaceae; genus Vibrio; species Vibrio sp. 16. The sequence continues at coordinate 510,817 of NZ_OY808998.1, forward strand.
TGGTCCATCACCATCACACCGGTGCTTTCCAAGTGCGCGTCAATCTCCAGATAAGAGGTCAAAGAGTCCACACTACTTACTTGGCGTCCCGCCAGTTCAAGTGTTTCTCGAAGCGCATCCGGTTTGACTTCTTGCTGGCGATTGTGACAGGCCATCGGGAACGTAAAGAGCTCTCCACTTGGCGTTGTGCTGAACCAGTTGTTCGGGAAAACAGCGTCTGGCGTTTCAACATCACCAGTTGGGTAATCAAACACCACCACCTGAACACCAGCATGACGAAGCTGGTCAACCATGTGGTTGAACTCTTGCATCGCCATATGACGAATATGTTCATTGGTATCATTCACCTGATGCTGGAATTCGTTGTCCTTCGCCGTTTCCGCGTTAAACGCAAATTCTTTTGGTGGCACCATCACTACGCAATTAGCGTTTTGAACCACTTCTGATTGTTTTTTTAGTCGGGTTTGCTGTTTCAACATCGTGACAAACTCATTTTTCCTCACTCAATGAAGCCAATTGTAGACATATTGTTAAATCAAAAATCACTGAAGTTAAGGGGGTAAATACGCTTAATTCAGAAATATTTACTGTGAATGCAAATTATTGAAGGGAAATTTATTGCCATAAAGACGGTTTGCTCTATTGGGTTGGATATTATGCAAAATTAAGAATATTCCACTAGTTACATTTTAATTACGAAACGTATACCATTGATAAGCCTTCCTCATTAATGGACGAACACACTCGTCGTATCGACACATTCAGTGTCATTTGTGCGTTTAGGAAACATGTATGTTTAAGAAATTTGAAGGGTTTACCAAACCTTTTCCCGATGAAGAACCCGGGCAGCCCCCTACGGGTATTTTTGCCTTTTGCCGTTACTACACACGTGGATATGAAATTCCACTGATCATCATGTCTTTCATGGCTATGATTGTTGCTATTGTGGAAGTGTCACTGTTCGGTGCCATGGGTAACCTTGTAGATTGGCTATCAACCAGCAACCCAGAGACTTTTTGGCAAGACAACAAAAGTGAGCTCATTTTTTACGCCATTCTACTTTTGGTTGTGATGCCAGTTTTGGTCACCAGTTACTCACTCTTGGCGCACCAAACCCTGCTTGGTAACTACCCAATGTCGATTCGTTGGTTAGCACACCGATACTTGTTAAAGCAGAGCATCAATTTCTACCAAGATGATTTTGCCGGACGTGTCGCAACCAAAGTGATGCAAACCTCGCTGGCAGTAAGAGAAACCGTGATGAAAACCATGGACGTTTTTGTCTATGTCTCGGTTTACTTCACCGCAATGATCGTATTGCTGGCACAAGCTGATATTCGTCTGATGATCCCGATGATGATTTGGCTTGGCTGTTATGTCGCGATCCAAATCTATTTTGTGCCGAAATTGAAAAAGGTCGCTTCGGAACAAGCAGACGCGCGTTCGACCATGACAGGTCGAATTGTGGACAGTTACACCAACATCGCGACGGTTAAGTTATTTTCCCACAGCAAACGCGAAACCGAGTACGCCGAAAAAGGCATGCGAGGCTTCCTTGATACGGTGTACAAGCAAATGCGCTTAGTCACCGGTTTTGACGTTGCGGTAGAAATCACCAACTATTTATTGGTCTTTTCCGTCGGCGCACTGTCAATTTATCTATGGATGGATGGCTCGATCAGCGTGGGTTCAATAGCCATCGCGATTGCATTGGCGCTACGTATTAATGGTATGTCGATGTGGATCATGTGGGAAGTCGGCGCGCTGTTTGAAAACATGGGTACCGTGGTTGATGGCATGAAGACGCTTTCAAAACCCATTGATATTCAAGACAAGGACAACGCGAAACCTCTGACTGTCGAACAAGGCGGCATCGAGTTCGATAACGTTAGTTTCCACTACGGGGATAAAACCAAGGGGGTGATTAGCAACCTAAACTTGAACATTAAGCCGGGAGAAAAAGTCGGCTTGGTGGGACGCTCTGGTGCAGGTAAATCGACCTTAGTGAACTTACTGCTGCGTTTCCATGATGTAGAAAGCGGCAAGATCAAGATTGATGGCCAAGTGATTTCTGACGTTACTCAAGATTCGCTTCGCGCGAAAATTGGCATGGTGACTCAAGATACTTCACTGCTGCACCGATCGATTCGCGATAATATTCTCTACGGCAACCCAGATGCCACTGAAGACGATCTACTGCGAGCCACCAAACAAGCGCACGCTCATGAGTTTATCGAAACCCTGAGCGACCCGTTTGGCAACACCGGTTACGATGCTCAAGTGGGTGAGCGAGGCGTGAAATTGTCTGGTGGCCAACGTCAACGTATCGCAATCTCTCGCGTGTTACTCAAAGATGCGCCATTGCTGATTCTTGACGAAGCGACTTCAGCGCTCGATTCGGAAGTCGAAGCGGCCATCCAAGAGAGCTTGAATGAACTGATGGAAGGAAAAACCGTTATTGCGATTGCGCACCGTTTGTCTACCATCGCAGCGATGGATCGCCTGATCGTGCTTGATAAGGGCGAAGTCGTCGAGCAAGGCACTCACCAAGAGTTGGTCCAAAGCGGTGGCATTTACGCCCAGCTGTGGAACCATCAAACAGGCGGGTTTATTGGTGATGAAGAGCCAACTCAAGAGCTCTCTGCATAATCCTTACATCAATGCCTATCACACTAAAAAGGAAGCTTCGGCTTCCTTTTTTAATCGACGAAATGTGATTGATAATACTTAGGCGTCACCGCCAACCGCTTCTTAAACTGGCGCTGAAAATGGGCTTGGTCAGAAAAACCTAACTCATACGCTACTTGCGAAATCTCTTGCCCAGATTTCAACATCACTTTCGCACGCTTAATCTTTTCATCTAATAAATAGGAGTGGGGCGGCAAACCAAAATGATGCTTGAATGCGCGAAGTAATTGGTAGCGGCTCATCTCTGCTTCCTGAGCAAGCTGTTCAAGTTGATGCGAACCAGTGATTTCATCCAACAGTTTTTCCTTTACTCGGCGCAAGGAACCGCTAGGTTTAGCTGCGATGTTTTGTCTTGTTCCAAGTCGCAAACTGGTTTGAATAAAATCATACAAGCGCGACTCTACCTGCAATGCATCCGCCTCAGATTGCAAAGCGTGGAACAAACGTAAGTAGCCATGTCTCAATGTCTGATCTCTTTCGAAGTCCGCCTTAAACGGCTGGTAATCTTCGCACATCCTGCTTGTCTCATGTTGTAGCACATCCCTTTGCAAGGCTCCCATCTCGATGGCATCAATAAACAACATACTATAAGACCAAGTGCCCGCTTCTGGATTACATGAGTGAACATCAGCAGGGTTGATAGTGACAATATCGCCTTTGCCGATTCGGTGCGATTGGTGACGATTTCGGTACTCGGCTCGACCTTGCTCGATGATGCCAAATGAAAATTCATCATGAGAGTGCGCGTCATAACATGCGCTAGTGCGATTAGCGATACGCAGCTCGACCCAAGGCAAAACTGTGCTTTGTTTAAAGCTCGCACTGCTGTCTTTTTTCATTTGCACTCCTTGCAATTGCTGAATCCAGTGGGCTCACTAAAGCCACATCATGCTGACCGACATAACGAGAATAATCGCCATAGCTCGATTAAAGATACGCTGTTTATTTGGTTGCGACAAATAAGCAGCCAATAGCTTACCGAGTAATGCCCAGACTCCAACGCCAATCAAGCACGCGCCGAGAGAAATAAAGGTAAAAGTCCACAACCATTGAAGAGGATTCATTTGCCCAACAACGTATACACTTACTCCAGACATTGCCACTAGCCAAGCTTTAGGGTTAAGTAACTGAGTCAACGCCCCTGTTACCCACCCAGAAGTCGTTCTCTGCTCCACCTCAATGTTACCGACAGGTGCACTGGCGATCTTGTAGGCTAGCCAGATCAGAAAGCCAGAACCCACTAGCTGCATGGACGATTCAAGCATGGGCAGTTTATCCGACACGGTCGACAACATCGATCCAGACAGATAGACAACCCCCGCATAAGCGAAAGAAGCGCCCAATACGTGTTTGAATGCCTGTATGCTGCCCTGCTGAACGGCGGTAGATGTCGCCAATAGATTTACCGGCCCTGGCGTAACTGCACCGACAAAGGCAAACACCATCATCGCGAATATAAAATTGTCCATAGTTCCTCCTCAATCTGTTCAACTCAAATTACCCTGAATGCCAACACCTTTATTGAACGATATTGCAGCCACAAAAAAGCCGCCCATGTGGGCGGCGGTGCGAAAAAGCTGCAGCAGTGGATTGAAGCAACAATTGCATAAAAATGGCATTAATAGGTTTCAAATAGCCCGTCGTTGTAGTCGCGAATAGTCTGTTCAATTTCAGCCATGCTGTTCATCACAAACGGGCCATAATGGACCACGGGCTCATCGATGGGCTCACCACAAAACAGCAGTGCCCCGCTACTTTGCGTCGATTTAAGCTCAACTAAATCGCCTTGCGAAAGGATGGCTAATTGCCCGCTCGAGACTGAGGTTCCAGACACCTCAAGCGCGCCTTGGTAAACATAAATCATCATATTGAAGTGCTCTGGCGTTTGAATCTGTGACGCTTGATTGTCACTTGCTCGCCAATCGGCCACACTCAACGAAACACCCGTTTTGTCTAGCGGCCCTTTTAATATTTGACCATCGGCATGGAGAGCCCCTGCGAGCACACGGTGTAATCCCGTCTCAGAAGATTCTCTCTCGGTAATCATTTCAGGTTGGAAATCGAAATACTGAGCAGGCTTCATCTTGTCTCGAGCTGGTTGGTTGATCCAAATCTGGAAACCATGCAGATCACCCTCTTCCATAATCGGCATTTCGCTGTGAATCACGCCTCGTCCCGCGGCCATCCATTGGGCGCCTCCTGATCTCAGCTCCCCCACGTTGCCCATGTGATCGCGATGCTGAAAATGACCCTTCATCATATACGTCAGAGTCTCGATACCTCGATGAGGATGAGGAGGAAAACCACCCACATAGTCTGAACGCTGATCAGACTTGAGCTCGTCCACCATCAGAAATGGAGAAAAGTGTTTGTTATTGAAACCCGCCACACGGGAGATTTTTACCCCATCGCCATCTGAAGTAGCGTGCGAACGGATTATTTGGGTGACTTCTCTTAACTTGCTCATCATTCTTCTCCTTCTCACTATAGGAATGAGTGTATCGGGCTGAGAAAAAATGATGAGCTAAGGGATTGGAGGCTCTTATTCGAAAAAATCGAACAAGACTGGGGCCGCTATAGGTATTGACGCTCTAACGCCTTGAGGCTTGAAGGCACAATAATCTTATGCATCGGAGCCACTGGCAGCATATAGACTCGACCTAGCCAGTTTTTTATATGAACGACCGTTGTTACATGCAAGGTGACCCACTCTCCGTTTGGAACCAGCAAAAAAGATAATCGAACGTTTAAATGCTTATCGCAATCTTCAGCTAGTAACTCATTGGGCGTGAGCGACACTAGGGTAAAAATTCCTAAGCGGTCGCCGGGCTTGCATGCCGTTTCATCTAAATCAGTACTTAGCTCGTTCATGCTGCCAAGGTTCTTTAAACCCAGCTTCGAGACAATAAAATTTCGCAATTCCATCAGGCGATTTACCCAACGAGGGGAACTTTTCATCAGCGCTTTATAAACCTCAAACGCAGATTGCTGCTGATTCGGTAAAGTCACTGAGAAACAGTCAGAAAAATGGGCGTTTTCGAGGTACGGTTCAATTAAAGACGGCTTAGACATATCGTGGACTATCCATTCTGTTGCACGTATTTCTCACCATAGCGAACATTCAAGGTATTGAATACTAATGATGATTCAATATCTTGGCTATCTCACTTAAGAGTCAACCTTGTACAAGGGTATGTCGCCAATAATCGTGCAGCGCGCAAATATCTGCGGAGCATAAGTGACGCATCGCCCCTTTAAGTTGTTCGTCTGACCAATACCACCACTGCATTTCAAGTAACATCTCGATCTGCTCTGGCGAAAATCGAAACTTGATATGCTTGGCAGGATTAGACCCGACTACCTCGTAGGGAGCGACATCTTTGGTTACGACCGCTCGACTGGCAATGATGGCACCATCGCCAATTGTCACCCCAGCCATAATCATCGCCTCTGAGCCAATCCAAACATCATTGCCAATCACCGTATCACCTGCGCGAACGAAACCATCACTTGCAGCGGCAAAATTCTCATCGTCTTGATAGAAGAAGGGAAAGGTACTTATCCAGTCGCTTCTGTGGCCTTGATTCCCCGCCATCATAAAGACCGCACCTGAACCAATGGAGCAGAAATTCCCAATAATCAGCTTATCGACATCGTCTCTGTCAGGGTTGAGGTAACGCGCACAATCATCAAAGCCATGACCATGATAATAACCAGAATAGTAGCTATGTCGCCCTACTAGAATATTGGGATTGGTCACTTGTTCAGACAAAGGCTTGCCGGAAAATGGGGATTCAAAATAGTTCATAATTTCATTCTTTTCGTTGTCTATGATTCGTATTCAAGCCTAGGCTTGGCTTCTGAGGATAAGGCAAAATAGGATATCGATCACTCACAATTCGACTGTCACTAACCAAGCACACACAAACTCACACAGACGTTGGTATCACTCCGACAAAGCGCTAAGATACCGCATCACTCACGTCACGGATGTACAAATACAATATGAATGCTCAACCGTTTATCGATGCTGGAGTCAAATACACTCCTCACTATTTTCAAGTGCCACTCAACTATGCCAACCCAGACCAAGGGTCGATCGAAGTGTTTGCCCGCGAGCTCTCATTGGTTTCCGATGGTGACAGCGCAAAGCCCTTCCTAGTCTATTTCCAAGGCGGCCCTGGCTTTCCGTCTCCGCGCCAAAACGGCTGCAATGGCTGGGTCAAACGCGCATTACAACAATACCGAGTTTTGTTGCTTGATCAGCGTGGCACGGGCAACAGCACCGTCATCAGCCATCAGACGTTAGCCCCTCTATCACCACAAGAGCAAGCTGACTATTTGGCACATTTCCGTGCGGACAATATTGTTCGTGACGCAGAATTTATTCGAGAGAAACTAGGCGTAGAGAAATGGGCTATTCTCGGTCAAAGCTTCGGCGGGTTTTGCTCACTGACCTATTTATCGCTGTTTCCTGAGAGTTTGTCGCGCAGCTACATTACTGGCGGTGTGCCTTCTATTTCTCGCCATCCTGACGATGTCTACCAAGCAACGTTCAAACGGACAATGGACAAAAACCAAGCCTTCTTCCAGCAATTCCCGCAGGCACAACAGATGTGTCAACGCATCGCGGAACATTTGCTTGAAAACGATGAGTTCTTGCCTAATGGCCAACGCTTTACTGTTGAGCAGCTCCAGCAGCTTGGCATCAACTTCGGTATGAGTGACACCTTCTTACCCACTTACTACCTATTGGAAAACGCCTTTGTGGAAATCAACGGTAAGACCCAACTGCGTTATGAGTTTCTAAACAGCATGTTGATGGAACAAGGCTTCCACACCAATCCGATCTATGCCATTTTGCATGAGTCGATCTACTGCCAAGGCTTTGCGTCTAACTGGAGTGCACACCGCGTTAGACAGACTCGCGACGAGTTTAACTACCAATCTGGCAAGCCCTTCCTGTTTACCGGTGAAATGGTCTTCCCTTGGATGTTCGATCAATATGAGAACCTAAAGCCGCTCAAGCACGCAGCAGAACTGTTGGCAGAAAAACAAGACTGGACACCACTTTATAACGCCGATGTGCTGGCGAAAAACAAGGTCCCTGTCAGCTGCGCAGTGTATGCCGATGACATGTTTGTTGAAATGGATATTAGCCGTGAGACGCTTGCGACAATACCTAATGCGAAAGCATGGATCACCAATGAATATGAACACAACGGATTACGTGCGGATGGCGAACGCATCTTAGACACGCTAATCGCAATGGGCGAACAAACCGCCGCGACATTGAAATAATGAAAACGCCCCAGCGTCAACTGGGGCGTAAAATCTAGCTCATGGAGTGGAGACCGATCGTGTTTCCTTCAGAGTCTGAGACAACCGAGATAAACCCGTGCTCACCAATCGAAAATTTTTGCGCAATCACCTTACCGCCAGCGCCCTCAACACGCGATTCTTCAACCGCGCAATCCTGACAAGAAAAGTACACCATTGTACTGTTGCCACCAGCAGATACGCCCTTCATCTTAGCCAACGCGCCGGACGCCCCATACTGCTCCATATTTGATGGAAAGCCCCACATCTCGACGCCCACTTTCGCTTCATCTGTGAGCTGTTCAAACGATACACCAAGCATTTCACCGTAAAAGGCTTTCGCTCGTTCCATATCATCCACATAAATTTCAAACCAACCAACTGGATTCATTTGCATAACCGTCTCCTTGCTATTATCGACTCCCCCTTTAAGTTAGTCGAAACAAAGCCAGTTTTCCGAGCAATTGAACAAAGATTAATTCGTGTCTCAGTTTCGGTATTTCGGGAACCTAAGTAATGACTTTGAGTCCATTGAAAATCAATACGCCAGAACACCATGCTCCCAATCGAACTAACCTTTAAGGTACAATAGCCCCCTCTACTTATTTGTTGATGCCCTGACTTATGCTAAAAATCTCAAACACCGTGACCCTGCAAGCTTGGGAGATCCAACTGACGGCGATTCGAGCTCAAGGAGCGGGCGGGCAGAACGTCAATAAGGTTTCTTCCGCGATCCACCTACAATTTAGTGTGCCTCATTCAACGCTTCCTGATATCTACAAAGAAAAGATCCTGGCGCTGCGAGATTCCAGAATTTCGAAAGAAGGCGTCATTACGATCAAAGCGCAGCAATATCGCACGCAAGAGCAAAACCGCGAAGACGCCTTAGAGCGACTCGCAGAGCTTATCCGCTCAGCGATGGTGGTTCAGAAAAAGCGCCGTGAGACCAAGCCGACCCGAGCATCCAAAGAACGCCGCCTTAAAGGCAAAAGCATCAAATCGCAAACAAAGTCATTGCGCGGCCGCGTTAAGCATTAACCTCTCGTGCAAATCCACCTATACTGTTCTAAATTCATATAAGCATCAGATTTAATTCGGGTTTCAGGTCCAGTCTTATGAATAAACCATTATGTTCTCTCGCCCTTATTGCGCTTCTCGTAAGCGCTCACTCGCTGGCAAGTAGCAACCTTTATTGGCAATTTGAGGGCGATAGTGAAGGCATTAGCGTTTATTCACGTGAACATACCGATGGCTTAGTCGAGATTAAAACGCAGATGTTCACGCCGACCAGCTATGGGGCGTTTTTAACGCTGTTGGAAGACTCGGAAAACATCCCGAACTGGGTCGATAACGTCAGCTCAAGCCGCGTATTGAATCAACTGTCGCCAACAGAAAACATTGTCTACACCCAGTTCTCTGCGCCTTGGCCAGCGAAAGACCGTGACATGGTCACGTACTCCCGATACACGCAAGATGAGCTCGGATTTACTTTAACCATTACTGACGCACCACCGGCAACTTTCCCTCTCCAAGAAGGTTACATTCGTATTGAATCGGTAGACGCTCAGTGGCAATTGCAGAAGCTCACCTCTGGCACCACCCTAATTGAATACACAGCCTTTGCCGATCCTGGGGGCGCACTGCCCAATTGGCTGATTAATAAGCTAGCGAAAGAGAGCGCTCGTAAAACCTTTGAAAACCTAAAGGCTCAGTTACCACGTTACCAAGCCTTTCAGCATCCAAATGTGGAGGAGTCGCCTAAACAGAGCGCGGTTTTAGAATAAACATTTGATAGTCAACCTGCCCTTTGCGCGCTTTAGATACTAGGATTTCATGCTCTAAGTCGTTCAAAATCGAAGAATCTGTCAATGACTCCCTTAACTCGGCCACGCGTTTGGCGAGTGGGTGGTAATAGTTATCCCATGCTTGCTCGCTGAGCGCAAACGTGGCCACGACGTCGTACCCCGCGAGTTTTGCTGCTGTCATTCTCTGCTCGGCACTCACCATTTGGGGATACTCTCGCTGCCAAAACTCTTTAACCATGGCGTCTGGCTGCTTTGTAGACCACACAGCATCACTTATCACGAGAACCCCTTCGCTTTTAAGTAGTGGTCGCCATGCTGCCAGTGCTTGCTCGAACCCCATAAGGTAAGCGCATCCCTCAGCCCAAATCGCATCAAAACTTTGCCCTTGAAACGGAAGTGATGCCATATTGGCACACACCGTCGTGATAGTGTCATTAAACCCTTTTTCGATTGCGCGTGTCGTCAATGCCGCCAGTGCCGAAGGTTCGTTGTCAACCGCGATAACATGACAAGTGAGATGCTTTGCTAACCACTCTGTTGAGAGTCCTTTACCGCAACCAATCTCCAATAACTCCAAGTGAGAAGCGGGCAGCAGAGAGGCCGCTCTAGCGGTATCTTCATCACTTCCCGGCCCCCAGCGAGACAAGGGCTCAAAAACACGCATAAAGTCATCCATATACTGATCGTGCTGATTCATGTCTTTCGATAGCCAGCGTAAACGTTGAATTTGCTTGTCATCAAAACCCTGATTCTTTAACCACTCCACATGGGCATCGGGCGCAACATCATCAAGGTTTTCATGCCATTCGGTCATCGGAGCCTCGCCTACCAATGCCGCGAGCAGCTCGCGAGACTTTTGTTTTTCTGCGATTTCTTGATCTAGCTGGTGCAAACGCTTTAGCAACATCTCCCGCTCAATCTTTTCCTCAAGACATGCTTGGCACTCTTTTAGCGTCAAGCCACCCGCTTGTAGCTTCTGAATCAACCGAAGTCGCTGCAGATCTTTATCGCTATAAAGTCGATAGCCGTTGTCCAACCGCTTACCTTCAATCAAACCAAGCTTTTCGTAATAGAGAAGAGTGGTTCTCGATAGCCCCAGTTTCTCGCCTAGCTGAGAGATTTTATACATTGAACTTGCCTTTATCGTCCTTGTTTGAATGAGCGAGATTGTTGCTGGACCGTATTAACCATTTTGCCAAACGCTTTATCTTTGGCGCGTTTTTCCGCCAGTGTTGCACTGTTGAAGGCTTGCTCGCGCATCAGCTTTAGATAGCTGTCTAAACGGCGTTGTTCCAGTTTCCCTTCCTCTAGCGCACGTAAGATCGCGCATCCCGGCTCAGAGGTATGGCTACAATCTGAAAACTTACACTGCTCGGCAAGCTCAGTAATCTCACTAAACGCTTCGCTGATCCCTTGTTCACAAGCACTCAGTTGTAATTCGCGCATCCCCGGTGTGTCCATCAACAATCCGCCATGTGGCAGCCATTGAAGTGAACGATAGGTCGTGGTGTGGCGGCCTTTACTGTCATCTTCTCGAATTTCTCCGGTCGCCATGGTTTCTTTACCCATCAATCCATTGACCAGCGTCGACTTACCCACACCAGAAGATCCAAGCAGGGCGATGGTTTTCCCTGTGACGCAATAACCGGACAACTCGTTGAGATGCTCTGCGTCCAATGCGTTAATCGCGTGAACCAACAACAAAGGATCTAGCTTTTGTACTTTGCTCTGTTTCTCACTCACCTCTTCACACTGATCCGCTTTAGTCAGCACGACGATCGGTTCAACTTCTGCCTCTTTAGCTAACGCCAAATAACGCTCGATGCGGTTTAAGTTGAAGTCATCATTGAGCGAGCAGACGATAAAAACACTATCAATATTGGCAGCAATGAGCTGAGTATCTAACTTGCTCCCCGCCGCTTTGCGCTGAAACAGCGAGCGACGTTCGAGAACTCGGCTGAGTCGATGTTGAGCATCGAACGTGACCCAATCTCCGACGCACACTCTGTCTGACTTAGGTGTCAATGTTAACGTTACACGTCCAGAATCGGTCATCACAATCACTTGGCTTCGGTGCTGTTCAATGACACGACCGATTGATTGCGTCTCCAACTCAGTAAGGTCTAACTGCTGCTGGAAATAGGGCTTCCAGCCGAGTTGTTGCAATGAGGGATGTTCATTACCCATTCGATGTTCTCCAAAAGCCTACCAAAACTCAGGCTTGTTAAATGCCGCCACGCACTGGCTTGAACCCTGAATCGCAGAAAGTGGTTGCTCTGTTAAGGATTGAGCTAACCAGCCATGCGGATAGCTCAGTGGTAACGGAGCCGGATAATCGCTTTCTAACACAGCTTCAAACCCTACCTTAGCGTAGTAATTCGGGTCGCCGTAAGTAAAAGCCAGTGACACACCTTCTTGACGCAGAAGCTGCAACCCATAATTGAGAATCGCCTGACCAACGCCTTTACCTTGCACTTCAGTTGCCACCGCTACTGGCGCGACTAAAAATGCTTGCTCTGGTGAATCATAGCTCAGACGCGTTAGCAGAATGCTCGCAAAGATCGCATTTTCCTTTTCGGCAACCACCACATATCTGTCTTCACAACTTGTCGTCGCTAAAAGGTCTGCGACGAGGCGACCAATCGCCTTGCCTTCTGCCTCACCCTCCGAGTCACTAAACGTACGCGTAAACAATTCAATAATCTGCTGCGTTTGTTCTGGTCTAAATAGTTTGTATTCCACAATATAACCCTCAATTGATAATAGCTCGAGGATAAACTGTAAAGCTGTAGACAGGTCAAGACTCTGAGAGTAAATATTTCTTCGGACTCTTAAGCCAGTTATGATGAGTCGTAATAGACCGATGTTAGGAAACAAGATGGATCTCAATCTACTCAAAACCTTCGATGTAGTAATGAAAACACGCAGTGTTAATGAAGCAGCAGACAGCCTTGGGATTACGGCACCAGCGGTCAGCCAAGCATTGAATCGGCTTAGAGAGCAATATCAAGATCCGTTGCTGATCCGCAAAGGACGTGGCATTGCCCCGACCAACTTTGCCGTAGAATTGCATGAGGAAATTCAAGAACCACTTAATCTACTGTTAAACGGCGCTAAATCGAGGCAGCAATTTAATCCGTCACTGAGCAACCGAACATTTCGCCTATCAAGCCACAAAGATCTCGATTTGATGATTGTGCCGCCTTTGATTGATTATCGTGACCAGCATGCACCAAACGTAAAGCTGAGTGCAGACATTGAGCATACCGATGAGTCTAATCGTCAAGCGGATTTGCGCATGCGTCGCGTCGACATCATACTCGCCACCACACCACTGGATGAGCATGGGTATCATAACGAGCTTTTGTTTGAGCTCCCACTTGTCGTGATTTGCCGACATGATCACCCGAGAATCCGCCAAGAAATAAGCCACCAGCAATTTTTTACCGAGCGGCACTTGTTGTGGGGTACGCAGAGATTAAACCAAGACATCGTCGACTCACTGAGTATTAAAACTCAGCCGCAACGCAATATCGTCTATAAAACGGATTCTATCTGCAACGCCGTTATGATGGCAGCGCAAACCGACTGGCTCTGTGTGACTAGCCAATGGCACGCCAATCTATTAGCACCTGCCAACCAGATGCAGATTCTTCCCCTTCCCTTTGAGCTCAATACCCTTCCCGTCTATATGACGTGGCACGAGTCACAGCGACAAGACAGCGGTCATCAGTGGCTCAAAGAGACCTTACTCAACATCACAGCTCAGTTTCGAAACTCCTTAGTGGATTAAATAAAACTTAATCCACTTTTTAGCCTTGGTCTATCGATTGATTAATCCGCCAGTTCTACTATCTCTCCATCGACGAGCGCTGGTCAGCTCGCCCAAAAAGAGAGAGATAAATTATGAAACTTCAAAAATCTATCGTGTCATTGGCAATTCTCGCTACCCTTGCGCCAACTCTTAGCTTCGCCGCACCAACCACGAGTGCGCCGAAGGAAGCATCAAACTTCACTATCGCGAAAAATGAACAACTCAAACAATACCTAAACTTCGCCAACCAAAGTGACTTTGATAATGCCTCTCGTGGCTTCATTGCTACCTGGCCAGAGAAAACCATCAAAGACGCCGATGGCAACGTCATTTGGGATTTCTCTAAGTATGACTTTATCGACCAAGACACAAACACCGGCACCATTAACCCGTCACTGCTGCGCCAAGCCAAACTGAACAACATTGATGGTCTGTTTAAAGTCAAAGAAGGCGTTTACCAAGTGCGCGGCTTTGATCTTTCCGTCATGTCCTTTATTCGTGGCGACAAGGGCTGGGTAGTAGTCGATCCTTTGATCTCTCCCGAAACCGCGGCGGCGGGCTTGAAACTGCTACGCGACAACGTGGAAGATCTTCCGGTAACTGGCGTTATTTTTACCCACTCACACGTTGACCATTTTGGTGGCATCTTAGGCGTCACCAGCCAAGCAGACATCGATGCAGGTAAAGTCGATATTCTTGCTCCTGAAGGCTTCTTCGATCACTCGATTGCTGAAAACCTAATGGCAGGCAATACCATGTCACGCCGCGCTTCCTACATGTACGGCAATTTGCTAGAGGCCAGTCGCAAAGGTCAAGTCGATGGCGGCTTAGGCAAAACCACATCGTCTGGTGCGCCGGGTATTGTCAAACCGACCCATATTGCCAACATTACCGGTCAAGAGATGGAAGTTGACGGCGTAAAACTTGAGGTAGTCATGGCGCAAGAGTCAGAAGCGCCGTCGGAGTTCATGTTCTATTTCCCTCAATACAAAACCATGATGGCTGCGGAAGTGATGACGCACACAGTGCACAATATCTCGACACTGCGCGGTGCCAAAACCCGTGATGCTTCCTCTTGGGCGGAGTACATCGACGACGTTCTCCATGCCTATGGTGACAAAGCCGATACCATGATTGCGTCTCACCACTGGCCAACCTTTGGCAAAGAGAACATTCAAAATCAGCTAGAAAAAACGCGCGATATGTATAAGTTTGTCCACGACCAAACTCTGCGTCTCGCCAATAAAGGCTACACTCCGAACGAGATTTCCGCTTCTATTCAGTTGCCAGATTCACTCGGTAAAGAGTGGTACAACCGCGGTTACTACGGCACAGTGTCACACAACGCACGTGCGACCTATGACTTCTACTTTGGCGCATGGTGGGACGGCAACCCTGCTAACCTAAATCCGCTGACACCAACAGAGCAAGGCGCCAAATACGTCGAAGCCATTGGTGGCGAAGAGAAAGTGATCGAACTGGCAGAAGCCGCGATAGCGAAAGGCGAATACCGCTGGGCAGTGACGCTACTCAACAACGTGACCTTTGCTAACCCAGACAATATGGACGCTCGTTATCTTGAAGCGGACGCAATGGAGCAGCTTGGGTACCAAGCCGAATCTGGCCCATGGCGCAATTACTACCTAGGTGGTGCTAAAGAGCTACGTGAAGGAATTAAACCTGTCGCAACGCCGAACACCGCGGCGATTGCTAAAAACATGCCGTTTGATCAGTTCATGAACTATCTCGGCGTAACAGTAAAACCGGACGCAGCGAAAGGGTTGGATATCAAAGTGAATATCGATGTCAAAGGCGATGGTCAATACGCCATGGATTTGAGCAACTCGGTATTAAAGTCCTACTCTGACAAGCAATTTGAAGCGGCCGACTTAACCATTACTCTGTCACGCCAAGCATTCGAAAACATGATGACGAAGCAATCTACTCTTGAAGAGGAAATCAAAGCGGGTCATTTCAAAGTGTCTGATCAAGTTGAGTTCAACAAACTCATGTCTGTGTTTGACCAATTTGATATGTGGTTTGGCGTGGTAACACCTTAACCCAAGCCCAATGTCCAAATAGTTGTATAAAAAAGCCCGCAATCTGCGGGCTTTGTTGTTATTGCACTTTAAACTGGGCGACGACGCTGCTGAGATTGCGCGATGTGCCGCTCAATTCATCACTGACCGCAGCGGCTTGTGATGCATTGCCATTAAGCGTGTGAATAATGTCTTGAATCGCCACCATATTGCGGCTGACTTCATCGGTCACTTGACGCTGCTGCTGAGCGGAAGTGGAAACGTGAATATTCACTTCATTAATTTCGGTCACCGAATCTGTCACTTCATTGAGCGATAGCATAACTTGTTCGGTATGCTCTGCGGTGGCTTCACAACTTTGACGCGTCACGTCCATCTCATTAACCACACTGTTGGTCGTCTCTTTGAGCTTTTGCAGCATCTCATTGATTTGAGACGTACTCTGTTGAGTGCGTCCAGCCAAGGCGCGAACCTCATCCGCAACCACTGCAAAGCCTCGACCTTGCTCACCAGCACGTGCCGCTTCAATCGCAGCGTTCAGTGCGAGTAAGTTGGTTTGCTCAGCAATTTCACCAATCACTTGCAATACCGTACTGATTTGCTTGGTGTCTTCATCCATGGTGCTGATGGTCGACGACATCGAGGTCACTTGCTCAACTAAATTACTCACGCTCTCGACAGCGTTGGCAACAGTTTGCTTCGATTGTTCAGAGTAACGGTTTGCTTGCTCAGTTAGTTGGGCGGCGTTTTCTGCACTTTGGGCGATAGAGACCGCGCTGGCGCTCATCTCTTCCACTGCCGTGATGACTTGCTCTGTCTCTAGCGTGTGCTGATTTAACGTATGCAAATTCGACGATGACTGCTGGCTAATATCACGCACCGCAGAATCAATGCCTTTCGAAGAGTCCGACACCTCAATAAACATGGTCTGTAACTTCTCGATAAACTGGTTAATCGAGCTGGAAATCTCGCCAATTTCATCTTGCTTTTCTACGCTAAGGCGGCGAGTCAAATCGCCATTTCCTTGCGCCAAATCCGCAACCAGTTCTTTCAGGCGCATTAGCGGTTTGAACGAGTACTGCAGCAGCAACACACTCAACACAACAATCACGACACCGATTACCGCTAGCGCAATAGTCACGTTCCAACTCAGCGACGCAGTGTTGGCTGCGATGCTGTCATTGTCAATGTAACCGGTAAGTTGCCAAGTTTGCTCACCCAGTTCAATCGAGCGATTTACTGGCGTAAAGTTACCCGCCTGAGTGTTTGAAAAGATTTTGATGTTACCTGCGGTCAATTCCGCATAGCTGCCTTGATACGTGTAGACATCGATCACCTTGCCAAGATCGGTCAAGTTAAGCACAAAAAAGTCGACCGAATCATCCAAGCGTTTGATTGAAAAAGTAATCACGGGTAAGCCGTCCATCATGGTAACGGGGCTGATTTTGATTTCTTCTCCGTGTGATTCCGCTTGTGCGATAAACTGCTCAGCGGCCTCATCACTCATGTTACCACTGTCATCAAATGCATAACCATTGACAATTTTAACGATACGATAAAAGCCTGAACTCTCTTTCGTTTCACTAATATCCATCATGCTAAAGTTTAGGCTAGTTGCGAGATTAAGCTTGCTTTGCAGATCCTTTTCTAGCTTCTGCTGAATGAGGTCAATACTGTGAGTAATGCTTTGTGTATCAGTACGTTGTATATAGTGACTAATGAAATAATTTACGCTGATAAATGATGTGAGAATCGTAGTAAAAATAATAGATATGATGAGCACTACGATTTTATTCTTGAACGAAATGTTCTTCATGACACTTTACATCCTTAAAAGTGAAGATTGAATAAACTTGCATCCTTGATGGGAAAATATCTAATTTATTTAACCAGTTAGATAACGTTCCGCTGACAATGGTAAGCCAGCGAAAACGTTGGCGCAATGACCAATCGTCTCTTTTACCGTCCCCCTTCTATTAAATTGCAGCCCATGCCACACTTCATTGAGAGGACGTGTGATCACACACCGCGCATCATTAGATCACAATTTGATAACATTTTTGCTTCTCTGCTTCTAAAACCAATTAGAATAAAAACTCAATGTTGTGATTCTGATTAGGTGAATAATGGACGATTTACTCAAAGACTTTCCTGTTATAACGAAAGTACCAGTTGCTTGGGGTGAAATGGATGCCCTCCAACACGTCAATAACGTGGTTTATTTCCGCTATTTTGAAACCGCTCGCTTGGAGTACTTTGATAAAATCAAGCTTTTGGTCAATATCGCCGACAGTCACATTGGTCCTGTGCTTGGGGAAACCAGTTGTCGTTATAAGCTGCCCATCACTTACCCAGATACCTTGCTGATTGGGTCTCGCGTTGTGGATCTGCAAGATGACCGTTTTACTATGGAGTATCAAATTGTTAGCCAAAAGCTAGGGCAAATCAGCACCGTGGGGAAAGCAACCTGTGTGATGTTTGACTTTAAAAACAACAGCAAAGCGCTCGTCCCAGACATCGTCAAGCAAGCAATATTAGATTTAGAAGAGCAGCACTAAGCCCTTGACCTTAACCCTAGGGTAAGCTCTATACTCAATAAATCTTTTTGACTTAATGGTGCGACATGAGCGTTTCTCTGACTCGCAAAATTTGGATTTCTCTATTCAGTATTCTCGCAATGCTGATGTCGAGCTTTGCATCCAGCGCACCATTGATGACGTTTCAAATGCTGTCTAGCAGTTACGTTGAAACCGAAGCGGCCACGCATTGCGCGATGACCTCTTCATCTGAGATGAGCCATCACCAAACCAATCAAACGCATTCCAATCAACCCGCGCAGCCATCATGTGATTCGGGTAGCGATAAGGCCCACAACTGCTGTGGATCGGTTTGCGTGACTGTGTTGGCATTGTTTTCGCCACAGGACCAACTCACTCACCTCACCTCTTATCTAGCCCTGATCCACCCAGAAGCCCATGGCAACGCAATCTATCGCCAAGCTTCGCTCTATCGCCCCCCAATAGCGTAAATCCGTTCATTTTTTTGTCCTCTTCTCAGCCTTGACTGAGGAGTCGTTTACTCGTGCGCTTTGCACATAACAACGGATTACACTGTGAAAAATATTGCGACGATAGCAGCGCTCTCTGTTAGCTCTGCACTATGGGCGTCCAATGCTTTGGCGGCAACACAACCCGTAACGCAACAGCATTTGGTGCCACCGACACTCCCTGAATTAATTCACTCAGCTCTGAGCAATGACGCGACTCGTTATCAGTTTTATGCTCAGTCACAAGCCATGCGCGAAACCGGCGTGGCGGCCTCAACGCTCATGGACCCAAAACTGAAAATGGGCTTTGGGGGCTTGCCTGTCGACAGTTTCAAATTTGATGAAGACCCAATGACCAATGTGTCAGTTGGGTTGATGCAGCAATTTGAACGCGGCTCAACCTTAGAGCTGCAACAAAAGAAAGCCAATACACAAGCCGACGGTATCGCGGCTCAAGTTCAAAATCGGGAGATCGATGTCGTCAACCGTATCACTCAGCTTTGGGTTGAACTTGGCTACCAACAGTCGGCGCAACGCATTCTTGAACAAAACAAAGGATTGATGCGTGAGATGGAGCGTTTCATTCAGACCAACTACGCCATTGGTAAAAGCGAAGCGCAAGATCTACTCAATGCCCAACTGCAGATCGCCAAACTGGATGAAAAACTCCAAGCCAATGGCCAAATGCAGCGCCGCATTGTCTCGCAACTCTCAGAATGGCTAGGCTCTGAGTGGATTCGCTCGGCGCAAAATATCCAAGCTGACAATCAGCTCGATTGGCATAAACTTGAGCGCATTGTGGAGCCCAATTCCGTCGACCACTACCGCCGCTTAAACCAGCATCCAATGGTCAAAATGGCAGACATCAACATTGCGGCAAACCAAACGCAAGTCGACATCGCTGAGCAAGCCTATACGCCCCAGTTTGGTGTTGAAGTCATGTACGCGCACCGCCAAGCGAACAATATGATGGGCGAACCGGCTTCCGATCTAGTCAGTGCCTATTTGACGATGGACATTCCGCTGTTTACGGGCAACCGCCAAGACCGAAATCTCGCGGCGGCTCAGCATCAAGTTGGGGCGGCGCAGTCTCAAAAAGATTCACTTCTCTCGCAAATGAATGCACAAGTGAATGCACTGCTTGTTGATCGCGAGAACCTTCAGCAACGCCTCGACCGCTATACCGACACGCTTCTCCCTCAAGCGAACGCGCGCATCAAGGCCGTCGAAAGGGGTTATCAAAACAACACTGCGCAGTTCAATGATGTGATTTCAGCCACCACCGACGAACTCGCTCTTCGAGTCGAACAAGAGCGGTTGATCGCCGATCTCAATATCACCAACAGCAATCTTGCAGCCTTGCTGGGTGGTTTCGAATACCACGTTTCTCAACCTCAACTCAGCAAATAGAAGGTAACCCAATGAAAACATTACAAGTGGCAACTCTTGCCTTGCTGGTTGGGGGCGCACTCGGCTTTGTAACCAATCAGCATTTCATTTCCGCCAATCATGATATGACGGCGATGACATCGGCAAACGCAGCCGACAGTAACGAACCGCTCTACTGGGTTGCGCCTATGGATCCCAATTACAAGCGTGACAAGCCAGGTAAATCTCCCATGGGCATGGATTTGATTCCCGTTTATGCAGAAGACCTTGCCGGTGGAAACAGCCAACCGGGCACGGTCACCATCTCTCCTGAAGTTGAAAACAATTTGGGGGTAAAAACGGAATCCGTACTTCGCGAGCCATTGAGCCCACGCATTGAGACTGTCGGTTACATTGCCTTTGACGAAAGTCATCTATGGCAAACCAACGTCCGCGTTGCTGGCTGGGTCGAGAAACTCAATATTAACGCAGTAGGGGAAAAAGTAGCCAAAGGCGATGTGCTGTTTAGCTTGTACTCGCCAGAGCTGGTAAAAGCCCAAGAAGAACTGCTCAACGCCTACCGAACCGGACGCAGTGGCTTAGTGAAAGGAGCGACTGAACGTTTAGTTACGCTTGGCGTCGATCGCAGCCAAATTCAAGCCATTAAGCGCAGTGGCAAAGCCTCACAAACCATTGAGATAAAAGCTCCCGCGGACGGCGTGATTGCTAGCCTAAACATCCGTGAAGGTGGTTACCTTTCACCTGCTCAAGCTGTGATTAGCGCAGGCCCACTCGATAATGTCTGGGTCGACGCTGAGGTATTCGAGCGTCAAACCCATTGGATGAAAGCGGGCAGCCAAGCAACCATGACACTCGATGCGATTCCGGGCAATGAGTGGCAAGGCGTGGTCGATTATGTTTATCCCATTCTCGATCCAAACACTCGAACATTGCGCGTACGCCTCAAGTTCCCCAATCCAAACGGTGAGCTCAAACCCAACATGTTTGCCAACATTGCGCTGCAACCTGTTAGCGAAGAATCTGTACTGACGGTCGCGAAATCGGCGGTGATTCGCTCTGGGGGCATGACCCGAGTCGTGCTTGCTGAAGGAGAAGGCAAATACCGCTCCGCACGCATCGAAGTGGGCCGTGAAGCGGGCGACAGAATTGAAGTGTTGCAAGGGCTGACTCAAAACGATCGTATCGTCACTTCTGCCCACTTTATGCTCGACTCAGAATCGAGCCAGTCGGCCGACTTATCGCGCATCAACGGCATAGAGCCCCCCGCTGAAACCGTCTGGGCCAAAGGCGAAATCACGGATGTGATGGCAGGGCACCGCATGTTAACCCTCAACCACCAGCCCGTCCCAGAGTGGAACTGGCCAGGGATGGTGATGAACTTCAATCTGGCAGAAAACGTAGACATGAGCGTTCTCAACAAAGGGCAAGCGATTGAGTTTGAGATGAAGAAAACCAATTCCGGTCAGTATGAGATTGTCGATATCAAAGCAGACAACAGCATCATTGCCGCAGAAGTATGGGTGACGGGTGACATCACCATGTTGATGGCGGATTTTGGCATGATCACACTCAAACACTTGCCGGTCGCCGAATGGAACTGGGAAGCGGGGGAAATGAACTTTTCGGTCGGTGAAGAGGTGAACTTATCTGGATTTGAAGAAGGGCAAAAGGTTCGCTTTCTAGTTGAAAAACAAGGCTCTGACTATCAGTTGAAGAAACTTGAAGCGGTAGAGGGCTAACCATGATCAGTGCAATCATTCGTTGGTCGATTAGCAATCGATTCTTAGTGTTACTTGCGACATTCGCGATCGTATTGGGTGGACTTTACAGTGTAAAAAATACCCCAGTGGACGCGATTCCCGATTTGTCGGATGTGCAAGTTATCATCAAAACAAGCTATCCGGGTCAAGCGCCGCAAGTGGTTGAAGACCAAGTCACCTACCCGCTCACCACCGCAATGCTCGCGGTTCCGGGAGCAGAGACGGTACGCGGCTATTCGTTCTTTGGCGACTCCTACGTCTATATCATATTCAACGATGATACAGACATGTATTGGGCTCGCTCTCGAGTACTCGAATACTTGAGTCAAGTCGCACCTAAGCTCCCGCCAAGCGCGAAACCAACACTCGGCCCTGATGCGACGGGTGTGGGCTGGGTCTACAGCTACGTCCTACAAGATAAAACCGGGCAGCATGACCTTGCCCAGCTGCGCAGCCTGCAAGATTGGTTCTTAAAGTACGAGTTGCAGACCGTAGCCGGCGTTTCAGAAGTGGCAACTGTCGGCGGCATGGTCAAACAGTACCAAGTACAAATCGATCCCGCTAAGTTGCGCGCTTACGATTTGACGCTGCAGCAAGTCAACATGGCGATTCAAAACGGCAACCAAGAGACGGGCGCGTCCGTCATTGAAGTGGCAGAAGCTGAGCACATGGTACGCACGACCGGTTACCTCAGCAGCATCGAAGACATCGAATCTTTGCCGCTCAAAGTGACCAGCAAAGGCACACCACTCTTGCTTGGTGACATTGCAGACATCAATCTTGGCCCACAGATGCGTCGTGGCATTTCCGAGTTCAACGGTGAAGGCGAAGCGGTGGGTGGCGTGATTGTGATGCGATTTGGCGAAAACGCCAGTGAGGTGATCCACAATGTCAAAACCAAACTGGCAGAACTTCAACGCAGCCTGCCAGACGGCGTGGAGATCGTCGCCACCTACGATCGTTCAACCTTGATTGATGCCGCAGTTGAAAACCTATGGAAGAAACTGGCAGAAGAATTCATCGTTGTGGCGGTTGTTTGTGCACTGTTCTTGTTCCACATTCGTTCATCACTGGTGATCGCCCTCAGTTTGCCTGTTGGGATCCTGTCGGCATTTATCGTCATGCACTGGCAAGGTATCAACGCCAACATCATGTCTTTGGGCGGCATTGCGATTGCGATAGGCGCGATGGTCGATGGCGCAATCGTAATGATTGAAAACGTTCACAAACACATAGAGCGTACCCCGCTAACGGACAAAAACCGTTGGCAAGTGATCGGCAAAGCGGCGGAAGAAGTGGGGGCTCCCCTATTCTTCTCACTGCTTATCATCACGTTAAGTTTCGTGCCAGTGTTCGCACTGGAAGGTCAAGAAGGCAAGATGTTCTCGCCGCTTGCCTTTACCAAGACGTATGCGATGGCTGCGGCGGCAGGCCTCGCTATTACCTTGGTGCCGGTTCTGATGGGTTACTTTATCCGTGGCAACGTACTCCCGGAGCATAAGAACCCGGTGAACAAAGGGTTGGTCGCGCTATACCGACCTCTGCTTAACCTGAGTCTGCGCTTCCCTAAGACAATGATCCTGTTAGCGGTGGCGTTAATGGCATCGGCTTACTATCCAACCAGCAAACTGGGTAGCGAGTTCATTCCGCCATTGGACGAAGGTGACTTGATGTACATGCCGACCACTTACCCCGGCATCTCCATTGGTAAAGCACGTGAGCTACTGCAGCAAACGAACAAGCTAATCAAAACCGTTCCTGAGGTGGAAACCGTTTGGGGCAAAATTGGCCGCGCCGAAACGGCAACCGACCCTGCGCCGTTAACCATGATCGAAACCGTCATTCAGCTCAAACCGAGAGAAGAGTGGCGCGACGGTGTGACCACGGAGTCGCTGCGCAAAGAGTTTGATCAGTTGGTGCAATTCCCGGGATTAACCAACGCATGGGTCATGCCAATCAAAACTCGCATCGACATGTTAGCTACCGGTATTAAAACACCAATCGGTATCAAGATTGCGGGACCTGACCTCAAGGTAATCGAGCAAATTGGCTCAGAGTTAGAGCCCATTTTGAACCAGATTTCAGGTACGGCATCTGTCTATGCGGAACGCGTTGCGGGTGGACGCTATGTCACCATTGACATTAAACGTCGCTCCGCGGCTCGCTACGGCTTAAGTATCAAAGATGTCCAGCAAGTCATCTCTACAGCGGTGGGCGGAATGAACGTGGGTGAGACCGTTGAAGGACTGGAGCGTTACCCAATCAACGTCCGCTATCCACAAGATTACCGAGACTCGGTAGTCAAACTGCAAAACTTGCCGCTGGTGACTCCGAACGGTGCACGTATCGCACTCGCCGACGTGGCTGACATTCGCTACGAAGATGGCCCACCGATGATCAAAACCGAGAATGCACGCCCGAATGGTTGGGTATTTGTCGACATTGATGACCGCGACTTGGGCTCTTACGTGGTTGAAGCGCAGCAAACTGTCGCAGAGCAATTGCAGCTTCCTGCGGGTTACTCGCTCACTTGGTCGGGTCAATACGAATACATGGAGCGCGCCAAAGAGCGGTTGAGTGTCGTGGTGCCTATCACTATTGCCATCATCATGCTGCTGCTTTACTTCAGCTTCCGCCGCGTCGGAGAAGTGATGATCATCATGCTCACACTGCCTCTCGCGATGGTGGGAGGCTTATGGCTGATGCACTACCTCGGCTACAACTTCTCCATTGCGGTTGGCGTTGGGTTTATCGCTCTTGCCGGTGTCGCGGTTGAGATTGGCGTGATCATGCTGGTTTATCTCAACCAAGCGTGGCACTACAAAAAACTCCACGCAGAAGAAGAGCAAAAAGCGCTCACTGCGAAAGACCTTACCGATGCCATTCGCGAAGGCGCGGGGCTACGCGTTCGCCCTGTGATGATGACGGTGTTGACTGTCATCATTGGTCTTATCCCAATCATGTACGGAGACGGCACAGGCTCAGAAGTGATGCAGCGAATCGCCGCACCAATGATAGGAGGTATGGCCTCCGCGCTTCTACTCACGCTGTTGGTCTTACCGGCTCTGTTCAAACTCTGGAAACAACACGAAGTTAACTAACACCAAGCAATCGTATGTCGAGCCAATGAGCTGCTCGACATACGCAATACCCGATTAAAAGAGGAACACACCATGAAAAAAACACTGATTACCCTAGCGATTACCATGTTCAGCACAGGCGTACTTGCCGATGCCATGGATCACTCAAAAATGGACCATTCGAACATGGACCACGGTGAGATGAAGATGGATCATAGTAAAATGGATCACTCGAACATGATGAATATGGAGGGTATGTCTGAGGTTGGAATGCCTGCCAAGGGCGCAAAACCAGACAAGGTCGTGCACGTTATTTTGACTGATGACATGAAAATCAACTTCAAAAAAGACGTGAAGATCGAGCCAAATGACGTGGTGCAATTTGTGGTGATGAACGCTGGAAAAATTGACCATGAGTTTTCCATTGGTTCAGCACAAGAGCAACTGAAACACCGTGAAATGATGAAGAACATGGGCAGCCACGCGCACGATTCTGGCAGCACTGTCACTGTGAAACCGGGCAAAGCAAAACAGCTTTTATGGCACTTCCACGGCGATAAAAATGTTGAGTTTGCCTGCAACATTCCCGGCCACGCAGAAGCGGGTATGGTGAAAAAGATCACCTTGTAGTGATCAATAAAGTCGCCAGCAAACCCTGGCGACTTTTAGTGAGAACTTTATTTTCGGCTATTAATAGCGTTTTCTAAACTCTCAATTTTACCGACTACATCCAGCGAAATAGGCTCTATTTGCTCAAATAGTTTATTGGCTTGTTCGTGTTGACCGCTGTCTATCCGGTCCAAAACATCCTTTATCACCCCATGCAATTTAGCATGCGGCGCTTCCAGCGCTTTGAATGTGGGCTCTGAGCCATACAGGCTCTTTCCTTTGCCGTAATACCATTTACCCAGCGCGCACATATGATGATCACAGGCGACTTTTTTGTCGAGAGCTCCATGATCGCCGTTTAAATAGGATCTTACTTTCGTTTTCCAAGCGAGATGCGCATTCTTCACATCAGTAAAGTCCACGCGCTTTTCCGAACCAAGCTTAAAGTCTGCCAACTGAGCTCTCAAATCCAGCGCTCGCTCACTTAATCCTTTCGCTTTTGCTTGCAAGTGCAGAGCGCCCTCCTCGGTATGAGCGCTTTTTTCACTGATCTCTTCTACTGATTTGTTCATATCTTGAACAACCGTAGACTGCTCTTCTGAAGCCGCCGCGATCTGAGCACTCATATCATTTACACTGCTCACCAGATCAATGATGTCTGAGAAGGTCTCTCGTGCTTTGCACACGCCTTCATAAGCATCTTGCGCCAGCACATTGTTATCAGAAATTCGAGTTGATGAGTTCTGCACACCCTGCTGCAAGTTTTCCAACATAGATTTGATATCTTCTGTCGCGGTCTGTGTTCTCTGAGCGAGATTACGGACTTCGTCAGCCACAACCGCAAAACCTCGACCTTGCTCACCAGCACGTGCCGCTTCGATTGCAGCATTAAGTGCTAGCAGATTGGTTTGCTCCGCAATATCGCTAATAGTGTTAATGACTTGGCCAATACTTTGGCTTTGCTCCGATACCGTGGCAATTTGCGCAATCGTCGCGTCGAGTTCGGTTAAAAAGTTAGACAGTTTATCCAGCCCTTCACCAATCAATTGGTCTCCCACTTCGACGTTTTGCTTGGCTTGAAGCGCTTTATGAGAAGATGACACCGTACTTTCAGTTACCTGCTGGACCGTCGCTGCCATTTCAGTCATAGCGCTGGCAATTTGAGCGGTATGCGATGATTGAGAAGCCATCATGGTTTGCATACTGTAGCTGTCAGATGAGACTTGATCCGAATCCTGCACAACAGCCTGTGCGGTACCGACCACTTGACCTAAAATGGCTTTATAGCGTGCTTGCACCATTTTGGCCGCTTGGGCCAATAAACCGATTTCATCTTGCCGACCAAGCACAATATTGCTGGCGAGATTTCCTTCAGACATGCTTTTTATCATTTGCTCGACATCCGAAATCGGCTTGAGAACTCGCGCACCGATTATGAACCAATTGAGCAACGCAATCGCCACCAAGACAAAAGCGATGACGGCTGACGTAATGTCTTGAGATAAGAAAGATCGTATCGCAAGAAAGGCTCCACCAGCCAGCAGGAGAAGATGAGATACCGCAAACACCTGCCTAAAACTTAGTTTTTCAACCCATGAAGGGCCAGGCAACTCCAGAGAAGAATCATTCTTCATTTTCTTGTACAGCGCTTCTGCTTCTGCAACTTGCTGTTTAGAGGGCTCCGAGCGAACAGACTGTATGCCAACCACTTTACCCTGTTTCATAATGGGCGAAACGAACGCATCAACCCAATAGTGATCACCATTCTTACATCGGTTTTTTACGATGCCGCGCCACACTTTGCCGTCTTTAACCGTGGCCCACAAACTTTTGAACGCCGCTGGCGGCATATCCGGGTGCCGAACGATATTGTGATCTTGACCGATTAGCTCCTCGCGAGAAAACCCACTGATTGATACAAACTCATCGTTTATGAACTTAATTTTTCCCTGCGTGTCTGTCACTGACACCAAATCACTGCGGCCAGCAAAATGCACTTCTCGCTGGGTAACTGGACCATTATTCTTCATACTGCGCGTTCCTAAAACCTTCCTATCAAAGAAAGCCAACGTCTTTTATTAGTTATTATTAGTCACGTAAGTGTAGTCACGACTTGGGCAGTTTTCCCATCTGGGGGTAAATGTGTGAGCTGAATTCCTCTTTAAAGCAACAAAGGGGCAAGATACCATCGACGTTGAGCGACTGGCTGCAATGACAGCCAATGCGCGTTCTAAAACCACATCACTTGTAGACAAGCTCAAAAGTCACAAGGACAAGTTCCGTCGAGTCGTTAAACTCAATGCCATACGCAGACGCGCAATCTTTAGTAAAAAAGTCATTGTGTGCTTTGTACCACCACTCGTAAGTGCCATCCCCTTCGCCTTCCGACTCAGCGAACTCTCGGCTGACCTGCCCAAACGGACAAAAATCCACATCGGTGATTTTGACAATACAGACTGGGTTCTTTTCCCAATCCAATACAATTTGGTGTTGACCAACTTTAGGTAGCGGCTCTCCTTCAATTTTATAGGCTTCTTTCACGCTGCACGTCGCGCGCTTTTTGCCAATTGAAACAAGTCTGGCACACTCATTGGTGTTGTACTCATCATCACAAAAATAGGTGGTTTCTACGCCGTCAATCTCCGCGAGTTGAGACGCTGATAAAGTGCTGGTGTAAGACTGAAAATAGTCTTCATATATTTCTTCCATGACTCATTCTCCGTTGAATCTCTAGTATTAGTTTGAATGACAGAAAAGCCCGCACAAACGGGCATCAGTAGGGCTGGGGCTCAATTCTTGCTTCAACGATTGTACTTCTCTTTATTAAGCACTTCTTTCATGGTGTGGGTAGCCTCCAGATCCACACCGTGAATATTGGCAAGCGCGCAGACATAGTACAAAACATCGTATAACTCTTCTGCTACCGAGCCTTTAAGTTCTTCAAAGCTTGGTTGCCCGCCAGTGCCACTACGAATCGCTTCCGACAACTCCCCTACCTCTTCAATCAGTTTTAAGAAGTAGTGCTCGGATTGTTCAGGGGCATAATCGAACTCTTTTATGTGGTTTTGCAGCTCCGATAACTTCATAACATCCTTTTCTTTGGTCTATCATTCGCTTGGTGCTGCATTTTATAAACCTTAATCACATAAAATCAAACACTTGATGAGCAACCCTACGCTTAGGTCGTAAGAGTAAAAATGCGTTCAACCCCACTCTCGCGAACAAAATCCTCATCATGGCTGACAAGAATAAAGGCGCCTTGGTAGCGTTTTAACGCATCAGCCAGCATCTGCTTCGAGTCGAGATCTAAGTGATTGTCTGGCTCATCGAGTAGTAAAATAGGTGATTGAGGCTGATGACTAACGATCAGCATCGCCAATTTCATCTTCTCACCGCCACTGAGCTCACCCACCAACCGAAATACGCTGTCCGTACGAAAGCCAATCCCGGCAAGCAATGTTCGCGCGTCACTTTCTAGCATCCCTTCACAGTGGTGCGTCATGTTGCTAAGGAGTGAACGCTCCACACTCAGCAAGCCAAAATGCTGGTCAAGATAACAAACCGCGCGATTGACATGCAGCTCTCCGCTTTTTAAGCCCATCTCCCCCGACAACACTTTGAGTAGCGTAGATTTCCCCGAACCATTCCCACCTGAAAGGTGCAACTTGCTGCCCGCCTCCAGCGCGAGATTAAAAGGGGTACCCACTCCAAAAGGAAGCACCGCCGCCACCATGTTGAATACATTACCGCGCCCAGATTCCCCTTGTTCAAGGTATAGCCTTTGCTGCTTAACGTGTTCATAGCGTTCACTGAGCGCCCGCTCTTTTTGCTCTAGCTTGGTTCGGCGACTGTTCTCGTTTTTGTGCCGATTCGACACCGAATTTTCCGCGCTGTTCTTCATGCCATCGAGGATCAACTTAGATTGGCTGCCTGATTTGCGTATTTTGTTCCCTTGAGACTCTCGCTGCTGCGCTTTTTCGCGATTTTTCTGCGCTTGAACCTCCAGTCGATGCTGCTCTCCTCTTACCGCATCCAGTTGGCGCTCGAGTGCACTACGCTCGCGCTGTTTCTGCTCCTCATACGCATCGAAATTGCCCCCATATTGGGTTAGCCCCAGTTGGCTCAGCTCCCAAATCTGGTCCATTTGCCGTAGCAACTGTCGATCGTGACTGACCAACACAAGATGACCTTGGAATTGATTCATCTGCGCGATCAACCACTGCTTTGCCAATTGATCAAGGTGGTTAGAAGGCTCATCCAAAATGAGCAGTTCGACGTCGGACTGAAACAGCTTCCACAACTGCAATCTGGCCAGTTGACCACCACTCAAGCTCCTGCAAGAAAAATAGGGGTTAGGTGGTAAGCCAAGGGCTTCTAACTCGTTATTTAACGCCTGTTTAAGCTGCCAACTTTCACCGACAATCTCGAACCATTTAGGATCGCAATCGCCCTTTTCAATGCGTTCAATTGCGTGGAGCCTCTCTTGATAGCCGAGAAACTCGGCAATACTCATCGAGCTTTCAAGTAGCTGAGACGGCAATTGGCTGTAGCACGCGACACTGGCCGAAGTAACGACACTTCCCGAGGTCGGCGTGCGTTTTTGAGCGAGCATGTCCGCAAAGTAGGATTTACCAATCCCATTTCTTCCGACTAAACCCACTCGCCTTGCTGACAGAGTGCATGAAATATTTTCGAACAGCACATCGCCGTTGTTGAACTGATAACTGATTTTGTGCGCTTGTATAACTGGCATATTTGTCTCCTGTAAAACAGGATTAGGCGTAGCGGCTGCAATGAGTTCGATCCAATTTTTGCTCTACGAGCCAACATGGACGCGCACCTCTAAAGGTACATAACGTGTTGATGCTATTGATAAGCTAAGACGAAGCTACGCCGACTAACCCTGTGAAATCCAAAATATGGTGTAAAGGTGGATAACAGGTGTTAGTTGTTCATATTGGCGTAAACTCCTAAAGAAATGATGCGGCGATTATAGTGCAATTTTTCGCCACATAGCAAATAAAACGCGACCAGTTGCAACACGGCTTCAATCTATTTGATCAAGGCCGGCCAAAAGGGATTGTGGTTAATCAATCTGCTTTACTGTAATTCGGTTTTGAAACTCAAACACCTTCTCAGCACACACATCAATACACCGCCCACAACTGATGCAGTTCTGGTCTAAGACGCGTTTATCACCTTCTTTCAGCGGTTGACGCAGCACATCCGGTTCGGGGCAAACGTAATAGCAATCCATACATTTAGTGCAATCTTCACGGCGAACAGCAGCCACTCGCAGCAAGCTCTTTCGCCCTATCACCCCGTAAGTCGCCCCCAGTGGACATAAACGGCCACACCAGCCGTGTTCAACCAACAGCAAATCGAGCACAAACACCAAGCCAACCAGCACCCAGCTCGCCCCAAATCCAAATACCAGCCCGCGATGCAGCGCAGCAACAGGATCAATCCAAGCCCATAAAACACTGCCCGAGACGGCACTGCCGATCAGCAATACGGGAATCAACCAGTAGCGCAGCTGGGGCGACCAACGGTAGCTGGTTTTGATATTGAGTTTACGACGCAAAAACGCCGCCAGATCGGTGACCATGTTCATCGGGCAAACCCAGCCACAAAATGCCCTTGGGCTGATTAGCGCATAGAAAATCACCACAATGGCTACGCCCATTAGCGCCGTGATTTCAGGTAAGTGCCCTGCGGCTAGGGTTTGTAACACAATCAGAGGATCACTCATTGGAATCACATCAAACAAGTTACTTGAGGAGAGATTGCCTTTTAGTAATCCTAGCGTTGGTCCTGCCATAAACAAAGCGACGATCGTTAACTGACAGAGTCGTCTAAGCAGCAAAAAACGGTGCGCTTGCCACCAGCCTAAGGTTTTTATCGCGTCTTTTCCGGCATCTTTAGCAAGGTTCTTAGCCATTACAACTTCCCTCCCAAGGTTTCCAGCGCTTCGGTCGGCACTTCAGGCGCACTGTTCTCTAGTGGCTTTTTGATCTCTTCCCAACCAAGCTGATAGTGAGCGCCCATTTTGCCTTTGGCCAATTCTGTCGGAATAATTTTAATCGCCGCCACTTCAGTGACACACGCTTCTTCACATTTACCACAGCCGGTGCATTTATCTGAGTGAACAGTGGGAATAAGTTTGGCGTGATACCCTGTACGTTCATTGCGAACATGTTCAAGCGTGATTGCTTCATCAATCAAGGGGCAAACTCGGTAACACACATCACAGCGCAGCCCCTGCCAGTTCAAACAGCTTTCATGGTCGATAAGCACCGCGGTGCCCATGCGAGCATCATCGATATTGGTTAAGTTAGGGTCTAGCGCACCAGTCGGACAAACAGGGACACACGGAATGTCTTCACACATCTCACACGGGATTTCCCGCGCATTAAAATACGGCGTGCCTGACTCGACCGATGAGAGTAGTGTGGCAAGCTTTAGGGTATCATATGGACAGGCTTGTACGCACAATCCACAGCGAATGCACGCTTTTTCAAACTCGCCTTTTGGCAGAGCACCCGGTGGCCTGATCGGCACACCAGAACCATCTCTTGCTTGGCTTTGCATCGACTGAAGCCCAAGTACCGTCGCAGCCGCACCAACGCCCGCTGCCGTTCTTGCCGCATCTCGTAAAAATCGACGTCGGCTTTGCGATGTTTTTGATTTTGCATCCGTCATGGCTTACTTCCTTACCCTAGCAGATCACTTCGCTCAACGAGCACGTTAAGCATAGCAACCACAATTATGATAAGGATATTTTCACGGCACGTGATAAGGGCATATACCTCCAAAGAGGTGTATGAGAGATGACTTGATAAGAATCAACTAATGGGCTTGTTTGAGGGCGCATATTGGTCAACTAGCACGGAAGCAGAGCGCTGAAAACAAATACAACACCAGTGGTCTAAATGATAAAAATGCAATAATTGAGTTTTTTGTCACACGAACTTTCCTTGCTAGGCATTATCCTTATAGAATGTAAGGCTTTGTGAATTACGCTGCGGGGGTCTTATGATAGAAATCATAATCGACGGCAAATATCGAATTGTGGAAGAGGGTTCAACCCTTCTAGAAGCAGCCAAAGTGTGTGGGGTAGAGATCCCTTCTTTATGCGGGCTAAATAAATCTAATCAGAAAGTGCCTTGCGACTTGTGTGTGGTAGAGGTAGAAAGCGGCGGCACTCAGCGCGCCTGCGAACTCGAAGTCTACCGCGGTCTGAATGTTAAAACGCAATCAGACCAGTTAAGCGAGCATCGCCGTCAAGCGCTCAACCGCATCATGCAAGATCACTATGCTGACTGCGAAGCGCCGTGCAAAACTGCCTGCCCAGCTGGGGTAGACATCCAATCGTACCTTTACTTCATCGCACAAAACGATCATAAAAAAGCGATTGAAGTGATTAAACGCACGCTGCCGATGCCACTATCGATTGGCCGCGTTTGCCCTGCCTTTTGTGAAAGTGAATGTCGCCGCTCCTTGGTGGATGAGTCAATTGCCATTCGTCAATTAAAACGCCACGCCGCAGATGCCGACCTAGCAGCACAAGAAGCCTACACGCCAGAAAAGAAAGCCGATAAAAACCTCTCTATCGCCATTGTCGGCAGTGGCCCGGGTGGCTTAACGGCGGGCTATTACCTTTCCAACGAAGGCTATGACGTAACCGTATTTGAGTCGATGCCAAAAGCAGGCGGTTGGCTTCGTTATGGCATTCCTGAATATCGACTACCAAAAACGATCCTCGATAAAGAAATCGAACTAATGTGCCG
Source organism: Vibrio sp. 16 (assembly GCF_963681195.1). Lineage (NCBI taxonomy): Bacteria > Pseudomonadati > Pseudomonadota > Gammaproteobacteria > Vibrionales > Vibrionaceae > Vibrio > Vibrio sp. 16. The sequence continues at coordinate 544,156 of NZ_OY808998.1, forward strand.
CAATGGTATGCAGATCAAAACCGAGCAAAAGCTAGGCGAAAACCTCTCTCTGAGCCAGTTGAGTGACGACTATGATGCGGTCTGCCTCGCCGTTGGTGCTTCCTTAGCGGTCGAGATGAAATACCCAGGCAGTGAGCTTGCTGGCTGCTATCTTGGGGTTGACTACCTAAAAGACTTTGTCACCGAGCAAACCTACACCACAGGTGAAAAAGTGGCGGTAATTGGTGGCGGTAATACCGCGATTGACTGCGCGAGAACCGCTCGCCGCGCAGGGGCAGACACCACAATTATCTATCGCCGGACGCGCGAAGAGATGCCAGCAGAAGATTACGAAATTGAAGAGGCGGAGCACGAAGGCGTTAAGTTCCTGTTTCTAACCAACCCTGCTGAAAACATTGCAGATGAAACCGGCCACGTTAAAGAAGTTCGCTTAGAACGAATGGCGCTGGGCGAGCCCGATGCGTCAGGTCGCCGCAGACCAGAGCCAACCGGAGAGTTTTTCACTCAAGCATTTGATACCGTGATTGCCGCTGTCTCACAAAAGCCTGATTTAAGCTTTCTAGAAGGCGACGATTTATCGATTCCATTAACTCGGTGGAACACGTCCGAGTCTGACCCACAGACCATGCACACGGGTACAGGCAATATCTTCAGTATTGGTGATTTTCGCCGCGGCCCAGCGACGGCTGTTGAAGCGGTTGGAGATGGCCGAATCGCCGCCAAAGCGATCGACCTGTTCCTCAATGGCGACATGGCCGATATGCCAGCGCCAGCCTTCAACTCGCGTAAAGAACAAAAACTGGCGCAAGTGGACCCAATCCACTTTGAGAGCTTCCAAAAAGTGGCTCGCTCAATCATGCCAGAGCTCACCCCAGCTCAACGCGAACAGAGCTTTGATGAAATCGAGCTCGGCTTTGACAACGAAGAGGCCATCAAAGAAGCCGCGCGCTGCCTTGAATGTGGCTGCCAAGCCAACACCAGTTGCGATCTGCGAGACTACTCAACCGAGTATGGTGCAGAGCAGCACTTTGAGCTTGGCCTTGAAGTGAAAAGTCATCAAGATTGGCTCAATGTAAGAGCGAAAGATTCACGCCATAAATTCAGCGTCGACCGCAGTTCTGAGTTCATTGAGTTCGATGCCAACCGCTGCATTAGTTGCGGTCAATGCATTCAAGCCTGTAGTGAACAAGCAGTACACGGCATTCTCAACTTTGTCCATGACCAACATGGCCGCCCTGCACTGCGCCCTGATGACAGACCGCACTTTGGTTCAAGCAAAAATGGGCGCTTGCTGATGGGCGATTCCAACTGCGTTCAATGTGGTGCCTGCGTTCAAGCGTGCCCAACGGGTGCCATGGTAGACAGCCGTGACCGCGCTCAAGGACGTGAAGAAGTATTGAAGAAGGTCGACACCATTTGTACCTATTGTGGTGTGGGCTGTAAATTGACCATGCATGTCGATGAGGCAAACAACCAAATCATGCATGTCACCGGGGCACACTCTCCGGTCAATGAAGGTATGCTTTGTGTGAAAGGTCGTTTCGGCTTCGATTTTATCAGTGACGATGCCCGTTTAACCACGCCTCTGATTCGTAAAGATGGTTGGCTACAACCGGCAAGTTGGGATGATGCTATTGCGCTTATTGCTAAGAAGTTCACCGCCATCAAACAAGACTTTGGCGGTAATGCACTCGCTGGGTTCTCGTCCGCTAAAACCACCAACGAAGATAACTACGCCTTCCAGAAGTTTATTCGCCGTGAGCTTGGCACCAACAATATCGACCACTGCGCGCGCTTGTGCCACGCCTCCAGCGTTACTGGTCTCGAAGCTTCTCTGGGTAGTGGTGCCATGACTAATGACATCCCAAGCATCAAACACTCGGATGTGATTTTTATTATCGGCTCAGATACCACCTCGGCTCACCCTATCATCGCTTCTCACATCAAGCAGGCAATTCGCCACCACGGCGCACGCTTGATTGTCGCTGATCCTAAGCGCATTGATATGGCCGATCACGCCGAGCTTTACCTTGCTCATCGACCAGGTACAGATGTGATGCTGCTTAACGGCATCATGCAGCAAATCATCAAAAATGGTTGGTACGACCAAGAGTATATTGAGGAGCGCGTGGACGGCTTTGACACCCTACTCCAAGAAGTAATGTCTCCTGCCTATGCGTTAGACAAAGTTGAGTTGGTCACGGGTGTCAGTGGCGACGACATCTTTGCCATGGCGCGTATGATTGGTACCGCCGAGCGCACTGCGGTCTACTACTCAATGGGCATCACCCAGCATACTACCGGGCACGACAACGTGCGCTCGATTGCTAACTTACAGCTTCTTTGCGGCAACATCGGCATTGAGGGTGGCGGTATCAACCCGCTGCGTGGTCAATCCAACGTGCAAGGTGCCTGTGATATGGGTGCGCTACCCAACAATTACCCAGGCTATCAGAAAGTCTACAACCCAATGATTCGTCAGAAGTTCGCTATTGAATGGGACGCACCAAATCTCCCTTCAGAGCCGGGGCTGACGCTAACCGAAATCATCGATGGTGCCTGTAATAGAGAGGTGCGCGGCCTTTATATCATGGGGGAAAACCCTGTACTGAGTGACCCTAATCAAGCTCACGTTATTGAAGGATTGGAGACGCTCGACTTTTTGGTGGTGCAAGACATCTTCTTAACCGAAACCGCTCAATATGCAGATGTTGTATTGCCATCTTGCTCGTTTGCCGAAAAATCAGGCCACTTCACCAACACCGAGAGGCGCGTGCAACGCGTCAATCCAGCAGTGAAAGCACCAGGGGAAGCCAAAGAAGATTGGTGGATCATTCAGCAAATCGCTAACGCCATGGGTGGGGATTGGCACTACAAAGAGGTATCAGACATCACCAGCGAAATCGCTCGCGTGACGCCACAATATGCAGGGCTTCGTTGGGAGGCGATCACCCCAGATGGCGTGCAGTGGCCAAGCAACAAAAACAACCCGAACGGCACGAGGATTATGCACCAAACCCAATTTACTCGCGGCAAAGGACAAATGGTTGGGGTGCCATTCCGCTATGCAGCCGAACTTCCGGACGAGGATTTTCCTTTAGTCCTGACGACTGGGCGTGTGCTTGAGCAGTTCCATACCGGAACCATGACGCGCAAAACCAAAGGTTTGGATAACTTAGCTGGCCCAAGAGCCATGATAAGCGTCCAAGATGCAGAAGCGCTAGGCATTAGCAATGGTCAACGCTTGCGAGTCTCCACTCGGCGCGGTTCAATTGAGATTGATGCCTTTGTGACCAAGCGAATTCAACAAGGTGTGGTGTTTATTCCATTCCATTTTGTTGAGTCGCCTGTGAACCGATTAACCACCACCGCAACCGATCCCCATGCAAAAATACCGGAGTTCAAAGTGGCTGCGGTCAAGGTAGAGACAGTAGAGCCTCAAGCTACGCACTAAAAGCAAAAGCCGACGTTATCGTCGGCTTTTTTATTTGGTTAAAAACCATTAAAAGTGCTCGCGTACAAAGGCTAACGCATCATCGCTGTTATTGTAGACGTGACTGTCGATCCCCATCGCTTTGGCGGCAGCCACGTTAGCCTCGCTATCATCAATAAACACCGCATTGACGGGATTGCCTCCGGCCAGTTGCAGCGCAATCTCAAAAAACAGTCGGTCAGGCTTAGCGACACCAATATGTGAGGAGCTAACAACAAGATCAAAGCTATCTTGCAATGAAACAGAGGCGAGGTCTGCTTCTAACTGAGACGTACCGTTAGTCACCAATACGAGTTTACTCTCAGGGGTATGGTGACGAATCCCTTCTATTAGCGGCGTATCAATAAACCACTCCGCTTGATTCCATATTTTAACCAACTGTGCTGCAGCCTCCTCACCCCAGTGGCGCGCCAGTTGCTCAGTGACTCTGTCACACCATTGCTGATGAGAAATCTCACCGCATACCGCTAAATTCAATAGTTCGGTAGAAAACGCACACGAATACAATGCGCCCTGAGAAACCCCTAGCACCGCTTCTGCCTGAGAAACTTCATTACCCGGCCACTGCCTAATCACCCCATCAAAATCAATTAATACAATACTCTTCAACGCTCACCTCCATGTGATTGTTTCACGCTTTCGCTTTTTCTATTTGTTTTACTACTTTATAGCCAAAGCCAGAGATTAACTCATTGATACGATGCACATTTCCACACTCCCCTTGCGCTAAACGCAAACAAAGTTCTATGGATGTGACATCATCAGGGTAGTATTGGCGCAAAACCTTGGCGATGGAGTCCAAATCACTCAACCAGCTATTGTCTTGCTCTGCGACAAGTAAATAGGCACTGCGCAGCAGTTTTTTACCCAACACTTTAGCACTAGCTTTTCCATCTTGAGCTTGAATAGATTCACGCGACGATTCCAATACCTGCGGAAGATCCTCATTGAGCTGCCAAGCGATCCGTAAGCTCGGTTTATGAAGACGAAATCCAGTCGATAGATCTTCTCCCCATAAGCAGCAACAGCAATGTTTGAGCCAAAACTGCCAACGATACTCCTCCTCTTCAGCCAGCACTTCTTGTAGGTGCCCAGGGTCAAAGTCCAGCTTGCTAATGGCGGAATATTGCAAAGTTAGCTCATTGGCAATACGTTGCAGCTGCTTATGGTCATTTGAAGAAAGCGGTTGATGGAAAACCACGGACGCATCCAAATCTGACTGGCCAAACACAGCATTTCCCCTTGGCACACTGCCATAGAGATAAACGCTATGCAGCTGGTCTGGAAAGGTCTCTTTCAAGCGTCGCAGCATTTGCTCGACTACCGGAGTAAACTCCAGCTGAACATGTTCAACGCTGTATGGGTTATCAATATAGCCTTGGCTAGTGAGTCCTTTATTTTCAAACATGCTGCTCTCCCTAGGCACATCAAATCTATTAAACTAACAGCTCCTGAAAACTGCTGATTTGTTTAATCGACTGGCTCAAATCATTGTTACCATTAAAGCTATGATGAACTGCAACCACATCACAGCCTGCCGAAACACCCGCGCTTACCCCTGCGTGAGAATCTTCGAAAATCACCGCCGCCTCTGTAGGTAAGTCCAGTTGAGAAAGTGCCAATAAATAAGCTTCAGGGTCAGGTTTGTGTTTGGAAACATGCTCTTGAGTGATCACGACATCAAACAGTTCATCAAGGTCTAGTGCCCGTAAAATGTTGTCGACCATCCAAGTGGCCGCAGAGCTAACAACAGCGCATGTTTTACCTTGCTTTTTGAGATATTGAAGATAAGTCAAAGCTCCATGATTGAGCTCCAATTCACTGGCAAGCAATGCCTCATAGTAAGCTCGAAAATGCGTATTAAATTCAGCCAAATCAGGCGAAATACCCGCATGTTGAAAGAAATGCCCTGTGACCACAGGCCAGCTTTCACCCATCACTTGCTTGTAAATATTGAAATCGACCTCTGCTCCATAGTCCGCGCACGCTTTTGCCAGCGCCAACCCTTTTAACGGTTCCGAATTGACTAAAGTTCCGTCCATATCAAACAAAAACGCTTGGTACTGCTCCACGGTTATCTCCATATACAACTTATTTTATGAATGAGCTCTCACATATACAGATTCATGACGTTAATTGCAAAGACATCAGCCAAATAAATGATAACATTAGGTTTTATAACTGATAACAATTAAGTCACAATGCAAACCAAACTACTTACTCTAGCAGTAATGCTGCCAATTTTGGGCGGCTGCGCTTCAAACTCCTTAACTCCTGCCAATGGTAACGGAGCTCTGCTGATAGGCTCCGATGTACAGAACAACGGCGGGCATCACCCATGTAGAAAAGTGGTCGTCTCTCTTTATGAAATGATCAGTGGTGGCGAATATAGCGAAACCCCAATTGAATTGGAGTTTATGCCCAAGCAAAATGAAAAATACTATGTTTTCTCAGATATCAAACCGGGATATTACGTTGCCAAGAACATGCGTTGTTATTCTCAAGCCGGACGCTATTTCAATGATGGTGAACAATTTCTGGATGATAGTCAGAGCTTTGGGGAAACCGTCGAAGCCAATAAGATTACTGTAATGCAGTACTCTTATTACGGTAGAAAGTATAACGATGGTAGTTTCTCTGCCTACCTAACTTATGATAAGCCTGATTTGAAAGAAACGGGCATTTTGGCTGAACTCGAAAGTGACCCAAACTTTGCTGGCTGGAGCATTCGCGACTAAGTCACACCAGAGCGATTACAGAGCGCCAAAACGAACAAAGCCGACCTAGTGGTCGGCTTTTTATTTGGGAAGTTGGTTATTCTAGAACACCACTAGCAACGCCGCTAGTACTCCCATCGTTAGCTAAGAAATCACTGACCAGACTTCTCATCGCCTGTATTTGGGCAACGTCCGTCAAATCAGATTTAGGGACGATAAATGTACTATGTGTTCCTACATCACTGAATTTGGCGAACAATCGCGAGCCTGTAGTTGCACGCGTCGCTTCAGTCAACTCTGTAAGGCCGAGACTACTACCCAACCCTTGAGTCCCCACAAAACTCGCGGTATACGACAGTGGTGTTAATCCATCATCAGCAAGCCCATTATTTGGTACAGTTCCATCTTTATCTACTTGGAGCAACAAAGTTGGGTAAGAGTCACTTGTATCAAAATAACCACTAGCATTTATCATCGAATGAGGATCGACCGTATCAACGAGAGTCTGTGCGGCAACCTTAAATGGAACCAGTTTGGACTCTAGCTCTTTCGCAAGCTCTGGTTGTTGGAGTACGAATCCGTTGTAGCAATCCTTGTCACTTAAGCTGTTAGCTTTACAAACATCCGCAACTTGAGTTTTGTAGTTTGCATCCAACTCTTTCGCTAGATTGTGTTTAATTTCTGGACCGAACTCTTTTGATGCAAAAAGCAGTTCAGCAATATGTCCACCCGCATTTGGGTATGCTGCAGACTTAAAGCCAAATGCACCGACTTTCTGTGCAGTGGCAACGGATGTTAAGCCTGTAATGCCACCCAACGAATGCCCTAAGAACTTGATTGAGTCGTTGGACAAAGTCACACCAGCTAGTGGTGTTCCTGAGAAATCATTGCCTGGCAAAGAAAGGGCCATACGCAGACCAATCACATCAAGTACACTCTGGCGAATGTTGTCTCGCGCAACTGGCAGCGCTGACAAGTTAAGATAGTAAAGTGCATTATCCGTAGTCGAGATCGCTCCACCAGCTAACGCACGCGAGCCATGAATAGGATGATCAATTGCGATGACAGCCAAGTTTTGCGCCGTCAAGTTAGCGGCAAACGCATAAGCGTTCTCTTTGACCGTCGTAATACCATGTTGATAGACAACAACACCATCCGGCGTACCCGTAGTTGGAGTAAACAACAACACATCGACTGATTCCAACGATTTAACCTTAGGGATCGGAGAATATTGGGTAACAATGCGCTCTTTATCCAGTGCGCCGCCCTCTACAGGATCAGTAAGGTCAACGCCCATTAATGCCGTAACGGATAGATTTTGTGGGTCAATACTCTTAGATACCAACTGAGCAATTACGTTATCTTTGGTCTTATCATCAGTCAGAGCATGGTTCAAAATTGCTAAACTCGGCGTTGCTGATTCAAACGGTGTCGTCGCAAAAGTCGTTGGATTGGTTTCTAGGAAATAAGGTAACTTCAGGGTACCTTTGGTAACGTTTACCGAGTTGTAATCAACGCCACCCGCTGTATAAACAGCCGGCACTGCGCCAATGAACGCTGCGGCATCGGTTTCACCCTCTTTGCTTAGATACTTCTTAACATTGGCGTCATTTTGCAGTGCAGCAAGAAAACCCGTTGTATTTGCTGTATCGAATGACAATGAGTAGGCATCACTTAAATCTACGGCATTTGGGTTCGCAGACCCTTTCCACAAAGCATTAAGCGCATTCGTTGGAGCAACGGAAGCCAACACACCCGCTGTAGCCTCAACAACGTCCCCAACAGATGTTGTTGTAAACCAAGAAGAGTAAACAATTTTTGTCGTATCAACACCCACTGCATTTGCCAATGCTTCCTGACCTTTGATAAGAGACTGCGCGCTCGCTAGATCCCCTGATGTATAAGTCACTGTATTGGTCTTTAAGCCCGCATAGCTTTGAGAGGTACCAACGGGATCACCATTCACATCTGTTACGTCATCGGTGATGATAAGCAAATATTCAGACTTCTCATCAAACGGTACAGTCGGAGCAATCGCTAGTGTGCTTCCTTGCTTGTATACAACATAGTCCGTCGTCGCAACAGGAGTAGGGATTAAAGGTGTTGTACTTGTATCGGTAAGTTTCTTAGACAGTTTCAGTAGGGTGACACCTGTAGGAACAACACCAGCCGTTTCTCCAAAACCAGCTCCTTCAAACGAAATGTAGATAGGCATAGTGGTAGAAAAACCGTCAGCATAATTCAGTGCGGCGCGAGGGTTGGAAATACTGTCGTCGCCTCCAGTCGGAATTTTTAGTGTTCCATCAACAGAATCAAACAACAAATTGTTATTAAGGGGTACTGATGCATTCGCCCCTTTCAAAGCCATCTTTTGTGTAGTTGAACGTGCTAAGGAGGTTTCCAAGTAGGCTTCTAGCTTTTGATTCTCGGTGCCAGAACTTTGGGTGTTGTCACCACAACCCGCCATTAAGATAGCGGAGCAAAGTAGAGATAATTTCAGGGTATGTTTCATCTTTTGTCTCCAGAGATCTTATTTAAACGTGTAGTTAAGCTGCATTGCAGAAATATAAGCGGTGCCTTCAGCTTCAAAGGTTCTCTCTTGATCTAGAGCATTCTCTTCAGTGAAAGAGCCTTTCGAACTTACAACTAATGCAAAACCAGCATCTAGAGACAAGTTATCACTCCACATATAAGTCACACCTGCGCTGTACCAACGTCGGTCACTGTCTGGGATGCTTAGGGTCGCCTTACCTGCTTGCTCATCAAACGCGAAACCAGCTCTCAACGTCCAATCAGCATTTAGTTGGTAAGTCGCACCCAAAGATAGTCGATCATTATCTTCATATTTTTCAGGCTTGTAGAAACACTGTCCAGGGACTCCATCGTCACAGTCTGGGCTTGTTGCTTTTAGCTCCTCAAAGGTGCTCCAATCCGTTCGCTGCCAACCATAGTGAACCGCCCATTGCTCGTTCAGCTGATGGAACGCAGATAATTCCATAATTGCAGGCAGGTCAATTTTTAAACGACCTGTCACTTTTGATTCCGTCGCAATACCTGAGTCATAGCTGCTGAACTCACCATCATCGAAATCGAGTTTAACGGCAGAGCGGTAGCCAAAGGCAAACCGATGGTTTTCGTTTAGTTCATAAAGTGCACCAACATTCCAACCATAGCCAAAAGTCTCACCAGTCATACCAATAAGACGGTCAGAGTACTGACCACCAACAAAATCAGCAGTTTCACCCTTATGCCTTGTAAGCTCCGCCTCTGCATAAACCAAATTGACACCAGCACCGACACTAAACGATTCGTTAATGCGGTAAGCAATATTTGGATTTAAGTTAACGGACAAAAGAGAAGTATGGCCAGCCATATCACCAGCAGAGATATCATCTGGATAATCCGTGGCGACACCGTAGTTTGTGAATAGACCTATACCCCAAGCCCAGCTATCGTTGATTGGGCTGATGTAGTAACTCGCTGGAACAACTTGAAGAGGAGCAACATCATCAGACTGCTCTTTGTTATCCACATCGTAAACATTCACCTCAGGATCAACGATCGACAGCGCACCAGAAAAGGTGGTGTTTTCAAAAAGTGTCATGGCAGCGGGGTTACGTGCTAATACACTCGCATTGTCGGCGACCGCGCCTTCACCAGAAAACGCGCGACCGAGGCCCGATGCCGAGTGTTCTGCGACTTGGAAACCTGCGGAATGAGCGTTACACGCAAACAATATGGAGATTGTCAGCAGAGAGCAGTGCTTTTTATTCATCCTTGACCCTCCTAGGGTACGTTCTTTTTCGAATGGCATTGTTGTAGTTTTTGTTGTGCGACACTATGCGGAAATCGGATGTGAATACGCACAATGTTAATTAGATGTTATTTTTTGTATATCGAAATGTCAAAAAATAACCAACATTGGCGCATCAAAAATGACGCATTAGTCATAGCAATAATATAAAGCGTTGTATTATCTACACTTATCTATAGAAAGTGGTCAGATCAGATTTGTTATCGATTACATCGTTTAGATATCGAACCAAACGAGCAAAAAATCAACAAACGCCCAGAGCCGAGTGACTTATCTGGGGAGCTTTTAACAACAACACTAAATCGATGATAACGTTTGCTTCTCATCGATGCGGTTAATCGTTACAATCCCTTACGCGATTTACGCAACTTTATTTATTCTCAGGGCGGGGCGAAATTCCCCACCGGCGGTAAGTTGTTCTTCACTGTTAATGATGAAACAACAAGCCCGCGAGCGCTCGATTCGTCGAGGTCAGCAGATCTGGTGAGAAACCAGAGCCGACGGTTACAGTCCGGATGAGAGAGAATGAAAATACATCACCGAAGTCATCTTTGGTGATGCCTTTCGTTTTGGCTGGAGTTTTAGGACTCTAGTGCTCATATATGCCCTGATTCTGGTGATATTTTAGGAGTTAACCATGAATCAGTCCTCTTTACTTGCCGAATTCGGTGACCCAATTACCCGCGTTGAAAATGCACTTATCGCCTTAAAAGAAGGTCGTGGTGTGTTGTTACTCGATGATGAAGATCGCGAAAACGAAGGCGATATCATTTATTCGGTGGAATCTCTGACCACCGCTCAAATGGCGTTAATGATTCGCGAATGCAGCGGCATCGTTTGCCTATGTTTGCCAGAAGAGCAAGCGGATCGTCTAGAGCTCACGCCAATGGTTGAGAACAACAACAGCGCCAACCAAACCGCATTTACCGTATCAATTGAAGCGAAAGTAGGCGTAACCACTGGTGTCTCCGCGCAAGATCGCGTGACAACGATTAAAACGGCGGCAAACCCAACTGCAAAGCCGTCTGATCTGGCTCGCCCAGGCCACGTATTTCCGCTTCGTGCACGCAAAGGTGGCGTACTAACACGTCGTGGACATACAGAAGGTACTATCGATCTAATGCAGATGGCAGGGTTACAGCCTGCTGGTGTGCTTTGTGAAGTGACCAACTCAGATGGTAGCATGGCGAAAACGCCAGAAATCGTCGCCTTTGGTAAGCTGCACAATATGCCAGTCCTGACGATTGAAGATATGGTGCTATACCGCCAACAGTTTGATCTTAAACTGGCGTAAACCAGAGCCAAGTGCGCGGTCTCTCCTGCGTACTTGGCACTTTCTCGCTAACCAACTGCGGCAGTGACGACCTTGAACATCCAATTACAACGCCTTATTGAACAAGACTCGCAACGCATGGCGATTCTAAGACTGGTCGCTACCTTCAACTTACCTCAAAGTTGTGTCGCCGCTGGATTCGTGCGAAATCTTGTCTGGGACACGCTTCATCACCACACAAACTCAACGCCGTTGAATGATATCGATGTGATCTATTTCGACTCTGAAAACCTTGAAGCGGCGCGAGATCTGGCAATTGAAGCGCAACTTAGTGAACAGATGCCAGAGCTTAATTGGCAAGTGCGAAATCAAGCCCGCATGCACGAGCGAAATGGAGATAAGCCCTATTTGGATGTTGTTGATGCCATGAGTTACTGGCCAGAGAAAGAGACCGCTGTCGCTGCGAAAATTAACGCGGATGGAATGGTCGAATGCATCAGCGCGTTTGGTTACGAATCTTTGTTCGCTCTACATATCTCGCATAATCCCAAACGAGACATCAGCAGCTTTGACCAAAGAGTCACGAGTAAAAACTGGTTAACACTTTGGCCAAAGCTTACTGTCGTAAGGAACTCGGTTTAAGCAGCGACGACGTTGCTTTGTGACTGTCGATGCTTCGTTTCTATCGCCGCAAATAGTGCCAATAAAATCAGTGCTGCAATGGAACCTGCGAACGAGACATACAAGGTGCTGTAGTAGTTAAACAGCTCTCCAACCACACCGACGGACAAGCTCGCCACCAGCATACTGACGTTAAGCATATTTGAGAACAAGGTTGATGCTGTGCCCAAACGGTCTTTCATCATATCTTGAAGCACCACCATACCTAGCGTGGCGCACACGCCGATAAAGAAACCATTCAGCAATTGCGCGGCAAGCATGGCGGCGAAGCTAGTACTCATCAGCATCACAAAATAGAACGCGATGCCACTTGCAATGCCCATCATCAACAGTTTGATGGTCCCTACCCGCTCTGCCAGCCTACCTGCGCCGAGCATAATTGGAATTTCGCACAGTGCTCCCGCGCCAAATAGAATCCCTAGCCAACTTGGATCCACCATTAGTTCTTGCGATAAGTAAAGCGGCATACTGGTGATGTAAAGGTTGTTCGCTGCGAAGGCAAACACTACCACCAAGCAATAGACAGCAATCAAATGATTGGCCGTTTGAGGAGCTTTAGTGACCGCTTGTGGTTCTTCTTCTGAATCTTGTTTAACAACGCCATTGGGCAAGTACTTAGCAATCACCAAAATGGAGACACTGACAATCGTCGCCGAAACACCAAACGACGCATTGTAGCCAAAGCTCGCTTTAAGCATAAATGCCAATGGAGGACCGAATACCCACGCAATGGCAATACCTGCACGCATGGTAGACAGGAAGGTGGTGCTGTCTTCGACATAGCGATCGCCGTACTCGCGACCCAAAGCAAATAGCTGCCCAAATGCGGCGCCACTGACGCTACCAAACACGGTCGCGATGGTGATAGCGAGCCAATAATCTCGCACCGCGATAAAGCTCGATACAGTGATGAGATAGCAAGTCAGCGCCACCAGCAAAATCGTTTTGCGCTTCCAGTTCTTATCTGATTGTCTTGCGATCAGCTGCGACACAACCACCGCACTGACAACCGCCATCACCATATAAAGGCTCAGCATCATCGGCGATGCACCCAATTCTTCGACAATGAACAAACTCGATAGCGGATAAAAAAAGGCCCCGCATAAACCAGTAACGAACGCGGTGATGATAAACAACAATGCTGTTTTATCTTTCAACATATGTGGGGCTCCTTTGAGTTAAGTGTGTGAGTTAGTGAGGCTACAGTTTAATCAAAGATATGCAGGCCCATTGATAGTATTCGAGCTACCTCTAATACTAATCCTTCAACTTACCAAACTCCTTTGACAGAAAAGCAACAGTTACCCTAATCTTGGTTGGTCAGATTAGGAGCTGAGCGATGAAGCCGTATATTGAAAATGTGATGGACACTCCGAGCAACGATTGGATCGTGCGCGAGTATCATTGCCGAATCAAAAAAGAAGAATTTGCCTGCTCATGGCACTATCACACCGAATACGAACTGGTGCTTTATCAAGACCCAGATAACGTCTTTAACGGCAACTATTTTGCCGGAGATTCGGTCGGCTCCATTGGACACAACACCCTCTTGCTTTATGGCCCCGGTCTGCCTCATATGATCACAGGCCAACTTAACGGCTCAGATGAAAAGCCGCATCACTCCGTCATTGTCTGGCTCAAACATCACTGGATAGAAAAACTGCAAGCCACAATTCCAGAAGCTCGAAACATCAAACGCTTACTCGAAGACTCTGCCTATGGCCTCAAATTCAGCCCTGCCGTTTCGCAGCAGGTTTCCGACCTATTGACTGGGGTTGAAAACCTAAATCGAGCCTTTCAGGCGGTTCGGGTGATAGAAGTGTTGCTGCTACTCGCCGGTGATGGGCAGTCAGAGAAACTTTCCGCCTCTCCTTATCGAATTAGCCAGTTATCTGGCAACCGCGAAGCGCGGCAAAAAGTGCAATTAGCCACGCACTATATTGAGGAAAACTACGCCAAAGCGATACGCATCTCCGATTTAAGTAAGAGTCTGCACATGAGTGAAAGCTCTGCGTATCGCCTGTTTGAAAAGCACTATGGGGTGAGCTTTTCGGACCACATCAAACAGTTTCGCATCGGCAAAGCCTGTGAGCTGCTGGCGAGTACATCGTTACCTATTGCGTTGGTGGCCGAAAATACAGGGTTTCAAAACCTCTCGAACTTTAATCGCCAGTTCAAAACGGTGAAAGAGATGACACCAACCCAGTTCCGCAACCAGTTCCAACAGGCGATTAAATAGGACAAACTTTCCGTCAAAGCACGTCATTGCCTGATCCCAATAGAGCGCCGATGCGTAAGGGTATTAAACTCTGTTAAGCAAATGAATGAACATGACCACCATCCGCCTCATCTTAGGTGACCAACTCAATATCAAGCACTCTTGGTTTCAGCACCAAGACGACCGCGTGTTGTATGTTATCGCTGAACTCCATCAGGAAGCGAGTTACACCACTCACCACATTCAAAAGCACTGCGCCTTCTTTGCGGCTATGACCAGTTTTGCCGACGAGCTTAAGCAACTCGGCCATCAGGTGCTCTATCTCGACTTAGACCAGAGTGAACAATATCAAGACTTGCCTCACTTGCTTGCAAGCCTTGTCGAGCAACATCAAGCCACTCACCTTGAGTATCAACGCCCCGATGAATACCGCTTGCTCAAGCAGCTAGAGGCACTCGCTATTGAAGGGGTGAAAATCACTATGGTGGAGAGCGAGCACTTCCTGTTCCCGTTTGAAGAAATTGCCGAGGCTTTTCCGGCTGGTAAACACATCTTGATGGAACACTTTTACCGCAAAATGCGCCGACGCTTCAATCTACTTATGGAAGGTGAAAAACCGGTCGGGGGCAAATGGAACTTAGATGCCAACAATCGCAATGCGTTTAAAGAGGACGACCTAGAGTCGATCCCCAACCCACTGATGTTTGCCACAGATGTCAGTGATATTTTGGCAAGGCTTGCACGCCACAAGGTGAAAAACATAGGTGATGTCTCCAACCCACTGATTTGGCCTATCAATCGTAGCCAAGCTCTTAATTTATTGGCGCATTTTTGCCAGCACTGCTTGCCGCGATTTGGTTTTTTCCAAGATGCCATGACAGACCGTCACCCAGCGAGTTGGAGCTTGTATCACAGTCGACTCTCTTTCGCCCTTAACAGTAAGTTGATTTCCCCTCTTGAAGTTGTCACTAGTGCCATCACCTATTTCGAAAAGGCCAACGGCGACATTTCACTGTCACAGATTGAGGGGTTTGTCCGTCAAATCATCGGTTGGCGGGAATACATTCGCGCGGTCTACTGGGCAAACATGCCCCAATACAAAACGCGAAATCATTTTGATGCAAAACGCCCACTGCCAAATTACTTCTGGACAGGCAAAAGTGGCATGAACTGCCTTAACCAAGCGGTTGGCCAATCTCTGGAGCATGCCTACGCTCATCATATCCAGCGCCTTATGGTGACTGGCAACTTCACACTGCTGGCGGGGATCAACCCTGATGAAGTCGATGAGTGGTATTTGGGTATATACATAGATGCCATCGAGTGGGTTGAGATGCCCAACACCCGTGGTATGGCACTGTACGCCGATGGCGGGATCGTAGGGACTAAACCCTATGCAGCCAGTGGTGCTTACATCAATCGAATGAGTGACTACTGCAAATCGTGCCGCTACAAAGTAAACCAAAAAAGTGGCCCAACGTCGTGCCCACTTAACAGCCTCTACTGGCATTTTATGGTCAGACATCGCGATCGAATTGGCACTCTTCCTCGCATCGGCATGATATACCGCAATTGGGACAAGATGAGCGAAGAAGCACAACATGCCATTTTAGAGACCGCAGAACGTAATCTTCAACGTTTGGAGGAGCTGTAATGAAAATACTCGTAATCGGAGGAAGCGGCGGTATCGGTAAAGCCATCGTCAACCATCTCGTTAGCCACTACCCGCAAGTTGACGTCGCTGCTACCTATCACCGTAACCAGCCCGAGCACCAGCAAAGCCTAGTTCGCTGGTATCCACTTGATGTCGAGGACGAAGCCAGCATTAAACAACTTGCCCAACAGTTTGAACAGTTGGATTGGATCATCAACTGCGTGGGAATGCTGCATACACAGCACCAAAAACCAGAAAAGAACCTTGCCTCAATCGACCCAGATTTCTTCCTCAAAAGTATGGCGGTCAACTGTTTGCCTACTCTACTAATTGCCAAACATTTCCAACCTTTGTTGAGAAAAAGCGCTCACCCCTGCCTTGCCACCGTCTCGGCCAAGGTCGGCAGCATTACTGATAATCAACTCGGCGGTTGGTACAGTTATCGGAGTTCCAAAGCAGCCCTCAACATGGCACTCAAATCCATCGCCATTGAATGGGGGCGCTTAATGCCCAAAAGCGTGGTGGTTGCGCTTCACCCTGGCACCACCGATACCCAATTGTCCAAGCCGTTCCAAACTAACGTGCCTGAGGGAAAACTCTTCACGCCAACTTATGTGGCGACTCAGCTGATAACTATTTTGCACTCACTCAAGGCGAGCGACAGTGGCAGCTTTATCGCCTATGACGGAGAGCGATTGCCCTGGTAGCCAAAAACAAAAAAGCGCTTCGAAGAAGAGTCGAAGCGCGATGGAAAAGGTAAGGACGGGAGTTGAAGCCTACAATACCTGGATGGTGACCTTACCGCTTTTGCCCAACAATCACAGAAGTTACGACTCGCTAATCCCCCTTATGCGCGCATTGCGTCTACGCAACATTTCTAGGGTGACGAGCAACAGTACCGACATCAAAATCAACAAGCTCGCGACGGCCAAAATAGTGGGGCTAATTTGCTCACGAATTCCCGACCACATCTGTCTAGGGACCGTTCTTTGTTCGACGCCGGTAATAAACAGCGCCACCACCACTTCATCAAACGATGTCCCGAACGCAAACAAGCCACCTGAGATCATTCCCGGACGGATGAGAGGAAAAGTCACGTGGCGAAACGCGTAAATGGGATTGGCACCTAGGCTGTATGCTGCTCTAACTAAACTATGATCGAAGCCACTCAAGGTCGCCGTTACGGTAATCACCACAAAGGGCGTCCCTAATGCAGCATGAGCCAGCACAATGCCAACAAAGGTTTGTGAAAGGTCTAACCGCGTGTAGAAAAAGTACATTGCAGCGGCAGAAATGATCACAGGAACAATCATCGGTGAAATCAAAAACGCCATAATGGTATTGCGAAATGGGACATTGTTCGCCGCGAGCCCCATCGCCGCTAACGTACCCAACGCTGTGGCTACAATAGTGGCGCAAATCGCAATCAGCGTGCTGTTTTTCAGGGCATTGATCCACTGCTGGTTAGAAAACATATCCACGTACCAGCGAATCGAATACGCCTCGGGATCCAAACTCAACATACCTTCGGTAAAAGTAAAATAGGGGGTGGCGTTAAATGAGAGCGGAATAATGATTAAGATTGGCGCAATCAGAAACAAGAACACCAAAGTACAAAACCCTAAGTAGCCATAATACGCCACGCGCTCGCGGCCACTACAGTAGCTCGGCAGTGCCATAACTAACCTCCTACCTTAATATTGTTAATGCCAACGACGCGATTAAAGAGGTAAAACAGCGCCAGCACGACTGCCAGAAGTAATCCACCTAGCGCGGCTGCCATCCCCCAGTTCAGTGACGTCTGCATGTGATACGCGATCATATTTGAAATCATTTGACCACTTCGTCCTCCAACCAGCGCAGGCGTAATGTAAAAACCGATAGAAAGAATGAACGTCAGCAGCGCCCCCGCGCCAATGCCTGGCAGAGTGAGCGGCATGTAAACCTTAATGAAAGCGGTCGCTGGCGTCGCACCTAATGACCTAGCTGCGCGAAAGTAACTGGGGCTGATGCCTTTCATGACACTGTAGAGAGGCAATATCATAAACGGCAGCAGGATATGAACCATGGCGACAATGGTGCCAAAGGTATTGTGTACCATCGCCAGCCGTTCGGAAGTCACCCCAGACCAAATCAACACATCATTGATCACTCCTTGGTTTTGCAGTAGCACAATCCAAGATGTCGTTCTCACCAATAGTGAGGTCCAAAAAGGGAGCAGCACCACAATCAGCAATAAGTTCGCCTGTTTGTCTGGCAAATTGGCAAGCAGATAAGCCACCGGATACGCCATCACTAAGCAGATCAAAGTAATAGTGAGTGACATTCCAAACGTTTTGCTAAATAGGTCGACGTAGACTTGGCGCGTCTCTGGCTGAGCGCTGATGTAACCTTGATCGTCATAACGCATATCGAGCGCGGCAAGGTAATAGCTCAAGGTGTAAGGAGAGCTTAAGGTCTTCAATGCCGACCAATAGTGCGGCTTAGCCCAGCGTTTATCGAGTTGTTGTATCTCTGCCGCGCTGACAGGAAGGCGCTCTAACTTCGCCAGTTTTCGCCCCGTTTTCATCATTAAACTGCGCATTCCCGACACTTCGATATTCAATCGATTAGCCAGTTTAGGCAATGTTTTATCTTGATAGCGCGCCTTCAGCTCTTGCATAAATTGCTGCTGGATCGCCACGCTTGGCAAACCTTGATAATCCCACTGTTTGATCACTTTTGCCGTTTGAGGAAAACCACTCGGTACCGCTTGATTGTCGACACTGCGATACAGCATCTCAACGATTGGAAAAGCAAAGGTGACGCAAATAAAACAGACCAAAGGAAGGATAAGCAAAAGGGATCGAATCTGTTTCTGTCGTTCGGCACGCTTCAATTGAGATTTAAGATCTGGCTTGGGTTTAGCCAGCTTTCTTTGCAAGGAAATGACCGAAGAAAGTCCACTCAGCTCACGGCTCATGCCACTTCCTCCTGCTCAAAGGACTCTTTAGGACAATCAAGCGCATGACAATCTTGGCGGTTCCAACCGATCGCAAAGACCCCTCCGAGCTTAAACGCTTGCGAGTGGCGATGATCGTTGGTGACCTTAACCACCAGATCGCCCACACCCGAAACACTGACGACCAGACGATGGTGATCGCCGTGATAAATCAGCTCTTTCAAAATGCCCGTTACTTGGTTATCACTCCCATCCAGTTCCGGCGTAATACTGATCTTCTCAGGACGTATCGACAACAATGTCGGCTCGCCAACCTCACTCACACTTACCGCTTTCGCCGACAGTTGCTGCGGTCCAACCTGAACTAAGCAATGGTTACAATCAAGCGCCTCAACCGTACCGAAGAGTTGGTTGTTTTCGCCAATAAACTGCGCCACAAAGGCATTACTGGGTGATTCGTACAGATCCGTCGGCGACGCCAACTGCTGAACCGCACCGTGATTAAACACCGCAATGCGATCAGACATGGTCAAGGCTTCATCCTGATCATGGGTCACGTACAAAATGGTAATGCCTAACTTCTCATGCAAGTGCTTGATCTCAAGTTGCATTTGCTCTCGAAGCTGCTTGTCGAGTGCCCCTAAAGGCTCATCCATTAAGACCAGTTTTGGCTCAAACACCAATGCTCGCGCCAACGCAACACGCTGCTGCTGGCCACCTGAAAGCTGCTTTGGGTAGCGGTTCGCCACATGCTCAAGCTCTACCATTTTCAAAGCGGCATCGACTTTGCGCGAGACCTCTTCCGAAGGCAGTTTTCTGACCTTAAGCGGAAAAGCGAGGTTTTCTGCAATCGTCATGTGTGGGAACAACGCATAGTTTTGAAACACCATACCAATGTCTCGTTTATGCGGTGCAAGATTATTGACTGGCGTGCCATCAATGTAGATTTCGCCGCCCGTAGCGGTTTCGAAACCTGCCAACATCATCAAACAGGTGGTTTTTCCAGAGCCAGACGGCCCAAGCATGGTGACAAACTCGCCAGGTTTGATGTCTAAGTTAAAATCCTTTACCACCAAGTTTTCACCATCGTAGGTTTTCTGAACGTGCTGAAAGCTGACGTACTCTTTATGCATTGTCATGGTTGTTCCTTTTCGACAAATCGATCACCCAATCCAGCTAGGTAAACAGCTTAACGTCCTAATAAGCCGTTTACGTAAAGGGATTGAAGGCAGGGTCTCCCCCTGCCTTTCTCTCTGAATTAACGGTTTATAGGTTGTACTTAGCAAGATCTGGGCGAGTTGCCATCGCATGCTCCACCATGGCGATCACCCGGGCACGCTCTTCCCCTTTGAGGTTTTGGCGAGGGGCACGCACTTGCTCACTGCCGCGGCCACACACTTGTTCTGCCAGCTTAATACACTGGACCAGCGTCGGAATCGTATCCAAACGCAGCAAAGGTAGGAACCAGCGATAAATCTCTAACGCTTCCGCGTAACGACCTTGACTCGCCAGCTTGTAGATTGCCACCGATTCCGCAGGGAAAGCGTTGGTCAGACCGGAAATCCAGCCCGTGGCACCAAGCATTAATGACTCTAGCGCAATGTCGTCGACGCCACTAAATACGGTGAAACGATCATCAAAACGATTGTACAACTCAGTAATGCGGCGCGTGTCGGTCGTTGACTCTTTTACCGCGACAATGCTTTCGCAACTCGCCAATTGCTCCATCATATCTAGGCTGACATCGACCCCGTAAGAGACTGGGTTGTTGTAAATCATGATCGGCATTTCTGGTGTCGCTTCTGCGAGCGTGCGGTAGTAGTCCACCGTCTCACTGTCTGATGTGCGATAAACCATCGCAGGCATCACCATGCAGCCATCAATACCGATTTTTTGCGCATCCTGCATATATTGCACAGAAGCTGTTGTGATTGATTCAGCGGTACCCGCAATCAAGGGCACACGGCCTGCAACAACCTCGTGCGCCGCCTTTAAGACCTGACGCTTCTCTTCTGGGTACAGCGCGCAGTTTTCACCGACCGTACCTAGACAGATGATGCCGTTCACGCCATCGTTAATTTGATTATCAATGACGGTTTGAGTCGCATCTAAGTCGATGGTTTGATCCGCGCGAAATTGAGTGCTGACCGCTGGGTACACACCTTTCCAATCTACTTTCATTTTTACCTTCCATTTGTATATTGTATGCAATTTTAACAGTCGCACGAACACGACTATCCGACGTTGGGACTACCCCATAAACGATTGTGTATCTTGTTGATCGAGAACGAACCTTACCGCCGCAAGATCGGCAAGTGCGCTACCGACCGATTTGTACAAGGTGATTTCAGAATCATCGGTTCTGCCGATGTGCTTGCCAGCGCACAGGTCTGTTAGCTCAGCGTTTATCGCCTCTTCTGCAAACTCACCATTGGCAATCGGAATCAGCAACTCTCCCGCTTCGGCTAACACATTAACTCGGCTATCAACAAACACACTGGAACGTTGAATGCTTGCGCTATCGCACTCACGTTTATCTTTGTCATGGTTACCTATCAGATCGATATGCGTACCCGGCAGCAACTTTGTACCATCGAACAGTGGCTGCGCCGCTCCTGTGACACAGGTGATCGCATCGACCTCAGCAAGGTGTTCATCGACTCCTGACACCGCTTCAACATGGTAACGACAAGATTCAGCTAACAACTGATATTCACTGCCAGACAAAATCTTATCAACGGCGGCCTGCGCTTTTTGGTTGTTTCTGCCCCACACCAGCACCTTTTTTATCGGCCGAATGGCTGCGTATGCCCACGCCATGTACGGCGCAAGATTGCCAGTCCCGCAAATAAGTAACGTCTCTGCATCCTTCCTTGCCAGATAATCAGCCGCAAGCGCTGAAGCCCCTGCGGTACGCCAATACGTGAGTACCTTGCCATCGAGTAGCGCCAGCGGCTCCCCATGCGAGCGATCAAAAGCAAGGATCTTCGACGCTAAACTGTCTCGCCCTTGCAAGCAGTTATTAGGAAAGTAGGTGAACGCTTTTACCGTGATCAATGAGTCATTCCATGCCGGCAGCAACGCAAAGGCATCATGCTCTCCCTCTTTCAAGGGCATCACACGGCGCTGAGGAATCGTCGCGTGGTGCTGATACGTTTGGCGCATCGATTCAATCAAACCTTGCATCGAAAGCGACTGGACGATTTGCTCTGCATCGAGATTAAGCATTATTGTTTCCTTGTTAAGAGGCGGAAAAGACCGCCTCGTTGACCTCAAATTAATTCAAAAGCCAAGTATTGAACTCTTCGTTCAACTCGTCGGCGTAATCTGACCACCACTCGTCATCGATAAGAAAAGCGGTCTTAAAATTGTTTGGTGCAGTTGGCAGACTCGCCAAGATCTCTTGACTGATGTGTGCCGACGACGATTTACGGGTTGGTCCATAAGCGACATATTTCGCTTGATCCGCAAGAGGCTGTGTGCCGGAAGAGAATTTAATGAACTCTAAGGCTAACTTGGTATTTGGACTGCCTTTCGGAATCGCCCAACCATTCATGTAGCCCAGTTGATGATCCCAAATGATTTTGAACGGCTGGCCTTCTTCCTGAGTCGCACTATGAATGCGACCGTTAAACGCGGATGCCATCACCACTTCTTTGTCTGCGAGCATTTGTGGTGGCTGCGCGCCAGTTGTCCACCAAACCACATGAGGTTTGATGGTATCGAGTTTGGCAAAGGCACGAGCGCGACCTTCTGGCGTCTCTAACACGTCATACACTTCTGCCGGCGCAACCCCATCAGCAATTAACGCCCACTCTAAATTCCCCTGCGGCATCTTTTGTAAAGCTCGGCGACCTGGATATTGAGTGATGTTGAACAGGTCGACTAATTTGTTCGGTGCGGCTTTGCCTGCAAATGCCTCTTCGTTGATGGTAAGAACCGTTGAAACCACAATGGTATTCACCGCACATTCATGGATAGCGCCAGGAATAAAGTCTTTATCCGCTGGCGTGCCATCATCCCCTGCGGGCAGAATGCTTGGGTCTACCGGTTCAAGTAACCCTTCCGCGCAGCCTCGGACGATATCGGGTTTATCCAACGAGACCAGATCCCAGCGAACCTTGTTGGCTTCTACTTGTGCTTTAATCTCGGCAAGACCACCGCTGAAGTCTTCTGAGATCAGCTCAACGCCTGTTTTGGCAATGAATGGCTTGTGGTAAGCCTCGACTTGGCTGTGAGTAAATGCCCCACCCCAAGAGACTACCGTTAACTTCTCTTCAGCGTTCGCAACGCTTGATGTCCCTAGCAGCATTCCAGAAATCAAAAGTGCCAATGGTGTAAATGTCTTTCTTGACATGTTTGGTGCTCCTTTTTGTTGTCTTAACAGGGTACTCCCTGAAATTTTCAGACGCCTGGGTACTGCTGCTAGGCATCAAATTTGATTAACTTTTTATTAACATAATGCACTGGTATATTTTATACAATATTTAATTTTAAAATTTTTTAGCCAAAACGCGATAAACGAAATGGGGTGAGATCCAGCGCGGTTTTTTTCTGATGCCTTAATTGAGCGATAAGATCTGCGGTCACCGCCGCTTGCGTGAGACCTAAATGTTGATGGCCAAACGCGAAAAGAATTTTGCCGTCATAGAGGCTATCAATCACTGGGAGAGAATCTGGTAACGAGGGGCGGTTTCCCATCCATTGCTCACCCATTTCGGTGCTCTCAGAGACACCCGAAAGCAACCCTTTGGCCAGTTTTTTTAACATCAGCGAGCGTTTCATATTGGGCGGCGATTGCAACGCAGCGTACTCGACGGTGCCAGCTAGCCTAAGCCCGCCTTCCATTGGCGTCATAATAAATTTCCGATCGGCGGAGCTAACCGGAAACGGCAAACCTCCAGTTAATGTCGGTAACATAAGGTGATAACCTCGCTCTGCTTGGAGAGGGATTTTTTTACCTGTCATGCGTTTTACCAGCTTCGTAGACTCCGCACCGGTGGCAACAATAACCCGATCAAATGACTGCGTCTTGCTGTCACTGACCACTGACAGCGTATCCCCCGCATGCACATCATCAACCTGATGACACACAAACCGACCACCGAGATTTTCGAACGCCATTTTTAGCTCAAGGCATATTTTATAAGGGTTTAGGGTATGTCCCGTGTCTGGGAAAAACACACCATGCTTTACCCGATGGGATAAGTTGGGTACCTGCTCTCGAATCGCTTTCGTCCCCCACAGTTGGTACGCCACCCTCTGTTCATCAAACCCTTTCAATGTTGCGCCATAGGCTTTGAACAAGGCATCACTTTCGAACGTCAGTAGCGACCCTTGCATCACAATCAGATGGCGAAGACCGACCGATTCAAGCAAGGAAAACCAACTCGACATGGCGTGTTCGTTGAGCTTGGTAAGTGCCTTCGTGGCATGTTGTGTTGGTGCTTTTCTCGCTTTTAGTAAGAAGCGCACCATCCAACCTAAGGTTTGCGGTAAGTCTTGGAAACGAATCGACACTGGGCTCGACGGTGACAACAACATCTTCGGTAATTGAGGAACCAAAGCGGGAGTCGCCAATGGAAAAATCTGCTCGGTAGCAAAGTGCCCTGCGTTACCTTTCGAGCACCCTTCCCCCGCACCAGATTTATCAAATATCGTCACCTTATCGCCATGTAATTGAAGTTTTAACGCGCAGCATAACCCGATAATACCGCCACCAATCACGGCCACATTTTGACCAGAAGTTGATTGTTCACTGACCATTTATTTCTGCTCCTTATCACGTTTCCAAAACAAAATTGTATAAAATATACTTAACATCACGATAACATCCAACCCCAACAGTTCAACCAATTTCCTATTCAAGGAGCGAAAAATGAGACAAGGGACCTTCTTCTGTATCGATGCGCATACCTGTGGAAACCCAGTTCGGTTAGTTGCTGGAGGCGTACCGCCATTGCGCGGTGAAACCATGAGTGAAAAGCGCCAGTTCTTTCTTGAGCACTACGATTGGATCCGTCAGGCGTTGATGTTTGAGCCTCGTGGTCACGCCATGATGTCAGGTTCTGTGGTTCTCCCTCCATGCAGCGACAATGCCGATGCTTCGATCCTGTTTATTGAAACCAGTGGGTGTTTGCCGATGTGTGGTCATGGAACCATAGGCACCGTCACATCAGCGCTGGAACACAAACTGATTCGCCCGAGAGAAGAAGGTCGCTTGATTTTGGACGTTCCGGCTGGGCAAATTGAAGTGCACTACCAGCGTCGAGGCGAGAAGATCACCTCAGTGAAGATCTTTAATGTGCCTGCTTACCTTGCCCATCAAGATGTCACCGTTGAGGTGGAAGGGCTTGGGGAAATCACCGTCGATGTATCCTATGGCGGCAACTACTACGTCATTGTCGATCCTCAAGAGAACTATCGCGGATTAGAACACTACTCGTCAGATGAAATTTTAATGCTCAGCCCGAAAGTTCGTGATGCTGTCTCGAAAGCGGTGGAATGCGTCCATCCCAATGATCCGACGGTGTGTGGCGTCTCCCATGTACTTTGGACGGGTACGCCAACCAAACCAGAATCAACGGCCAGAAATGCCGTTTTTTATGGTGAAAAAGCGCTGGATCGCTCGCCTTGTGGGACCGGAACCAGCGCGCGCATGGCTCAGTGGCACGCGAAAGGAAAACTCAAGCAAGGTGAAGACTTCGTCCACGAAAGCATTATTGGCAGCCTATTCACAGGTCGAATCGAAGGAGTCACAGAAGTGGATGGTCGAGCCGCGATTCTGCCAAGCATCGAGGGCTGGGCGCAAGTCACCGGACACAACACAATTTGGGTCGATGATGAAGACCCGTACGCATTTGGTTTTGAATTAAAATAGCCCTAAGGATCTGATATGCATACCTTTCATGCCCTAAACCCTGCCACCGAGCGACCACTATCTGGCGAATTTCCAGAGCATGGCGCAAAAGAGGTGGATCTTGCAGCCATGGCCGCAAGCGAAGTGGCAAAAGCCTTTCGCCAAACCACCCCAGCACAGAGAAGTTCACTCTTACACGCCATCGCCGACGCTTTGGAAAGCGCCCGTGACGCCATTGTCGCCAGAGCCGAATTAGAATCTGCCCTGCCCAACGCAAGACTTAATGGTGAGCTAAGCCGCACGACCGCGCAGTTGCGTTTATTTGCCGACGTCGCTGTGGGTGGCTTATGGCAAGAAGCGATTTTTGATAGCGCCAATCCTGATCGTCAACCATTGCCCAAGCCTGACATTCGTCGCCACAACATCGCATTGGGGCCTGTGGCCGTGTTTGGCGCGTCAAACTTTCCTCTCGCTTTTTCGACAGCTGGGGGAGATACCGCCTCTGCTCTCGCAGCGGGCTGCCCTGTGATCGTCAAAGGCCATCCGGCCCACCCGGGAACCAGCGAGATTGTTGCCCAATGTATTGCCAAAGCGCTTGAGCAAGAACAGCTTCCACAAGCGATCTTTACGCTGCTTCAGGGAACCAGCCATGAATTGGGGCAAGCTGTGGTCACTCATCCGAGTATCAAAGCGGTTGGCTTTACTGGCTCTATCCATGGTGGGCGTGCGCTGTTTGACCTTGCCCAGCAACGCCCAGAACCCATTCCTTTCTTCGGTGAACTCGGCGCGTCTAACCCTGTTTTCATTTTGCCTCAACGTATGGAAAACCAAGCAGAGTCACTGGCGGAAGAGTACCTCATGTCGATGAACATGGGCTGCGGCCAATTTTGTACCAAACCCGCAGTTGTCTTTATTACCCAAGGCGAAGCCAGTGAACGATTCCTACAAGCAATGCGCGAGGGCATTAAGGCTCAAACAGGGCAAACCATGCTCACATCCGGCATCAAGTCTAACTATTTGACCCAAAGTCAACGGCGCGCTCAGCAATCTGGGTTAACGCAGACTCAGTCTTCTCCTGAATCGGGCGTTCCCTCAATCTTGTTTGAAACCACCAGCGAGATTTGGCGCACGAATCCGCAGTGGCAAGAAGAGATCTTTGGCCCTCAATCGATCGTCGTCGTGTGCCAAGAGAGTGAAGAGATGATCAGTTTGAGTCAAAACCTTGCAGGAAGTTTGACCGCAACGATCCACGCAGACGCCGACGATTATCCGCTCGCCAAGCGCCTGCTACCTGAGCTAGAAGAAGTCGCGGGGCGCATTGTCTTTAACGGTTGGCCAACGGGTGTAGAAGTCAGCTACGCGATGGTACACGGAGGCCCTTACCCAGCCTCAACCATGCCTGCCAGCACCTCGGTTGGGGCTGAAGCGATTAAACGCTGGTTACGCCCGGTCGCCTATCAATCCGTGCCGGACGCGCTTCTGCCATGCAGCTTACAGCAAGACAACCCCCTCAATGTTCGTTGCAGTGTGGACGGCAAATAAACTTTGTACAAAGCCAGCACAGATCGGCTGGCTTTGAAAATATAATTATCAATAACTTAAGACATCTTGCTTCTCAATTTGTAACACTGCACTATCGCATTGATTAGGTGAATAGATTGTTTTATTCACGCAGCACAAATTAGGAGCAACGATGTTTCCATCAACCCGAAAGCGCTTGATCAAATCCATCGCTCTAGAGGTTGCACCTCGACTGGCGGTCAAGTTTGGTAATAAAGCCTTTTATGACCCAGGTGAAATCGACTGGGTACTCTCCCAATTAGGTAAAGAGCAAGACAGCAAGTATTGTCGCTGTGCATACGCCATGATCACCCAGCAAAGCTTTTATGATTGGCTGGATCTCGCGAGTGAATTTGGCGAACAAGCGGAGTTTCTAAGAGAAGTCAGCATGGCGCTGTTTAAGCAAGATGCCCTACCCAGTTTTGAAGCCTACCTTGAGTACGCCAAGATCCACGCGGTGAATTCGAGTCACCCAACCAATACCTCACTCGACAATGCAGGCGTGATCGATTTTGGCTCAGACTCTTCAGGCGATGGTGGCATTTTTTAGCTTGTCTGTATTCCAAACAAATCAATTACGTGACGTGTCATCATCCCAAACCGCTTTGCGTTCGTTGCACCCAACAGGGATGAAAAAGCCAACCTCGGGCGAGGTTGGCACTCTTACCAAATTAGGGGGTCGGTAAGATTAAGACAGTGCGAGCACACCATGAATATCCAATTTAATCACTTCCCATAACCACACATCGAACTCTCCCAATCGAGCCGCATTGAGAGCGTTCAAAGAGCGTCACCCCAATCAGCCAAAGATGCTCATCTGCACAGTGACCAGCGTTGGGTAATACAAGACGTTCGGCGTTGCGAAGTCTAAAAGATCTTAACCAGCTATCGCGCCTTCAAGGTTACAAAACACTGCGGGTTTGTAAGTGATGACTTACAAAATCGTTCCTTTGTAACCCATAATTTAGACCCAGTTCGATTGAGAATTTCGGTCGAAAATAGCATCATATTGAAAACTCGCAGCAGGGACGTAAGGTGATGGAAAACAAGCAGATACTCGTCGTTGACGACAACTTGGATCTTAGAGAAGCATTGTCTGATTATCTGGGTCGCGCTGGGTTTGAAGTCATTGGTGCGGGCAATGGACGCGAGATGTGGCAACAACTCAAAAAGCATACTCCAGATCTGATCATTCTCGATATTATGATGCCGGGTGACGACGGATTTACCTTGTGCCAGAAGCTGCGCCGAGATTCCCAAATCCCGATCATTATGCTCACCGCCGTCACCGAAGAAGCGGACCGCGTCGCTGGACTAGAAATGGGCGCCGATGATTACATCACCAAATCGTTTAGCCCAAGAGAACTGCTAGCAAGAATCAAAACCATCTTACGCCGCAGCCAACTTAATCCTCAAACTCAGTTAGCCAGAAAAGTCCGCTTTGATGACTGGTCCCTCGATACCGTTACTCGCCAACTCACCCGCCTAGAAGACCATCAAGTCAAACAACTGAGTGGCGCCGATCTCTCCTTACTCGGCTTATTCGTCAACAACGCTAAATCAATCTTATCCCGTGATGATATCGCTCGTGAAATTTGGGGCAGAGATGCCGACCCCTTTGAGCGCGGTATTGACGTCCAGATCAGCCGCCTTCGCCACCACTTGGAAGACAAAGATCGTTCCTTGATATTAACCGTGCGCAACAAAGGTTATATGCTGACAACGGACGTCCACTATGAGAATTAAAACCTGGACTCGTTCACTGGTATTTCGCACCAGTATTTTCCTGCTGTTAGTGATCATTCTTGCTCAACTTCTGTCGGGCATGATTTGGTATCAACACGCCAACGAACGAGACAAACAAGGCTTAACCAATACGGTGAAAAGTTTGGCACTCAGTGCTTCATCCACCATCTCCTTTTTCCAAACCTTGCCCTCTGAATACCGACACCTTGTGCTCAATCAACTACGCAATATGGGCGGCACGCGCTTTTTTGTCTCACTCAACAATCACCATATCGAAACCCCGCCTTTGCCCGACAGCGAACGCAAAACCTTGGTTCTAAATGAAGTCAAACAGGTACTTTCATCCGAGCTGCAAGACATCCCCAACATCTCGGTGGAATTTACCCAACGCGACAATTTAAGAGTGTTTAATAACGAACTGCCGATTGATGAACTGCCGTTACTTTGGGCGCATTACTCACTCTCGTTTGGTGCGCTTAATCCTCCAATATTGGTGATGCAGGTCGAAGTCGATGAAAACGAATGGTTCTACCTTGCTGCGGTATTGCCTGCCCCGTACGTTAATCTTGAGACCCATTACTTTGATATTCGTGAGTGGATCACCTTACTCTTGTCTGCGCTACTGCTGCTGATCTGTACTTGGTTTGTCGTTCGTAAAGAGATTCAACCTATTCGCGAACTCGCCAAAGCCGCTACCTTAATGTCGAGCAGGCTCGATATTCCTCAGGTCGAAGAGCGCGGCAGCAACGAGCTCAAAGCCGCCATCCGAGCCTTCAACAAAATGAATCGGCGTATCGATAGCCACATTAAGGATCGCGAAATGCTGTTTGGCGCGATCTCCCATGATTTAAAAACGCCCATTGCTTGCCTCAAACTGCGCGCAGAAATGCTTGATGATGACACAGACAGAGAACGCTTTACCCGACTGGCGAATGACCTAGACTTGATGGTCAAAGGGGCTTTGCAATGCATCAAAGAGACGGACATCCACGAAGAGATTGAACCCATAGACTTCAATCAGTTAATTGAGCACATCGCCACCACAGTGACGCCGGAAACCGAGCGTATTCAAATTCAAGGTTCTATCGAGTCTGCGGTGGCCGGAAAACCCCTAGCGATTAAGCGCTGTATTCAAAATCTCGTCGATAATGCGTTGAAATATGGCGATAAAGTCAATATTCAGCTATTCGATAGTGCCGATGCCGTGAACATTGTCATTGATGATCATGGTGAAGGCGTCGATGAGGCGATCCTCGATAAACTGTGCCAACCCTATTACCGAGCCAATAAAACACAAGAAGGCTCTGGGTTAGGACTGACTATTTCCCAAAGCATTGCGAAAGCGCACGGTGGCTCTCTTGCTCTTAGCCACTCTTCATTTGGCGGGTTGCGCGCCACGCTATCCTTCCCAAGAGACTCACTATGAACAAATTGGCGATTTATCTTTCGACCCTGTCACTGACCGCCGTTGGGCTCACCGCCCCTCGCGCAGCAGAGGTTGAATTCCTTCATTGGTGGACATCCAAAGGTGAACAACACGCGATGGACGTGTTGACCCAACATTTAGAAAAACACGATATTCAACTGGCACCGAAGCCCGTCTTGGGCGGTGGCGGTGACAGTGCGATGACGGTATTACAAGCAAGAGCGCTGGCAGGAAATCCACCCAGTTTTGCACAAATTGAGGGCCCAAGCATTCGAGCATGGGATGCAATTGGCATACTCCATGACATGAACGCTGTCGCTAAAGACCATCAATGGGAGGCCACTCTCTACCCCCTTTCCCAGCAGATCAATCAATCTGCCAATGGTTATGTTGCCCTGCCGTTAACTCTGCATCGACTCAACTGGTTATGGGTGAACCACCAGCTATTGTCTGAGCTCAACCAACCGGTGCCGACTACTTGGCAAGCGATGTTTACGGTGATGGAACAGGCAAAAGCCCAAGGCATCACCCCACTCGCTGTCGGCGAACAACCTTGGCAAATTGCCCAGTTATTTGAAAATCTGGTGATTGCCACGGGCGGGGTGGATTTCTATACCCGAGCAATGGTCGACCTTGATCCAGACAGCATCAATAGTGACACCTTACGCGCCGCATTAGCTCAGTTCCGTCGCCTAAGTTTGCTGATTGATAACACCTTGCCCAACACAAGATGGGACACCGCGACGAAAGCACTCGCAAGCAACCAAGCCTTGTTCCAACTCGGAGGCGATTGGATTCTTGGTGACCTGATTGCGAAAGGCGTAGAGGTGCCGAATCAGATAGGCTGCTACCCGGCCCCCGAAAGTGACGACGTTTTCCTCTATAACATGGACAGCTTGATCTTTATGGTGAGCAAATCGTTCACTAAAGACCAAGCCAACCATGTGGCCAATGTGTTGGCAGATCCAGAGTTTCAGGCGCAATTTAACCTACACAAGGGGTCCATCCCGGTACGAACCGACATTGCACTCACCGACTTTAACCCTTGCCAAATCAAAGCCTATCAAGCCTTTAAAAAGGGAGTGGCACAAAGCAAAGCGGTGCCAAGCATGATCGACTCCATGGCCGTCAACCCTGTCGCCCAACAAGCCATCAACTCGGAGATATTTCGCTTCTACCGCAACAAGTCGCTCACCGAAGAGAGGCTGATTAAGCGCATTATTGCCATCGCTGAAAGTCACTAACTCACATAGGTAAGATGAACAATTGACCTACCCCCCAAAAACGGGGCGAGTTAAAAGCGGAAAGTCGCAATCCCAATCACCAATGGTATATTGAATACAATTTATTGTGATTTAGATATACCGGAGACTGGGATGTCGCAAAAACCCGTTTTTAAAACTCGAACGCAGTTAGTTGAAGAAGCTATTCGCAGCAAAATTCTCAAAGGTGAGTTAAAAACTGGCCAGCCTCTGCGCCAAGATGCCTTAGCCAAAGAGTTCAATGTCAGCCGAATTCCCGTTCGTGAAGCCTTAATGCAGCTTGAAGCGCAAGGACTCGTCAGCTTCGAAGCCCATAAAGGGGCAACCGTGACTGAGCTTTCGCCAGACAAGATCGACGAGCTGTTTGAGCTAAGAGCCGTTGTCGAATGCCACATCCTCGAGCGCGCGATTCAAAACATGACCGATGAGGATCTGGCGCGTGCCAATGAGATTCGCGCTAAGTTCGATGATTTGGTCAATCGTGGCGATGAAGTTGAAGAGTGGAGCAATTACAACTACGAACTGCATAAAGCCCTCTATGCCCCAGCTAACATGCCTGAAACCATGGATGTGATTTACAACCTAAACACCAAATGCGACCGCTATATTCGTATGCAACTGCTGTTTACCGAGGGCACTGCTAAAGCCGATAAAGAGCACAAAGCGCTCCTTGAGATGTGCCAAAATCGCGATATAGAGGGTGCAAAATACATGCTGAAAAAACACATCCTTGAAGCGGGCGCGGCCATTCGTGACCTGCTGCTAGAGCGTCAAAGCTAAGCGCGACCAGACAACTCCAACATAAAGAAGTGAGTACCCACTATGCACATTGGTCCAGAGTTTTTGCTTGCAGCCATTCGGCAAAAGATTCGTGATGAAGGGCTTTGCTACAGCGCACTTTCCGATAAGACTGGCGTGCCGCTGTCAACAATCAAGCGGCACTTACACAACCCTGCATTGGGTCTCGACAAAATACTGATGTACACCACGCACCTCAACACCAACTTAGTGGAGTTGTCGACGCTCGCCATTCAAATCCAAAGAGACAACGAGCAATTTTTGTCCGATGAACAAAACGCGCTATTTGTCGAATATCCTTACCTGTTGGATTTCATCTACTTAGTGACCTCCTGCAATCGGTCTCCAAAAGAGATCGCGCAAGAGTACCAACTGTCGGATACCAGCTTACGCTTTTACCTCAGCATTGCTGAGATCCTCGGTTACATGGAGAACCACGGAGACAAAATTTTCTACCGTTCGGGTCGCCGCTTTATTATGGAAGAAGGCACAGAGCTCGATACATTGTTTAAACGACGATTCGAACAGATCTCAATGGCAGACGATACCGTCTCTCAAGTGTGTCAGGCTCGGGTTCGCCTCACTGCCGAACAAAGGCTGAAACTTGAGCAAGAGATCGATCAGAAGATCAGTGAAATGCACGCAGCCAACTGCGCAAATGAGACGGGCGAGTTGACTAACGTGATGCTGCGCAGTATTCCCGGTCAACAGATATTTTTTGCCGACACGCTACCGGAAATTACCGGAGAATTACTCAAAGAAGTCTCCGCTCGATTTCGCCGCCAATAATCTGATCACACCTAAATGAGCAAAAAGATTTTTTGCTCGTTTTTTATTCAGATTCACTTTCTAAGACCAGCAGTCTCTGTTTTTGCCACCTTGTTACAAAGATGTTAACTAATGTTTGTTGCATGGTTTTATACAATATACATTCCTCTTATCCCCTTAGTTATTTGTGCCAGTCGTTCATGCCGTTTGAACGCGCTGCCACCCACTCAACTACCACCTAAGGGGCCACTCCGATAAGGACATAACGAGGAAGCTATGAAAGCTAAAAAACTACTCGCACTGAGTGCGATCGCAACCGCTCTAATAACAGGAAGTGCCCTAGCCAAACCTTATCCTGCTGGAACGCAGCTCGCGGACAAGCAGGAGATCACTCTAAATAATGGCGCAGAAGTGACCTCCATCGATCCGGCGAAACAGGCGGCTGAGCCTGCATTTAATCTTGGTCGTGACCTGTTCGAAGGGCTGACCGTTCAAGATAAGCAAGGCAAAACCATTCCAGGCATCGCTGAGAGTTGGTACGCCAATGAAAACAATACCGTATACACCTTTAAGCTGCGTGAATCTCGATGGTCAAACGGAGATCCACTCACTGCTCATGACTTCGTCTACAGTTGGCAGCGCCTAATTGATCCAGAAACCGCCTCTCCCTACGCTTGGTTTGCCGCTATTCCGGGGATAAAAAATTCCAACAAAATCATGAAAGGTGAAGCCGCCGCCGATACATTGGGCGTAAAAGCCGTAGATGATTACACCTTCGAAGTAACGCTAGAAAAGCCCGTGCCTTTCTTCATCAAGCTTCTTAGCCATCCAGTACTTGCTCCAGTGCCTCGACAAGCGATTGAGAAGCATGGCAGCGCATGGACACAACCAGAGAATATCGTCACCAATGGCGCGTTTACCGTTTCACAGTGGAAGGTGAATGAGAAAATGGTCATGGTGAAGAACGACCAATATTGGGATGCCGACAACGTTGTCCTCGATAAAATCACGTGGTTACCGATTGGTGATGCCAATGTGGCTTTAAATCGCTATCTGGCCGGAGAAATCGACCAAGCGTTGGCGATTCCTGCTGCTCAAAAATCCAAACTACTGAAAAAGTTTCCTGAGCAAGTGGCCGATACCAGCGCATCACTCGGTTCGACCTTCTACTATCTGAATACAGAGAAAGGACCAACTCAGGATCTTCGTGTTCGTCAAGCGCTTTCGTACGCCATCGATCGCAACATCATCACCAAAGCGATTGTCAAAAACGGTGGCATTCCTATGTTCACGCTGGTTCCACCACAAACCGATGGCTTTAAGTCGCATACCCCCGAGTTTGCCAATTGGACTCAAGCCGAACGTAATGCCAAAGCGAAAGCACTGATTAAAGAAGCGGGCTTTAGTGACAGTAATCCACTTAAGCTAACCTTCACCATCCCGACCTTCTCTAAAGATGTGAAGATGGCGACCGCGATGGCAGGCATGTGGAAAAGCGTACTGGGCGTGCAAGTCGAGATCATTCAGCTTGAGCCTAAAGTCTTCTACGCTCTGAAAGATCCAGGCCACATTAGCCGTGGTGGATGGACAGCCGACTACAACGAGGCATCCACTTGGCTCGACATCTTCGTCTCGACAGGTGAGTACAACGACTCCAACTACAACAACCCAGAGTATGACCGCTTAATGGCCGAATCTAAAAGCCTGAGCGATCCATCCGCAGAATACATTGCCGCTGAAAAGCTCTTGATTGAAGACATGGCGATCATCCCGATGTACCGGAGTGGGAACGATCAGTACTTAATCAAAGAGTATGTCGGTGGCTACGAGCGTACTAACCCAGAATCCTCTTACTACCGCAAGAATGTTTACGTGAAGGCCCACTAATCGGGACTGTTTGCCCGAGCCTACATCTTCATCTTTGTCCCTGTAGGTTTCGGGCTTTTTTCAAGGAAAGGATACGTCATGTTGCTGTATATTCTTCGCCGCTTGTTGATTGCCATCCCCACTCTGCTCTTTATCGCTTTGGTCTCTTTTTGGTTGATGCACATCGCGCCCGGTGGCCCATTCGATATGGAAAGACCGATGCCCGACGTGGTACGCGCAAATATTGAAGCCAAGTTCCACCTCAATGAGCCATTTATTGTTCAGTTTTTCATTTACATCGGTAACTTTGTTCGCGGCGACTTAGGGCCAAGCTTCGTTTACCAAGATTTCACCGTAACCCAATTGGTGGCTCAATCATGGCCAGTATCGGCGGTACTCGGTGTTATTTCATTTTGTATTTCTGTCCCGCTGGGCATGGTGCTCGGTACGATTGCCGCGCTCAATCGCAACGGAAAGTTGGACTACCTACTTATGTCACTCTCAATGACTGGCGTGGTGATTCCAGCCTTTGTACTGGCGCCAGTGCTAGTGACAATATTCTCGATTCACTTAGGGCTGTTACCAGCAGGTGGTTGGGAGGGCGGCGAAGTGTCGTTTCTCATTCTTCCTGTCTTGAGCTTGGCGATTGGCTCTGTGGCCAGCATTGCTAGGGTTATGCGTGGCGCCATGATTGAGACACTCAACCAGCCCTATATTCGCACGGCAAAAGCAAAAGGGTTATCGACCCCTTATATTTTGTTTCACCACGCGCTACGTCCGTCACTGATCCCGATTATTGCAATGCTTGGCCCGAGTTTTGTCGCCGTGATCACCGGCTCAGTCATCATCGATATTTTCTTCAGTACAGGTGGTATGGGCCAGCACTTTGTCTCTGGTTCACTCAACCGAGACTATGGGTTAGTGATGGGCATTACCCTGATTGTCGCCGCCTTGACCATCTTTTTTAATCTCGTGGTGGATATTCTCTACACCGTTATTGA
Source organism: Vibrio sp. 16 (assembly GCF_963681195.1). Classification (NCBI taxonomy): domain Bacteria; kingdom Pseudomonadati; phylum Pseudomonadota; class Gammaproteobacteria; order Vibrionales; family Vibrionaceae; genus Vibrio; species Vibrio sp. 16. Next base: position 580,233 of record NZ_OY808998.1, read on the forward strand.
CCCGCGCATTCGTATATAGGAGGTGACGAATGTTAACCAAACGCATAGATGCCAAGGAGCTGGCGGATCAAATGAGCTCTAACATCGAAGCCGTCGAAGGACGCAGTTTATGGCAAGACGCTTGGACTCGATTTCGTCAAAACCGAGCGGCCATGACCTCCGTCTACGTGCTGTTTTTTATCGTACTGTGCATTACCTTTGGCCCGCATTTGGCCGCATTTGGCCATGATGAAATTGATTGGAATGTGGTGGTCGACCCGTACGAGCTGGGCAAACCCTCCATCAGTTCTGGTCACTACTTTGGGACCGACGATCTTGGCCAAGATCTCTTTGCCCGCACCATGCAAGGCGGGCGACTCTCGATCATGGTTGGCTTTATGGGTGCTCTTGTCGCCGTGTTGATTGGTACTGCATGGGGCGCACTTTCAGGCTATATGGGCGGCTTGGTCGACAGTGCCATGATGCGCATTATTGAAGTTCTCGACTCCGTCCCTTTTATGTTCTTAGTCATCTTGTTTGTGACCTTGTTTGGCAACAACATCTATTTGATCTTTGTTGTGATTGGCATGGTCTCGTGGCTTGGTATCGCCAGAGTCGTTCGCGGTGTGACCTTCAGTATTAAAAAACGCGAGTTTATTGAAGCGGCGCACTCGATTGGCGTGTCTCGATTTACCATTGTTCGTCGTCATGTGCTGCCAAATGTATTGGGCATCGTGATGGTCTACTCCTCGTTGATGGTGCCCGGATTTATCATGTTCGAATCCTTCTTAAGTTTTCTTGGCTTAGGGGTTCAGCCACCAGATACCAGTTGGGGAGTCCTTATCTCCGAAGGGTCAAAAACCATTGATGTCGCTCTGTGGCAATTGCTGTTCCCTTCGCTGTTTCTGGTTGCCACCTTGTTCTGCTTTAACTTTATTGGTGACGGTCTGCGTGATGCACTTGATCCAAAAGATCGCTAAGGAGCCATGATGAGTATTTTATCTATTGAGAACATGAACGTTCGATTCAAAACCCCCGATGGCATGGTTCAAGCCGTCAGCGATCTGTCTTATTCGGTCAATAAAGGGGAAACCCTAGGTATTGTTGGCGAGTCGGGTTCTGGCAAAAGCCAATCGGTGTTTGCACTTATGGGGTTAACCGCGGACAACGGCATCGTCACTGGCCAAGCCAATTTCCACGGTGACAATTTACTCAGCATGAGTAAAAAACAACTCAATCATATTCGAGCAGAGCGAATCGGCATGATTTTCCAAGATCCGATGACCTCGCTCAATCCGTTTATGAAAATTGGCAAACAGCTTGCGGAAGTGTTGATGATCCACAAAGGCATGAGTCGTCACGATGCACAAACAGAAGCCATTGCCATGTTAGATGCCGTTCGCATTCCCTCTGCCGCGACGCGCATGACCCAATACCCGCACGAGATGTCCGGTGGAATGAGGCAACGGGTGATGATCGCCATGGCTTTACTGTGTAAACCGGAGCTGCTGATCGCCGATGAGCCCACCACGGCGCTCGACGTGACGGTACAAGCGCAAATCTTGGCTTTACTACGCGAGCTGCAAGAAGAGTTCAACACCGCGATTTTGCTCATCACTCACGACATGGGCGTGGTTGCAGAAATGTGCGATCGCGTGCTCGTGATGTATGGCGGCAGGAAGATGGAAGAATCCGATACCGAGTCTATCTTTGACGCGCCCGCTCATCCATATACCCAAGGCTTACTCAAAGCGATTCCATCCATCACTGAAGATATGGATCGCTTACCGACCATTCCAGGCAACCCGCCTAGCGCACTGCTTAACAACAAAGGCTGTCCATTCAAAGAGCGCTGCAACCAGTATCAAACGCAATGCAGCTCGGTGATGCCAGCCTTTAAATCCATCACCGCGTCTCAAGGCTTGGCTTGTCATGTCAATCCTAGCAATGTCGTCACGCCTATTGTTCGTAGTGCGTAGGAGATAATCATGGAAAACAAAGAAATATTACTCTCGGCACGTGACTTACAAGTCCACTTTCAATTGAATAAACATATCTTGCCCAGCAAACGTAAGGTAGTGAAAGCTGTTGATGGCATTGATCTCGATGTCTATAGAGGCGAAACCTTAGGCATTGTGGGTGAGTCAGGTTGCGGCAAATCGACACTCGCCCGGGCGCTACTCAGATTGATTGAACCCACGGGAGGCGAACTGTACTGGAAGGGCGAAAACATGCGCGGCTTGAGCAAACAGGAACTGGCACTGCGGCGTCGAGAGTTCCAAATGGTCTTCCAAGATCCCTCTGCTTGCCTCAACCCGAGGCTGACCATTTCTGAGTGTATTGCTGAGCCGTTACTCACTCACGAGCCGCATCTGAGTCGCAAAGAGATCGAATCTCGCGTCATCGCCATGATGGATAAAGTCGGTTTACTCGCGAGCCAACGAAACCGCTATCCCCATGAGTTCTCGGGCGGACAGTGCCAACGCGTAGGCATTGCTCGTGCCTTGATTCTCAAACCTGACTTAGTGGTGTGTGATGAACCCGTGAGTGCATTGGATGTCTCCATTCAAGCGCAAGTGATCAATTTGCTGGAGGACCTGAAGCAAGAGATGGGACTAACCTTGGTGATGATCGCCCATGACCTAAGTGTTGTGCGTCATATCAGTGACCGCGTCATGGTGATGTACTTAGGCAAACCCATGGAAGTCGGTCGTTATGACAACGTATTCGATAACGCCCAGCACCCTTATACGCAAGCGCTCCTCTCAGCGGTGCCCATCGCCCATCCAACATTGGCTCGCAATCGAAATATTCAACTTCTACCGGGGGATCTGCCCTCGCCGATCAACCCGCCCAGTGGCTGCGTATTTCGAACTCGCTGTCCAAGTGCCACTGAGCAATGCGGCGAGCAAAACCCCACCCGAAGTGGTCATGCAGACCACCATATTTTCTGTACACATACCCTGCTAGGAAATCAGCCACTATGACCATAACCTCAGTTTCCGAGCGCTTGACGGCGCTTCGCGATGGCATGAAAGCCCATCAATTGGACGCTTATATCGTCACCAATAACGACCCTCACTCCAGTGAATATTCCGCGGACTATTGGCTCGCTCGCCAGTGGATTTCTGGGTTCACTGGCTCTGCGGGTGATGTGGTTGTCACGGCAAACGGCGGTGGTTTATGGACCGATGGCCGCTACTACATACAAGCCGACGAGCAGCTAGAAGGTTCAGGACTCGACCTATTCAAAGCGCGTCTACCAGAGACTCCCACCATTGCCCAGTGGTTAGCCCAAACGCTACCGGAACATGCCGTAGTCGGTGTCGATGGACGCAGCATCAGCCAGCGGTTTTACACTCAACTCACCCAAGCCTTTGCCAAGAAGTCGATCCAGTTGGTCGTTGAGCACGATCTTATTAGCCCGATCTGGGATGATAGACCAAGTCGCCCCAAGGCACGTTTGTTTACTCATCCGCTTGACGTTGCTGGCCAAACGACCAGCGAGAAGATAGCTCACTTACGTCGCTATTTGACAGAGCAAGACGCCAACGCACTGCTGGTATCCACCCTTGATGATGTCATGTGGACACTTAACATTCGCGGCGCAGACACCTCATACTGCCCAATTTCAGAGAGCTATCTACTCATTGAACAGACTAGCAGTCGTCTATTTATTGATAGCGACAAACTAAGCCCTGAGGTCGTTGCCGCGCTCACTCAACATAGAATCCATTTGCATGATTACGACCATCTGAGTACCGCGCTGAATTTGCTCTCCGCAGGGAGCACTCTGCTATACAGTGCCAAGTATTGCGATAGCTTGACCGTGCGCCAACTCAAACCCGAGCTCACTCTAATCGACACGCCTTGCCCCGTAACCGACATGAAAGCGCAGAAGAATCCTACAGAGCTAGAAAGCATGGAAGAGGCGCTACGCAAAGATGGCGTCGCCATGGTGAAGTTCATGAAATGGCTCGATGAGCAAGTGCCAAGCGGCCAAGTCACCGAACTCAACGCCGAGCAAGCGTTAATGGGTTACAGGAAACAGATAGACGGCTATGTTGGCGAGAGTTTTCGCACCATTGCTGGCTTTGCCGAGCACGGCGCCAAAATGCACTATGCTGCCGACAGTGAGAGCAGCTATTCCATAGACGAGTCGAGTTTCTTGTTGGTCGATTCTGGCGGCCAGTACCTCGGCGGAACCACAGACATCACCCGAACATTCCATTTTGGCTCACCGAGCCACCGTGAAAAGCACGACTATACCTTGGTTCTTAAAGCAATGATCCGCTTAACGCAGACTCGATTTTTACAAGGCTCAACAGGCGCGAACCTCGATATCATGGCTCGCGGCGTACTCTGGCAACACGGCATTGATTACAAATGTGGAACTGGCCACGGTGTCGGCATGTGCTTAAACGTGCACGAAGGTCCGCAAAACTTCTCGCAAAACCCCGCAGAAGTCCCTTTAAAACCCGGCATGGTCATCACCAACGAACCCGGCGTTTATCGTGAAGGTGAGCACGGCGTTCGCATAGAAAACATCATGAAGGTGGTTGAGATCGAACAGAATGAATTTGGCAGCTTCTATGGATTCGAGACCATAACCCTTGCCCCAATCGCGACAAACATGATTGATAAATCCATGCTCGATAGCAGCGAAATCGCTTGGCTCAATCAATACCATCAACGCTGCTGGCAACAGCTTAGCGTTGATCTGAACGAGGATGAAAAATGCTGGCTTAAACAGGCCACACTCGCTATCTAACAGCACCGGACCAAATGCCCATTGTGCATTTGGTCCGTTTAAACGTATGCAGACTCGTATCTCAATGATAACCGATCTTATAATTGAGACAGAATCTAATAATCAGAATCAATCTCAAACTTCTTGCTATCCGGTGAGATTTTAATCGCGCTCTATTTTATAAATACCCATCAAAACATTCCTAAAAATAATAGTAAAAGTAAGTCAACCGACCGAGCTAAATGGTGATTTCACTGTTTGTGCTTGTTGGTAAACGCCTATCAAATAAGGATCATTTCATGAAACACTTCGCGTTGGCATTTGCAACCACACTGACACTCGCAGGCTGTTCAAGTAACGATATCAATGATGCCGTCAGCGACGGCGTCAATGGCGCAATCAACGGAGTCTTGGGCTCCGTCAGCAGCAGCAACGGTACCGTCGTCAAAAACGGTAAGAGCTACAGTGTCGAAAAAGAGCGCATGTACACCACACAGGCGACACGCTTGAAGAAAAACTACGGCAACATTGAGCTCACGAGAACCGAAAAGAACCCCAAATCAAAAACAGAGCTTGTCTTAGAGAGCTGTGTTCATCCGCGTATCGGCTCTATCGGCTGTGAGGGCTATATCTTTGAAGTGACAAAAGAGGGCTGGCTGGTCGAAAAACCGATCACATTTAATACCAATTACAACAAAGATATCTCTATTGCTTCAGGCACTTACTATTTTAAGATGACGTCAAAAGGAACGGGTGACAGCTACTACGTGGCGAACGAAATAACCATTCAGCCGTTTGTGACCAACTATGTTGCGTTAACAGTAGAGTAAAGAAAGAAGAGAAAAATCATGGCCGATTGACTGACAGAATAGTCAATCGGCCATTGAGCTAAACACTCAAACGGATTCCAAGTTCCATAAAACCTTGGGGCATCCTTGCCCACAAAGAGAAGTTACCAACGGTAAATTACATTTTGAACAATAATCGCGCTACCTGAATCAAATCCACATTTCTGCAGCTATCTCGCTCCTATTGGAACATCAACTGTTTTCATGTCTCAGCAATTCTCGGTGAGGCAAAGTATCAACGCGAATAATAGTATCAATAAATCTCCCCTTACACTGTAAGGCCATGTAAGCGAGAGACATTTATAAAGTTGAATTTTGTAAGGGACGTAAGCGATTGCTTTATAAAGCCCGCCAACCACCGCTTTACATTGTAAATTCAAATATGTGATTTGCTTGAACGCCTCGTTCTGGCTAATAAAAAAGCCCAGCAGACGCTGGGCTATCCGTAAGGAGGTAAAGCAATCAGTAACGACAGCCTTCGCTATCAAAATCAACGACCAGGGCCGCATTGTCGAACTCACCGGAAACTTTTAAATAGCCCCAGTAGTTTGCTTGGCCAACAATCGTAATGCATTCACTGTTGCCCGGGTTCGCCGACCAGCCGTGCAAATTCGAGCCGTAGCTATTTGGCCAGCTAAAGTTGCTGTATTCCAACTTCAGATCACCCGTTCCATTGGCAGAGGTAATAGACATTGAGCGATACTCGTTCACCGCAGGAATAGCTAACCAAATAGTTGATTGACTTGCCAAGCAGACAGGCTCCCCAGCCGTTAGCTGCCCACCACCCACTTTAGGACGAACGGCACAATCTTGTGGCAGTTGGTTGTTACCACCAGCCTGCTCCTCGGTAATAGTGATGCTCGCGTAGGTACTCGCCGTCAAACCGTCATTATCTGTGATGGTCAAACGTACCGTGTAGGTACCCGCACGGCTGAATTGGTGCGTCGGATTGGCCTCGGTACTTGTCGCGCCGTCACCAAATTCCCACAAGTAGTGGACAATTTGACCGTCTGAGTCCGTGCTACGTGAGCTGCCGAATGTAATGGTTTCATTCACTTTCCCCTCGTTAACCATAGAGATTGCCGCGGTAGGAGGCGTCAGTGCACCGCCCCCGCCGTTGACCAACTGCTGTTGCCACTGCTCAAACTCACTTTGATACAGGTTCGCCCATTGAGTGATGGTCGCTTTGTATGCCGACCAGTTTCCTTGACGAGTGTCCGCCAACATGGCATTGACTTCGTTCATATGGCGCTCGAACATAAATCGCACCGCGAGATACCCCCAACGATAGATGCGATCAACATCGAACCCGTCATACGTGGTTTCAAATATTTCCGCTAGGGTGTAGGTCGAACCATCCATGATGGTTTCTAGGGCTCTCGGGTTGTTATCTTCGTTCGCAACATACTCTGCGACGCCCTCAGCCCACCAAACGACCTTCTCTGTCGGATGATTAAATCCACCATATAAATCAAATCGTCCGTCGAGGTAGTGGACATATTCATGCTCTAAGTTCCAGACAAAATGATCCGCGTTAGCGTAAGACGCCTCATAGGCAATAAAGTTAGGAATGTTGCCGGGTGTGCCGGGCTCGCCTTCTAAGTACATCCCGCCATTGTTGGTATCAATGTCGAAGATTGGCCCAGCGTATTTGCCGTAGTCGTCATCACTATCGAAAATGTTCACTTGCAATTGAATGTTGTGATCGTCAGGTACAGGAACACGACCCGTTTCAAGTCGTTGATGGAAATAGCCTTCTTCGTACCCCATCTTGCTACACGCGGCTCGATGCTGCTCTGGCGTCATGTTTTGCGAAAGAATACGTATCGTATCGCTACACACGTAGGTTTGTGATAACACTAATGACTTCAGCTCTTGATCAAAGTTACAAATCCCAAACTCTGAACAGTCGACATAGTAAGAAGAGGAATCCGCGGTCGCGAGCCAAACACTATCGCCGTAACCATACATTTGGTATTGATCAAATATTTGACGCAGTTTACCCACGACAGACGGGGCGATGCTGGTATTTTTGTATTGAGTTAAACGCCCTAACTCTCGCCCCGCATTCGCCGTCATAAACTCATCGGCTTGGCCGATTGAGTTTCGATTCAATGCAAATTGCGACAGTGCCTCAACCAAACCTGTTTGAGACCCAATCTGACTGACAAACTGATCATTCCACTGGCCGCCAAACAAGACCGTAAAGACTCCGTTGACGGCATTGCGCATATACCAGTTTTGCGCATAGCTTCTGTCCCAGCGGTTTAACCACTCAGTGACAACGCCCAAGTACTCATGCTGAAGACCTGCGCTGTCCATCGTGGTAATCACTTCGCCAAGCACTTTGCCGTGTGGATCGCTGTTTTCGTAAAAGCTGCCGCTGTTCACGAATGAATCAACCGCTTCTTTTACCGCGGGCTGAACCCAAGAGGCGAAGTTGATGCTGTTGTCATAAAACTCGGCATAGTAGCCTGCTCGCAGGTATAAAAATAACGCTTCAAGATCATCGCTGCCGCCACCTCGATATGATCGAGATAATGAAGAGGTATGCTTCGCTACTTGGTACATATTGCTCGAACTGAATGCGACGCGTTGGATGTCGCTAGACGCTGAAAACAACTCATTAACACATTGAGCGCCTTGTCCGGTAATTTGCGTAATGAGTGTTGAGCTATTACTGGTATTAAAAGCGTTCACATCGCAAGGCAACGCCGATGTTCCTGCGCTCAACGCATTAAAGGGAGACACGTCCTCGATGGTCGGTTCAGGTTTTGGTTTCTGAGGCAGGCTCTTTTGCGGAGAATATTGAGGTTTATGATCCTCAATACCGTGCTGAACTTCGTGGTCATGATCAAAATGAACGGCTCTATCGACAATTTGAGGCGTCGGTTCACTGACAGCAAATACGGGCGCAGTGCAAAGCGCACCAATCACTGCAACTGTTATTTTTCTAAGTTCCATCTTAATAACTCTTGATTGATTTGTTGAAATACTGGATTCCAGTATCGGCCGCATCACTGAGCAAAAACTCAGCAAGCATTTTCAATCTAAGCGTTAAAAATCAGGAGTGAAACTGGCGAATTTTCCAGTCTCAAGAAGTAGTACTTTGAGTTCCAAAAGGCCAAACGTTACATTTTTGTTAACTGAATTTAATAAAACTGAGGGTTAGATCCAAGTTCAGCATGGCTGTACACGCTACCGATACTCGATAAATTGAGCGATAAAGAAAAAGGACGCTGTGCGTCCTTTCGTTATTATCTTCGTTACTTTTGGGCTCTTTGCCACTGCACTAACCACTTATCCAAGTGATTGGCAAATTGCTGGCGATCCGCTTGGCTTAACGGCGCTGGGCCACCAGTTTGAATGCCACTGCTGCGCATGGTTTCCATAAAGTCTCGGATGTTGAGCCGCGATTTGATGTTCTCTTTGGTGAACATCTCGCCACGAGAACTTAACGCGTGGCCACCTTTGGTGATGACTTCATCCGCCAGTGGGATATCGCTGGTGATCACCAAATCACCCAACTCACACCGCTTGACAATTTCGTTGTCTGCCACGTCAAAGCCAGCCTGAACTTGAAGCATGGTTACTTTTGGTGAGGCTGGTGTGCGGATGAACTGATTCGCCACCAAGGTCACCTCAACACCGGTTCGCTCAGAAGCTCGAAATAGAATATCTCTTACCACAACAGGACACGCATCCGCATCAACCCAAATTTTCATAGTTCTATTCCTAGCTTCACATTGATTGCGGTATTAGACCTTAAATTTCACCGCAGTACCACTGACACTGACCATCATCATACTGCCGCCACTGCCAATCACTTCATAATCGATATCAATACCGACAATGCCGTCCGCGCCCATTGAGCGAGCTTGCTCTTCCATTTCTTGGAACGCAATTTCACGTGCGCGGCCCATTTCCCGCTCATACGCACCTGAACGTCCGCCAACCACATCACGAATGGCACCAAACATGTCTTTAAAAATGTTCGCGCCCAAGATGGCTTCGCCAACAACCACACCCAAATAATCTTGTACAGGCTTTCCTTCCACGACTGAAGTTGTAGTTTTAATCATCACTTTTTCCTTATCTTGGCGGAGTTAATGACAGCGATAACCATCGAGAAACAGCTGTACAATATCCGCAATGATCTGTTTTCTACGTTCACGAGACGGAATCTCTTGGTTCGCGACCAACTGAGGCCACATAAAATTCCCGTTCAATAGGCACATTAGCATACTGCTCATCTGGGCAGGATCTTGCATTTTGAGTTTGCGATCTTCGATGGCATCGGCAAACCACTGCTCGAGCTTATCGTCGTGGTTTTGCAGTTGATGAAGATACTTTTCCGACAATTCTGGCGCTCGAATAAATTCGCCAATCACCATCTTTGCCAATGGCATACCAAAATCATGGTAGAGGAAGTCCAGCTTTTGTAAGAGATAGTCGGCAAGTTGTTGCTCCACAGAAATAGACGGGTTGTAGATTATCGCCAACGCGTCATCACGGGCCGTGAGCGCCGATTTGACCGCGGCAAAGAACAGCACTTCCTTGCTCGAAAAATGCCGATAAAGGGTTCGTTTCGACGTTTGAGCGCGTTCGCAAACACGATCCATGTTCGCGGCAGCATAGCCAAATTCGATAAATTCCGCCTGCGCACTTTCAATCAACGCGAGTCGCTTTCTATCGGACAATTTCATGGGCAGATTCTTCCATCTTCAGCTCAAAGAGCGCGGATTATAAGCGAGAACAACTAAAAGTATACTTTAAAGTTTACTTTTTTGATTTGAGGAGTATGATGCGCTCACTTTTTATCGAGTCAGCGCCTTGCTGGCTCACCTAGGATCGCCCAGACACGGTTTTGGCGGCTTGATTACTTCGTAACGGCTCACGCATACGCACGGGTCTGACCCGCAGAGTCCTCGTTACACGCATTGACGTACACTATGAAACGCAGCTTCTTTCTTCTTACTGCTTGCAGCCTATTCTCTTCTTACGCTTTCGCTGACTCGATTTCGCTTCCTATTTGGAAAGAGCAAGCACAGGCTCTAGGCTATGAGCTACCAAAGCCTATTGGTTTCAATCTCAGTTACATGGGGATGCAACAAGGCATCAACGTTGACTCCATCGGCTTAAACAATTTAAAGGTGGGTCGCCCCCTGCTCGACAAGCTGATCGACAAGTACGCGGATATCCAAATGGAAGCCGAGCCGGGAAAACAGGTCACCAACGTCGTCACTCTCCGTGCGGATGTCTGGCTATTCCCATTCCTTAACCTGTATGCATTGGCGGGAAAGTTAGACGGCTATTCTGAAACGGATGTAAACGTCTCGGTAGGAATTAAAAACACCGAGAAGCCCTTGCTCAATACCAAGATTAATGACTTCCGATTGGATCTCGACGGCTATACCTTTGGCGCAGGGATGGTCCTTGCGGGCGGAATGGACAACTGGTTTTCACTGGTTGATGCAAGTTATACCCAAACCACTTTGACGGTTGTCGACGGCACCATCGACGCCATAGTGGTCTCACCTCGTATCGGTTACGACTTCCATAACACGGGTGTTCCACTGCGCGTTTGGGTGGGCGGTATGTACCAAAATGTCGAACAATACTTAACTGGCTCGATCGCGGATCTCGGTGGCAACTTCAGTGGTCTACAAGGCCAATTCGAAGTCAAACAGCATTTAACCTCTCCTTGGAATACATTGGCAGGCTTTCAATACCAACTGTCACCCAACTGGTACGTTTTGGGTGAAGCGGGCTTTGGTGAACGGCAAAGCGTGTTCCTCTCACTGGATCGCCGATTCTAGGAGGCGATATGAAAGCAAATCTTACCCTTGCAATTGCGGCGTTACTGTTTGTACCTGCCAGCCTAGCGAGCGAGGAAGACAACGATTGGATAGACACGCTGCTTACTCAGTTAGGCTCTAGTGAAACGGTCGATCACACTAAGCTCATCGACTGGGGCGTACTGCCCGGTCCATTCGTCAACCCTGAGCAAGGGCTGGGTATTGGTGTGGCCGCCGTCGGACTTTATCGCCCTATAGATTGGCAAACTGGTGTTCCCTATTCAACGTTAACTGTGACGTCATACGGCTCTACGTCTGGTTCATACGGGCTGGGCATTAACAACCGAACGTATTTGCAACAAGACTCGCTGCGACTGCTTGGTGAAGCCTGGATCAGCCACGAGCCCGGTTATTATTGGGGAATCGGCAAGCAATCAGCGCAGGACAATGCCAACAAAACCCCATATCAAGGTCAAAAGTTACTGATTAACCCAAAGTTGGCTTTAGAAGTCGCAGACCATGTTTACGTCAAGGCAGGTTTCAAATGGCACTCTTATCGTCATATGAAAGAGGTGGACAATAAACCACTGGTACACGGCCTTACAGACGCCACCAGCAGCGGGGTTGTGCTGGGGATGGAGTTTGACAGCCGAGACTTTGAACCAAACCCAAGTCGCGGACAGTTTATCGATATTGAATGGATAGCTAACCGAGGTGTCGTTGGCAGCGAGCAGAGCTACGATCACCTCACCATCAATGCAAGACACTACGCTCAATTCGACGCCAACACCGTGTTGGCGATGGAAGTCTATTCACAATCCATTTTTGGCGACGCCCCTTGGTTTGACTATGCCCAGCTTGGCGACGACAAACGTATGCGTGGCTATTACCAAGGGCAATATCGCGACAAGCATCAGTTTTCGACGCAAATCGAGCTGCGCCGAACACTGACTGGTCGACACGGTATGGTTGCTTGGTTGGGGGCTGGGAATGTGGCGCCGAGCTATCAAGCCCTGTTTGAAGATCGCTGGTTGCCGTCTATTGGCGTCGGCTATCGATTTGCGTTCAAAGCCAGAATTAACGTCCGTGTCGATGTAGGTGTTGGTAAAGAGAGCAGCGGATTTTATTTTCAAGTCAATGAGGCATTTTAGACGTGGGAAGATTAAAAATTATCCTCCTTGCCGTGATTGCGGTCACGGGGCTTAACGTTCACGCAAGCGAGCTTAACGCGCCTGTCGGTGTTCGACCGTGCTGCGCATTCGGTGTGGATCTCAAAGCTCAACTTGGTAGCGTGCCAGTGCCATTCTTCTCCTTGGAGAATGTCGTCGATAAAGGCAGTGTCGGCGACCATCACTACAATGATGGTAGCGCTTCTATCTCGGGCAGTTTGCTCGGGCTAGCAGATGAAACCAACGGGCTTGTGTTCACCAAGCTGGGCGGTTTTATCGACACGGCGCATGTTCGCGACACAGCGGACTATACCTACTACATTTTCCAGCTCAACAAACGCTATTTGAGTACGTCTCATCACATCGACTTACCCGCAGAATTGAGACTTCGCCGCGTAACTTGGCACCCGCAAACGCAGCCACTGAGTAAAGAGCAGAAAATCACCTACAGCGCCGAGGCCGCCGCGTTGACCGCCTTTCGATTGGCGCAATGGCACGAAATTGCGCAATGGTTTGGCATGGTTTCTGTCGGTGGTTTTGATGAGCTCGCTTCGGCTTTCTCATCGGAAGATTTGTACTCCAACATGCTTGGCGCCCATCTCGCGAAACAGATATTAATCGCGGCCCCAACGCTAAACACCAAGCAGTTTTCAGCGGCCATGGACCACGCACTAGAAACGGCGTTATCCGAGCTCAACGCGGTAACGAAATCGGTCACCAAGGAGAGAATCCAACAACTCGACGGCATTTGGTGGGACAGCAGCAAACGCCTGCCAAACAAGTGGGCACTTATCTATCGTGACTACCATTTGTCCTTGTCCTTGATGCCCCATTATCCAACGGCCACTCACCGTCTGCAGTTGAGTGAGACCTTTGACAATAACCAGCCCATAGAGCAGTGGCTCTCAGTCAGCTTCATTGCGGCAGACGAAGAAGACGCATTTGATAAACTGCCAAGTGCTATCCGAACCAAGTCCTCATGGTCGAGTCAGGATTTTCAATCACTCGCAAACTATGCAGAGCAAGTCGATAAAAACGCCATGATCAAGTTGGGGATTCAAGCGCACAAGATAAAACCGTAAACCTTGAGCACAGTAGTACGGGGAAACCTATTAATAAAAAATGCCAAAACCAATTGCATAACGCCTGACTATATATGCACTTTGGGTCGAATGACATCGTTATATGCACTCACTTTCTCAAGTAATGAGAAGTAACAAAGTATTAATGAGCAGCATTTTACATGTTAAATATGATAGAAAGAAGAATAATAAATTAAACAATACCGTTATCAAACTGTTAAATAGCACAAAGTAGCAGTGATCTAGATCACATCTATAAATCGATAACGCTTTTTTGATTTCTGAATTATCGACTCGCCTGATAACCTCCTGCTCGCCTTGAAGTGATCTCAAGGTGCATAACTATAAGGAGTGTTCACTATGAATACCAAGAAACCGATGTCGCTGACAGCTCGAGTAATTCTGGGTATGGTCGCGGGTATCTTGACAGGATTTGCAATTCGCACCCTCTTTGCCGACAACGGATTTGTCGACACATACATCGTCAATGGACTGTTTGAAGTTGGTGGGCAAATATTTGTTGCCAGCTTAAAAATGCTTGTTGTACCACTGGTGTTTGTTTCACTGGTCTGCGGTACAAGCTCTCTAAAAGATCTTTCTACACTTGGTCGAATGGGCGGTAAAACTCTCGCGTTTTACGTCACAACAACGGCTGTTGCTATCACGCTAGCACTGACCATGGGCAATCTGTTCCAACCAGGCGCAGGGGCTGATCTAACGGCAGCAAGCTCATTCAAATCGGCGGAAGCACCGTCGCTGGGCCAAGTCATCATCGATATGTTCCCAACCAACCCAATCAGCGCGATGGCTGAAGGCAAAACCCTTCAAGTTATCGTGTTTGCGGTCTTGTTTGGTATTGCGATCAGTGCCGCGGGTAAACCAGGTGAGCGTATCGCCGCGTTCTTCTCTGACTTAAACGAAGTCATCATGAAGTTGGTTGCGATTTTGATGAACCTCGCCCCATTTGGCGTGTTCTTCCTAATGGCGAAGCTGTTTACCGGCCTTGGTCTTAGCGCCATCGTCAACCTAGCAGAGTACTTCTTGGTACTGGCAGGAACCTTGGTTCTTCATGGTCTCGTGACCTACAGCGTGATGCTAAAAAGCTTCACTGGTCTTAGCCCAATCACCTTCTTGAAGAAGATGGAAGATGCGATTATGTTCGCGTTTTCGACCGCATCATCTAACGCTACGATTCCAGTGACGATGGAAACAGCGAAGAACCGTATGGGCGTAGACAACCGCGTATCTTCATTCACCGTGCCACTAGGGGCGACAGTGAATATGGATGGTACGGCTATCATGCAAGGTGTGGCGACAGCCTTCATTGCTCAAGCGTTCAACATTGACCTCACTATGGGTGACTACCTGATGGTTATCCTAACAGCAACATTGGCGTCTATCGGTACAGCGGGTGTTCCTGGTGTTGGTCTAGTGATGTTGGCAATGGTGTTGAACCAAGTGGGTCTGCCGCTAGAAGGCATCGCGCTTATCATGGGTGTTGACCGCCTATTGGATATGATTCGTACCGCGGTAAACATTACCGGTGACAGCGCAGTAACTGTGATTGTTGCTAAGTCAGAAGGTGCGTTGAACGAAGAGCGTTTCAACGACCCAATGGCCGGTGTCGAGGAAGAAGAAGTGCATCTAAAACGCCAAGAAGCGTAACCCGCTCACTTCCCACGAAAACAAAAAAACCAGCGACACACGTCGCTGGTTTTTTTCTATCTGAACTAAATGATGGCTCGTTCGTAAAACCCGTTAATTTCATTAGGTCAGGTCACTATGCATCGTATCAATCCCGCTAAGCTCCATCACAGCAAGTGGACAGCAGTAAAGCCACAACGAAAAGAGAAACACTTTTTAATTTCCGAGGTTGAGTTCGACGAAGACGGCAGCGTTAGTCGCTGCGTCTTAGAAGCGGTCATGTCGAAAAACGAGTACGAAATAAACTGGAGAGAGCTCAAAGACAGCAGCAAATGGCAACAAGGATGGAAGTAACGCTCAAAATGAACCACGTTGCAACCTAGCCATTTCGTTCATCATACGCCTGACGTGCAGCTCTGATATCACTTTGGTGGTCATCAGCCCAACTGACTAGCTGATAGAGGGGCTTAACCAAATCACTGCCCATTTCCGTCAGGCAGTACTCAACTTTAACGGGTACTTCAGGATATACGGTTCTTAACACGTACCCTTCACGCTCCAAATCTCGCAGCGTTTGAGTCAACATTCGCTGTGAAATCCCTTCAATACGCGATTTGAGCGCATTAAATCTATCTGGACCATCCACCAATGCAAACAGTATGAGCATTGACCATTTATCGCCGATCTGAGCGACAACATTGCGCACAGGGCAATCTTCATTATTGTAAAATCTGCGTCTTTCGACTTTGTCACGCGCGGCCATATCCCACCCTTTGTTGTCGTTAAAACTGTATTTCATGGTTACCAAAAAGTGCCTACCGCACATTTTGGTGCCTTCTTGCGCAGCAGGTTACTATTAATTACCATGGTTATCAATATATACCTAACCGATGAATTAATACTAAGGGAACACCATGTTAAAATCCATTATTACCGTACTTCTTCTTACCGTGAGTGCCGCAAGCTTCGCTCAACAAAAACAGACACAGCACATTGATCTGACCTCTCTAAGTAAATCGAGTTGGACAGAACAAGAGCGCGAGAATGCTCGCATCATCACCGATTTTGTTCAGCACCTAATGAACAACCATGACTTTGAATATGTATTAGAGCACTACAACGATAGTGCCTATGTACAGCACAATCGAAACCTTCCAGACAAAGTCACAGGGCTAGTGGGATTTTTGCAAGAGTTTGTTGAGGACTACCCAGAATACAGCTATGACGTGAAGCACGTATATGTGGATGGTGACTACGTTATATTCCACTCTCACGCCACTCTTGAAAAAGAAGACCGAGGCAACGATCAAAAAGGAATGAACATTATCGATACGTGGCGACTGGAAGATGGACGTATCGTAGAGCATTGGGACGCAATCCAAGCATTGGACTTTTCAATGCGTATGTACGCACTGTTTAGCGGCGGGGATATCGCCAACGAAAATGGCGTTTTCTAACTCGCTTTCCATCATAAAAGAGGTCCTTGGCCTCTTTTATGATGACGATTACCAAGCAAAGGCAACGTCGACGCCAGCACCATCACTGGTAACCCAAGGCAGGATTTGAACCGAACTGTCGTAGGTCTCGGTAAAGATCCACGCTGACACCATTCCCAGCGCAGCACCCGCGGCGACATCTCGCCAATAATGTCTATCCGCTTGCACTCGACCAACACCCACCAAAGTGGCAACTCCGTAAGCAGGTAAGCCCACTTCCCAGCCATAGCGCAAGTGCAAGGTGGTCGCCGAAGCAAAGGCGTTCGCCGTGTGATTAGACGGGAAACTCTTATTATCGCTACCGTCAGGTCGCTCGGCATCAATGGTGTTCTTGCCGATCAAACCGACCCCGGAAGCCGTACCGATACTAAAACCTGCTTGCTTAAAGCCTTCCCAATCGCCTTTATAGAGTGGCACAGCGGCGGCAATCCCCACTAATCCATAGGCACCCACATCACTGAACGTTTCCCAACTCTCTTTGTTGCTGGCATGAGAGGCGCAAGATAGAGCCAGACCACCAACAATAATACTTACCTGTTTTAACTTCATGATGATTCCTACGTATTTGGGCGAGTCGAACCATACAGCAGGGATAAGTTTGTTGTCAAAGTAGCGAGCGTAATGGTTTGTAAAAAAAAGAAAATGCCCCTCAGCGTGTCACACTGAGGGGCATCGAATGAGCGCCTTAATTATTTCGTTGGCATTGGCAAGATTTCAAACATACCATCAAAGTCATCTAGCGTTGCCGCAAGTTGGGTAACTAATTTAGCCTCCCCCGTTAGCTTCGCTTTGCCTGATTTAACCAAGCTCTCTAAGGTCGTTTGACCTAGCACCATCGCCGTCATATCGGTTTTGGTGATCTCCAACGTGACGTCTGTTTTTGGTAGGCTTTCCACTTCGATGTTCGCCATATTTGAGTTCGATACTTCACCAAAGTAAGACTCGTTCAAGTCAGGGTGATGAATACCGAAGCTAAAGTCGAGACCCGCTTGCTCTGCTTTTTCTGCATTCAATCTCACCGCCAAGAAATCGAGGAACATGCCAGTCGGGGTGTTTGCGATAACATCTGCCGACGCCAATTTAATCGAAGGTTGAATTTCACCCGTACGCAGCTCTACCGCACCTTGTAAGTAAGAATTACGCCAAGCCATGGTTTCCGATTGGTAGCCTTGCTGTTCAAAGCTATCCGCTAACGCAAAACGGTAGTTGATGTTGCTAGGGTCACACTGCACAAGGTCATTGAACAGTTGTGATGCCTCTTGGTATTCGCCATTGTCAAAGTGCGTTTTACCCGCTTTGAATAGTGTTTCTGAGCCTGCGGCTTTCACATAAACACACGACTTTTCTTTGGTTTGCAGTGGATTCGTGTTCACTGGGTTCATGTCGTGGTAGCCCAAGTAAAGGTTCACAACCGCGCGAGCGTTATGACTGTATGAACCATGGTAACCATTGGTGTGCCATGTCTCTTTTTGTGATTGCGGAATGATCTTCTCTATCTCACGACCCACATCATGAATGGTCACTCCATGATTGGCTAAGCGCATCGCTTGGTTATGAATAAAGCCATAGTTGTCGCGTTGCAGCGTCATGTAGTCAGCAATTTCATTGGTCTTGGTATTGACGTCATTCCAAACCGGCGCAGAGTGCGCAGCATGGATGTTATCAACCAAACCACTATCAACGTAACGCAGCTTGAGTTCAGTTAGGTATTTCGTCCACACCAGGGCATCGCGCACTTTCGCTCCGCGGAAGGTGTAGATGTTGTGCATGCCATCGTAGGTGAGCTCTGCGGTATTCAATGAGCGATACTCTGGAATGTAAAGCACAATCTCAGCCGGTGCTTCCGCGCCAGGCATGTTAATCGCATGGAACTCCAAGCCATCAATGGTAATGACTTTCTCTCGCTCTTCAATTTCTTGCGTTGGAGCCACTAAGGTAACTTCACCGCGAGAGGTCCCCAGACCTAGCGCGTTATCAACAATGCCTTGCGTGTTGTTGTCGAGTGTCGTGCCGTACTGGTAGTTGGCACGGCGTCCCATCGCAGCTCCAGCAATAACGTTTTCATCGGCCAGCTCTTTAATAAAGTCGTTTGGTGCGTAGATTGGAGCCCCTTCGACAAAGTCGCCAGACTCAAAAATCCCACGTGAGCCACCAAAGTGATCGGCGTGCATGTGCGAATAAATCATGCCCGTAATCTTATGTTCACCGTTGATCTTAGGTAGGTGCATTTTCGCAAACTCCCAAGACGCTGCCGCCGCTTGCTTTGAAAGCAGTGGGTCGTGAATCACGTAGCCATTGTCAGTACGGTAGATGGTCATATTCGACAGGTCTGCGCCACGAATCTGGTACACACCATCAGTCACTTGGTATAAACCGCCTGCTGCGTAATTCAGCATCCCTTGACGCCAAATTGAAGGGTTAACCGACGCTGGCAGCTCGTTGACGCTCATGTCAGCCATGTATTCAAAGCGATTTTTAAGCTCGCCTGCTTCATGGGTTCCAAACTCCGCAATCAATCCTTTTTGCGTGCGCTCAAATGCACTGACATCTTGCCAAGGCAGCGATTTAGCGAGTGTCGCATTCGCTTGTTGAGTGTGCGTGGTCGCAGGCTTTCCTTGGTAAGTCTCTAGGCTGGCATAATCTGCCGATGCTGAGAATGAAACCATAAGTGCAAGTGAAATGGCTGAAGGTGCAAAACGGTGTGTCATAGGGAACCTCGTAGTGTCTCTTTATTGGGTACAGGACTAATGTACTCATTTGACACATCAGGATATATACATGAGAATTTATACAAAACATCGCGAACTGTTATGTATCAGGAAGAAGTATGAATGACGCCCCCATCGATCTAAATCTGTTTAAAGTCTTTCTTAACGTCTATCAGCATCGTTCAATCACCGTTGCCGCCGACGTAATGGGGCTAACGCAACCCGGCGTGAGCGGCGTTTTAAAGCGGCTTCAGCAACAGTTGGGGGTTCAACTCTTTATTCGCTCCGGCCGAGGGATCGCGCCAACCCACCAAGCCCATGAGTTGGCGCGTCAAATCGAGCCAGCGCTCAATCAAATTCACAATGCCATCGAAGGGATCGAGCGTTTCAGCACCGACAATTCTCGCCGCTTTGTGGTGTACACCAGCGAGCCGATGATGCTGATGTTACTGCCAAAAATTGAAGCGGATCAGACTCTAGGCAATGTTGAAATTGAACTGCATCCGACACTGTCTAGCGAAGAAAAGCTCATTCATAGCCTCAATCAACAGAAGGCCGATCTTGCCATCGACTTTGCTAACTACTCCGCGCCCTCCTTCTTCTCAGAATTTTTCTGTACCGACGAAATCTGCATTATTGCTCGCAAAGATCACCCAAGAGTTAAGGGAGCTCTGACACTTAAGCAGTTCTACGACGAAAAGCACGTCACGCTCAAACTCAGACGCGAAGATGCTTATCTGGCCGACTATTTTACCGAAGAGTCCATAGGCGAACGCAAAGTCGCGGCAGAGTGTGATTCTCTGGTATCGCAAATGACGATGATCGCCAACACCAATTGCCTTGCTGCTATGGTCAGAAGCATCGCGAACCAGTTCGCAGACCGACTCGATCTACAGGTACTCGACGCTCCATTTACCAGCATCCCAGTTAAGTACCGACTGTTAACGCATAATCGCATGAGGCACAGCCCAGCGAATTTGTGGCTAAGAGAGAAACTTAAGTCTTACTTTGTCAGTGAATAAGAAAAAGCCCCAAAAGTTTGGGGCTTAGTTTTAAAATGAAGGCATTGGTTATTGAGCAATTTTCTCGATAACTCGCATCAACAATCGAATGCGCGGTTCAATCGACTCAAGCAACAAGTACTCTTGGTCACTGTGGAAACCCGCACCGATTGGCCCTAAGCCATCCAATGTTGGAACGCCTAGGATCGCGGTGTTGTTCGCGTCTGAGCCACCACCGACTTCTTTCCAGTTGATGTCGATGTCAAGCTCATCGGCTGCCTGTTCGACTAGCGCCATTAACGCTTCGGTTTGCTCGCTTGGCACCATAGAAGGTTTGTACGCTTCGCGCTCTAACGTAATGCGTACACCAGCATCAAACGCTTGTTGAGATAGAGCCGTTAACTCGGTGTCGACATCATCGTATTCGCCGTTGTTCCAGAAACGGACATCAACAATAGCCTCTGCGTGTTCAGGGACAATATTGGCTCCCGCGCCACCTGACACAATCCCCACGTTCAGCGTTGTGCCAGAGTCAAAGTTGGTCATCGCGTTGATGGCTAGGATCCAATTGGCCATTTCGGTAATTGCACTGTGGCCCTTCTCCGGTTCATTACCTGCATGTGCGGCAACACCATCAAAGGTGATTTTGTAACGAGCCATCCCTTTGCGAGCCTTGACCAAGCCACCATCAGCACGCGCAGCCTCTGCCACCAGAACGTGTTTTGCCTGTTTGGCGGTGGCCTGAATCCAATCGACAGAGTCAAGAGAGCCTGTCTCTTCGTCTGGGTTCATACAGATACAGATTGAGAGCGAATCTAAAACACTGCGATCCAAATTGCGCATTGCATAAACGATATTGAGCAAACCAGACTTCATGTCAGATACGCCGGGACCGTAGGCTTTATCGGAATCGGTTGTCATTGGGCGCAATTCTGCAGTCCCGACAGGAAAGACCGTATCCATATGGCCAATCAGCATAACATCAATATCGGATGCCTCTGGCTTGTTGCGAATTTCTAAACCAACACCAGCTTTACCACAATCGACACGCTTGACGTACCAACCTTGCAGTTGTTGAAACTTACGCTCAAATTGAGTGGCGATACATTCAATCCCCTCAACCGTGTAGGTGCCACAGTCGACATCAATCAGCGGGCGGAGCTCTTCGAGGTAGTCATTCAGTGAAAACGTCATCATTCAGCCCTATACAAACAAGTTCATGACTAGCATGGCGCCAAAAGCGTTCAATACTGAAATCGCGATCATCACAGGAATGTAACGGCCTTCAGTACCGATTGGTCCCATGATGCGTCCCATGTACTGAACTTGAGAGCCCATGAGGTAGATAGCAGGTGCTAAGATAGCGATATGCGCGCCATTTAAGATACCTTGGTCAAACAGCGTGATCACAACGCCTACCGCTCCGCCCATCGACATCCATGCACCAATCAAAACAGCAGCAGCCTCACCCGGCAGGCCAAAAACAGCCATAATCGGCGCAAATACTGTGCCCATCATGTCGAGCGCGCCCGTAATCTGTAACGCTTTGATGATCACAAACGCCATCAAGACATTCGGTACGGTAGAGGTCGTTGCAATTACCCAACCCTTCTTTGCGCCTTCAACGAAAATGTCCGTCACCATTGGCTTTCTTGCTTTTACTTCGCTCATTATGCTGTCTCCTCTTTTAGGTTTTGCGCATCACGCTTATCTTGCTTGTCTTCTTTGCCTTCCGTGATGTTGAGGTAAATACGGAATAAGTTCGCCCCGACAAATTTGAAGACAAACATGATGGCAACCGCCAAACCAATCGAAGAAGTCACAGCCAAAGAGCCATCAGCCAGCGTTAGAGTAAACAGCACCGCACCCGACGAGAAAAAGTTGACAATGGTCGCCCCAGCGGTGAACTGGAACATGGTGAATACGTCGGTTTCGCGTTTAGTCAGCCTACCTTCGTCTTTAAGTTGACGGGTCATGGCAGCGCCTGCATCGGTACTTTGCAAAGAAGCAATCAACGCAAGGCCGGAGCTACCTGGAATACCCATCAGCGGGCGAAGAAGAGGCGTCAGAAGTTTGCGCGCGGCATCCAGCGCACCGTAGTGCTCAAGCACATTGATCACACCCAATGCGAACATAACGGTTGGGATCAGAGTCAATGCGAAAATAAAACCATCGCGCGCGCCACTGCCACCTTTACCGCGCAAGGATGTGGTTGCTGCTTCTAAGCCTTCAGCGGTTTCTGTAACGTCGTAAGCGACCTTACCGAAAGAGCCATTCAGCGTGGTAAAGTCAAGCACACCATACCAGTCATTGGACTTCATCAGCCCGGAAAAAAAGACAACGGCGAACGCCAAAGCAACGTAGCAACCCCACGTGACTTTGCGCTCCTTTTGATTTGAATCAGACATAAATCACCTATGCATTAGTTTATGTGGAACAGAACGCATAGGATCTTGAATTAAATCGTATGGCGTTAGGATGATCCTTATCAAATAGTGAAACGAACTATTAATATCTTTTAAATTGCTATTATATTTTGTGATAATTAGCGTAAATAGCAGATTTTTCCAACCACATAAATCAACATTGCATATCACTCGAGTTCATAAATTCTTCACCAATCGTTAAAAAATGATGCAAATTCAAACAGATCAAACCTATCTCACAAACCAATAGGTAAAAGCCCATTAGACTATGAGGCCATTGCTTATACCCAAGTGACTTCTAAATGCGCGCAGACGTGAGGTTACTTGGGTATAACAACAATCATCTTTCAAAGGAGTGGAAGTATGAAACTGCAGTGGTCAGTCTTTATTGCTTTAACGCTATCCCCCCTCACCGCCTTTGCTGCCAACGCTTCAGGTGAGATTTTGCCCCTAACCCAATCTACCATCGGCTATGCCGCGTTGCTCATTTTTGCTATTGCGTACACCTTGGTCATGCTCGAAGAGTATTTGCAATTGCGAAAATCAAAGCCCGTACTTCTTGCAGCAGGCATCATCTGGGCAATGATTGGCTACGTCTATTCTCAGTACGATCAAATAGAGGTTGCTAAAGCCGCCTTAGAACACAACTTGCTCGAATACGCGGAATTACTGCTGTTTTTGCTGGTTGCCATGACATACATAAGCGCGATGGAAGAGCGGCGACTGTTTGATGCACTTCAGGCTTGGATGGTCGGCAAAGGGTTTAACTTTCGGGCGCTGTTTTGGTTGACGGGTATTCTCTCATTCTTTATCTCGCCGATTGCCGATAACCTGACGACTGCATTGCTGATGTGCGCTGTAGTGATGAAAGTTGCTGGAGACAACACTCGATTTATCAATCTTGCCTGTATCAACATTGTTATCGCCGCCAATGCCGGAGGCGCGTTTAGCCCGTTTGGGGATATTACAACACTGATGGTGTGGCAAGCGGGTCATGTCTCCTTTGCGGAGTTTATGCCGCTGTTTTTGCCCTCAGTGGTCAATTACCTGATCCCTGCTTTGATCATGTCGTTCTTTGTTCCGGACACTAAGCCGAATGTGGTCCACCAGCATGTTGAACTTAAACGCGGAGCGCGCAGAATTGTCGCCTTGTTTATCCTCACGATTTCGACGGCCGTCGCCTTCCATGCGGTGCTGCACTTCCCGCCTGTCATTGGCATGATGATGGGGCTTGCTTATTTGCAGTTCTTTGGTTTTTTCCTGCGCAGAACACTCAAAGCATCGCTGCATAAAAAAGCGGCCATGGCCATTGCTAACCGAGATGATCATGCGTTAAAACGCCTTGGGTCTGTTGTCCCGTTTGATGTATTTAGACGAGTCTCCCATGCCGAGTGGGATACATTACTGTTTTTCTACGGCGTGGTTATGTGTGTAGGAGGCTTGAGCCTGTTGGGTTATTTAGGCTTGATTTCAGAAGTCATGTACACCCAATGGGATCCTGTGTGGGCGAATGTGATGGTGGGCATCTTGTCCGCGATTGTAGATAACATTCCAGTCATGTTTGCTGTGCTTACCATGGAGCCGACAATGTCGATGGGGAACTGGCTGTTAGTCACACTCACTGCCGGAGTAGGAGGCAGTTTGCTGTCGATTGGTTCTGCTGCAGGCGTAGCGTTGATGGGCGCGGCTCATGGCAAATACACCTTCTTTGGTCACCTAAAATGGATGCCCGTCATCGCTCTTGGATACACAGCAAGTATCCTCGTCCATATGATGCTCAACACCCACCTGTTTACTTAATTAGATTCCACTGGCAAAGGCGTGAAATCGCGCTTTTGCCAGACACTAGCCAGTTGATACTTGGCACATGTGCTACATGTAAGCAACTCGTTCTGGCCGTGAATCCTCATCACGATGTCTTCTCGTTTCTCTTTCGAGCTATTTCGCATCGTGATGGTCAGATCGTTTCCTTTCACTTCAAAGGGCTTGGTCATGTTGAGTTCACCTTCACGAACAAACGTGACTTGAGCGTCCGAAAACTTCAGCAAATCTTGGTTGTATTGGTTTTCAAAAGTGCCCGTAAACTCATAGGTCTGCTTATTGAGCATGCGTACCGCTTTTTCTTCCGAGCAGCCAACAAGCAGCATCAACGCACTGATGCCAACAACGGACAAGATGATTCCAAAACGCTCGGTTGCCATTGACTACTCCTTTTGTTCTAGTTTCAACAGTTGCGCCTTTCGCTCGACGCCACCGGCATACCCGGTCAACTTACCATTTTTACCAATCACTCGGTGGCACGGAACAATCACAGAGATCGGGTTCTTACCATTGGCTAAGCCGACAGCTCTCACCGCTTTCGGATTGCCTATCGCATTTGCCAACTCTTGATAGCTCCACGTCTCTCCGTAAGGGATGGTGGTTAAGGCATGCCAAACCTGTTGCTGGAATTGCGTACCTTGGGCAGACAAAGGCAAATTGAACTCGGTTCTTTCACCGCAAAAGTATTCGTGTAACTGTTTGATTGCATTATTAAGTATAGAATCAGATTCTGTGTATTGTCCGAGTTCTTTTGGTTGTGTTGTCTGAGTTTCAAACCACGCGCCAAGTAAACCGTCAGCGTCCGCTTGCAGCGTCATCTCTCCTAGTGGCGTGGTAAAAATAGTGTAGTAAGTGCTCATGCGTGACTCCAGCAGTGAAAAGTGGCGTAGCTACCCCAAGGAGAGACCGCCTCTTTAGTGATCGAGGGGAAATGGACCAGCGCCTTTTTGACCACCAAATCTCCCTCTAAAAAACAGTTTGGCTCGGATGCGCCGCGTAGACGAGCATAGTTGACCGTCCAAGGGCCAATACCTTTGATTTTTAGCCACTCTTCCAGAGCGATATCCGGTGTTTGACTCATGATTTGGGCAAAGCGCGCTAAGGTCTCTTTTCGACTTTGTGGCATACGTAAAAAGCTCAAATCAGAACCAGCAATGTCTTGCGCAGTAGGGAAGTGAGTCACCCCTTCAGGCTGCAATGTCTGAGCCAATAAATTAAGCTGCCCGATCGCCGCTTTTATCGACACTTGTTGACCAAGAATGGCTCGAACCCCCGCTTCCCAGCAGTTCCATACCCCCGGAATACGAATGCCAGAGTGTTGAACGAAATTGGCATCGAGTTGATGAAGCTGGTTTTCAATACTCAATACATCACTGTCCAAATCAAACATGCGCCTTAGCTGATTAACCAGTTTTTTCACCAGCTTAGTGTCCTCAAGGGTGAACTCGACTCGCATCACCCCCACTTTGTGTTGGGAAATGCGCAACCAACCTGCGCAGCCGTCCAGCAAGAATGCGCGTTCGTAGCTTTTGTCGTCAACCTTCTCTAACCCTTCGATTGCTCGCAAGCGGTAGAAATCAAGCATCCTTGGCCAATCTAATGGCCCTTGGTAGGCAAGATCAATATAGTTTGTGTCCATGTTTTCCTGTTTTCGTTTCCGCACTTGGCTCGGGGTTAACTTCAATATTTGTTTAAACGCATCGTTAAAGCGTCTCACACTATTAAAGCCACTCGCAAAGGCAATATCCGTGACGCTCATTGAGCTTGAGTGAAGCAAATGTTTAGCAAACATGAGTTGTTGGTACTGCGCATACTGCTTTGGCGCCATCCCCAAATGGGTTTGAAATAGCTGACGCAAATAGCGATCACTGATACCCAAGCGTGTCGCAAGTTGCGCCAAGCTGTGACTCTGCAACTCCCCTTGCTCGATAAGCTGCAACGCTCGATAGAGAGTGGTTTCGACCCCTTTCCATGCCCAGGAGCTCGGAGCGCTATCTGGCTTACATCGCAAACAAGGTCGATAACCTGCTTGCAGTGCTTGCGCTTTGTCGATGAAATACTCGACGTTTTCTTCCTTGGGGAGATTGGCAGGGCATATCGGTCGGCAAAATATCCCAGTACTTTTTACCGCAACATAAAATCGACCATCAAATCGCGCATCTCGAGCCATTCGAGCTCGCTGACATTCTAACGTCGATAAGGTAGCTAAACCGCTCATACTCTCGTCCTGAATCGTTATGATGCCTCCAGTCTAAATCACCCTCAGCACAATACTAGCCATTTTCGGAACTCAATGAATTTGCGATCTGTTGAAACTCTTCTAAATTAAAAAATGCAGACGATAAATAATAAGGAAGTTGGCTATGAACCTGCACTCTTGCACCCTTGTCCTTGGTGACAATGTGGTAATGACGTGTGATAACGTCGAACAAACACTAGGCATTATTGATGAGCATGGCGCATCCAATATCAACCGAATACTGATTGATGCGACCGATGGTCAGAATGTTCATTCGTTCCACCATTTAAGCATTGAAGAGTCGATAGAAAGTTTAATGAACCTATAAAAAAAAGAGCCTCTCGTTTGAGAGGCTCTTTTTATTCTTCCACCGGAAAATCCGCCATTTGCTGCAATGTGTAGGCAGTGACAGGATCGATATGTTTGACTAACTCTTCAACTTGTTCGATCGCTTCAATCGAAGTACTGGCCTTACGATAGCTAAGATAAATCGGGCGACACCAATCTTCGACGCCTTTCACTTTATAAAGCTGTTCGTTGGTCAAAAATGGCTCAACCATCGACGCAGGAAGGTAAGCGCTGCCGCCTTTCTCCAAAATGAAGTCCAAGGCAATACGCGCAGTAGACGTGCGCAAATAAGGGGCTGGAATTTTTGGGTGACGCTCAGCATGCTCTGAGGCAAATTTCGTCCCCCAGTCAACGTAAACGTACTTATCTTCGAACACGTGCTCTAGGTCTTGCTCTTCTGTAGACACAAGAACCAACACCACATCCGCCACTTTTTTGCAGTTGAGTTCATCGGCTTTGATTTGGTCAAACGCAAACGCCATGTCGAGGGTGCGCTCTTGCAAGCTGCGATTTAACGCTTCACGGCCCATAATCTCGGCCATAAAGCCATAACCTTCAAACTCATCAGTGACAAGGCTTAGACAGTTTTGTAAGTAAGCATCCCATACGTTTGGCGTCCCGCCCAGAGTCAACTGCAGGGCTTTTCCACTTTCAAGCGAGAGTTCTAGCTTGGCTTGCTGCAGCGTGCTTACCATGACCTCGGCGTAGCCAATTAAACGCTCTCCGGCAGAGGTCAGTTTGATGTTGTTTCGATCGCGAATAAACAATTGCGTATCAAAATAGCTTTCTAGCTGCTTGATTCGGGCACTTACCGCAGCTTGAGTGATGTAAAGGTTCTCAGCGGCACGGCCGAAGTGGCGAACGTTGGCTAATTCCAAAAACGTTCTAAAGACTTTTACGTCCATCTAATTTCCTCTAGGTGTAATCTTTCACAATAGCAAAAACTGAAAAATTACGTAGTTCACATTAAACAAATTGTTACCTAAGTTTCATAAAACTGTTCAATAGTCACGATAAAAAGGTTTTGTTTTTCTTTTGTTAAATTTACGCCTAACTTTCGCTTTGTACCGCTCTGGGTATTTCATCAATGTAGGTTATAGAGGCTACTATAATGTCTGACACACAATTTCGTCACGGCAAAAAACGTTTTTACGACAACACTAAGTTTCCAAGAGGCTTCGCGAAGTCTGGTGATTTTACGCTTGCAGAAGAAGAAATTCTAACGCTTTATGGCGACACCATGCTAGGTCTAGAATCTGGTGAAATTGTTCCGGACAACTCGGAAGAGAAACACTTCGTTAAAGTACTGGAAAACCCAGGTAAAGCGAAGACAAAACTTGAAAGAGTTTGGCTAAAATACGTCCAGCTTGCCCGTGGCCGTAAACGCTTCCATACGTTAAATGGTCGCAACAAGCCAGAGGCTACCGATGACTTCTCTGAAGATTCGGTAATGGCTGAAGAAGATTAATCAAAAAATAGAGCCCCTCGCGTTTGCCAGGGGCTCTGTTTTATTATTTTGCTAAGGATGCCACTTTCTTTAAAAAGCTGTCACGCAGATGTTCTTGGTCATAGTCTAGGTGATAGGTGTTGTGGAAGCCGACTTTGAGCTCTACCCCATTCCCACGCATATAGACGTTGTATCCATCGTAGTCAGCAAACGCTTCAACCCCTTCATACATTTTCCCGTACTCAGTAGGCGTTCCTTTTGCCATGACCGTTTCGTAAGCCTGCAACACTTTGGTCGGATCAAGTTCGTTTTTCATCGCTCACACTCCTCGTCAACTTTCTTAAAGTATGAACAGAGAGCGACAATTTAGCCAACTTTTCCCTTTGAGAAACATCAAACTAGGCGTGAGTTTTTTCTGCTCGAATCACCTCAGCCAGAGTGTTCAATCGTTGCTGACTGTTTTTAACATATGGGTTTGTTGTATCCCATGCGTAACCGGCCAAAATAGAGCTGATCATCGCTTTAATACGAGGATTCGGATCTTGATGGAAGATGACGTCTTGTAGAGTACCTTTGTACCAGCCTTCTACATAGGTACGGAAAGTGTTCACTCCGACCATTAATGGCTCGGCGTACTCTTTCTGCCAATCCACAGGCTCTCCTTCAAGCTGCTTAACCACGCATTGAGCCGCAAATTGAGCAGATTTCATGGCAATCGTGACTCCAGATGAAAACACAGGGTCCAAAAACTCGCCTGCATTGCCAAGCAGTGCGTAATGAGCTGTGGCTAGGTGTTTTACGTTAGCAGAGTAACCGCCAAGCTCTCCAGCGGGGTTCGGGTACTCTGCGTTTGCGAGCAGTTGCTCAAGGCCCGGCTCTTGATTCACAATCTGCTTTAGCACATCCAGTTTGTCGCCTGAGTAATCAGCAAAGAAGTCAGGCTCTCCCACCACGCCCAGTGAGCACACGCCATTGGAAAAAGGGATCAACCAGTACCACACATCATGGTTAGTCGGATGGACCGAAATCAGAATCTTGTCGCGATCGTAGTGGATCGATTGATCATCAATATTGTCGACAATATGCGTGAAAATCGCTTTTCGCGGAGGCAAGCAAGACGGCTCTTCCAGATCCAGCATTCTAGGCAACACACGACCAAAACCACTGGCATCTAACACATAAGCCGCATCAATTTGGTAGATTTCACCGTGTGCGTCTTTCACTGTTAGCAAAGATCGCTCACCGACAAAAGCTAAATCGATCAACTCATGCTGGTAACGAATTTCTACCCCTTGCTGCGCTGCGCTGTCGGCCAAGACTTTATCAAAATGGCCACGTTGTACTTGATAAGTTGTCCCAGGGCCTGGTGTGAACTTATCGGTAAAGTTGAACTGGGTGTATACGCCATTACGACGAAACGCTGCCCCATCTTTAAACTGAAAACCGTGTTCCGCCACGGCCTGCGTCATCCCAGCTTGCTCTACAACTTCCATACACGCCGGCAACAGGCTCTCTCCGATAGAAAACCTCGGAAACTCAGCCTTTTCTATCACGATCACATCCACACCCTGTGCTTGCAATAGCGCAGAGACCGTCGAGCCAGAAGGGCCCGCACCAACGACAACAACTTGAGTAGATTCTGTTTTCATAATGATGATTGTTCTTTCTGCGTACTATTGCGCTTTAAGTTTAAGTAAG
Source organism: Vibrio sp. 16 (assembly GCF_963681195.1). Taxonomy (NCBI): domain Bacteria; kingdom Pseudomonadati; phylum Pseudomonadota; class Gammaproteobacteria; order Vibrionales; family Vibrionaceae; genus Vibrio; species Vibrio sp. 16. The sequence continues at coordinate 610,687 of NZ_OY808998.1, forward strand.
GTGTGACCTAGGCCGATGTTATCGGTTCGCTCCTCAATCACTAATCCCGCGGCTTCGATAATTTCTAAGAAATCGTCGCTGCGATAGAAACGGCTGTTTCCGTTCGCCAAACAAGTAAAATAAAGCGATGTCGCATTCAAACTGTATGATGCGGCGTCATACTTTTGTGCGTCCCAGAACAGCTCCAAAATGTAGACAGCATCACCCGCGCGTAATTGCTGCTTCACGCGTTTCAGAATGCTCAGAATCTCCATCGGTGAAAAACAATCAAGGAACTGACTCATCCACCAGACATCGGCATGTTCCGGAAGCGATTGAGACTTATCCAGCATGTTGGCAGGGTATGGGTGGACACGATCCGCGTAGCCTTTCTCCTTCGCGTTTTGCATGGCCATTTCAAGTTGCTGTGGCAAATCAACAATCGTGATCTCAACATCCGGATTATGACCACAACACTGCATCGCCCATTTGCCGGTGTTGCCACCAATATCGACGATCATTTTTGGCTCTGATTTGAACACTTCTTCTAGCAGAATCGGAAAAGAGCGATCCGAGTAAAAATGGTCAAATTTGAACCAGCTCTCTTTTGCTTTCTCAGGCAAAGTGGATAACCCTTGGTAGATGGTTTCCCAATCACCTAACTCTTTCAAACCGGCAGGTTTTCCCTCCGTGATCGATTCTGTGAGGTGCATCATCGCGGCGTAACAAACATCCGCAGTGAAATCCATGTTCGCTTGGGTCATGCCATCGTGGAGCAAAAAGAAGCCTAGATTCGCAAGTGAATAATTAGGTTTTTCCCACATCACAATATGCGCGCTAATCGCCATGTCTAACAAGACTTTGACGCCATATTCAGACACCCCAGTTTGCTCTGCAATTTCAGGTGCACTCAAGCCCTCTTTTCCAGCTTTATCTAACACAGCTAATACACCCAAATCACGCAATGTACGTGCCGTATGAAATACGATAGGTGCAAAAGAGAGTTTTTGAGCTTCTGTTTTCGCTTCTAGAGCGTTAAACGGGTCATTATTTTTATGTAACACGGAAAAAACCTAATTCCTAATTAATAGTAAGAGTAAAAATTACTGCGCCGCAGCGATAACAGACAGTTGACGTTTAATATCAACGTTTAAGTTATTCACCCAACGGTTGTAGTTGCGGTGAATTTTGCCATCGCTCGCTTTTAAATTTACTGAGTTGAGATAAGTAATGGAGTAAAACTTGTCGTTATATGTAATTTTTGCTTCAGCGAAATGGCTACGTACCGTTAATTTGGCATTAAGCTCACTTGGGCTGATTTCTTCGATGACCCAACCTCGATTGGATGCCGCTTGCATAATTGCCAACTTAACTTGTTTACTTTGAAGATTATACCCAACTGGAGTATCCTCGACGTTCAATACAGGTTGTACACGGCCGCAGCCAACAAGTAATAGTGCCAACAACGAAGCGCTTAGCCATTTTAATGGTGACATAGTAATGTTTCCTTTAATTTATGTGTAGTTCAGTACTAGTATTTCGCTGCAACAACAACAATTCAATATCTTATGCCCGATTCAAACATAATTCTTTCATTTAACATCGATGCATGGCTTGCCCATTCCGATGGCATTTCGCAGCCCAGCGATTGGCAGCAGTGGTCAAAAACACTCGCATGGCCCGTAGATGGTAAAGCGCCAGTTAACGCAATTCCGCCAATGATGCGACGACGCATGAGCAGCTTGAGTAAACTCGCAGTGCAAACCAGTATCGAACTGCTAGAGCAACACGAAGTGGACTACCTTGTGTTTGCTAGCCGTCATGGAGAACTCACTCGAAGCGCTCAACTCATTCAAGACGTGGTGGCAGGAGAAGAAGCCTCACCCATGGCGTT